>JAIVJC010000063.1 GCA_020200235.1 Acidobacteriota bacterium | reverse complement strand
GTGTCGGACCGCGCGACGAGTAGGTCGCCACCACGTCGTCCGAGCGGTTGTCGGTCTGCTGCGTGTTGGTCGCGCCGACCGTGATCACCCTCGGCGAGTTGGCGGGCGAGAGGATGCCGCCGTAGATCGTCGAGCCGTTCGAGTCCTTGCCCCAGTTGCCCGCCGCGGCGACGACGACGATGCCCGCGTCCACCGCGCGCCCGACAGCCTGGCAGAGCGGATCGGTCTTGTAGCTCTGGCTGATGGGCGTTCCGAGCGAGAGGTTCATGACGCGGATGTTGTAAGCGCCCTTGTTCTGGATGACCCAGTCGATCCCGGCGATGACGTTCGAGACCGTGCCGACGCCCTGATCGTTCAGGACGCGCACGCTGATCAGGTTCGCGCCCGTCGCGACGCCGCCGTAAGTCGGCGCGCCCGCGTGCTGCGCCGCGTAGTCCTCGCTCGACTGACCCGTGCCCGCGGCGATCCCCGCCGTGTGCGTGCCGTGACCGTACATGTCGACGGTGCTGCCCTCGCCCGTGAAGTCGATAGCCTTCTTGATGCGGTCGTAAGGTTCCAGAGTCTGTGTGAGACCGAGCAAGCCGCTCTTCCACTGGTAGCCGGCGAACTCCGCGCCGTCCATCGGGCTGATGCCGCTGTCCAAGACGGCGATGCCGACGCCGTTGCCCGCGCCGCCGTTCGCCTGCGCCGTGTTGCCCGCGGGCAAGACCTGACTCGCGCCCGTCGTCACTTCGACGTGGCTCGCGTTGTCGGTCGCGAGCGTGCGAACCTCCGCGTCCTCGGAGAGCCACGAGACCTCGCCGCGCGCCGCCAGCGCTTCGAGCCGCGCGACGGGCACGTCCGCGACCAGAACCCCGAGCGCGTCCAACTGAGCGCGGACGCTCGCGCCCGCGCCGTGCAACGCGGCGCGCGCCTGATCTGCGGTCGCGCCCTCGGGCATGCTGACGATGACGCGCGCGCGCGCGTCGCCTTCGGAATGCGCGCGCGCGCGCGCGCGCAGCGCCTCCGTCATCTTAAAGTTCGGGTGCGAAGTTTTGCGTCCTTTCCCGCGCGCCGGGGGAGCCAGCGCCCCCGCGAGGGGCGCGAGGAGCGCGCAGGCGAGCAAGAGAGCCAGTGGGGAAGTTCGGCGCATTAAATAGCGTACTCCTTACAAACTGATGGCTGATTAAGTTCGGAACCGCTGTAGTCCGCCTGGAAGAAACGGGCGAAGGTCGGCGACAACAGTTAAACAAACTTCGTGCCGCGCGTGCCGGAGGGTGAAAGTCTCCTGGAAGTGGAAAGTCTGGAAGGGAAGAGACGAACGCGCCGGTTCCGCCTGACCGCGCGTGGTCATGCTGACCGTTCAAATAGACGCGGGCGGGGGGCGCGCACGCCGTCGCGGCGAGATGATCCGCGCGAGCCTCGCCGGAGCGCAAAATTTCTTCACGCCTCTTCGGGGCGGCATTTGCAATCCGAAGCATCTAAAGATACGTATTTACGGCGAGACATCGAAAGCATCGGGAGTCGTAAAATGAACAGACGGTTTTTCCTGCAATCCGCCGCCGCGCTGGGGGCCGCCGCGCTCGTGCCGGAGGCGGCTTTCGCGTTAGCGTCGAACGACCAGAGGGGTCGGAAGGGGAAGGGTGCGCCGTTGACGAAGATCACCAGGTCGGACGAGGAGTGGAAGCGTCTGCTGACGCCTGAGCAGTACCGCGTGACGCGGCAAGGCGGGACGGAAGCGCCGTATTCGAGCCCGCTCAACGAGGAGCACGGACGAGGCGTCTTCCAGTGTGTCGGTTGCGGGTTGCCGCTCTTCAGCTCGGCGGCGAAGTTCGATTCGCACACGGGCTGGCCCAGCTTCTTCGCGCCCATCTCGAAGCGGAACGTCAGCGAGCACGCGGACAACGCTCTCGGCATGAGCCGGACGGAAGTTTTGTGCGCGCGCTGCGACGCGCACCTCGGTCACGTCTTCGACGACGGACCCCGCCCGACCGGCTTGCGCTACTGCATGAACGGCGTCGCGCTGAAGTTCGTCAAGGGCGGTTGACGATATCAGCACGCGCGACGCAGTTGATGACAGAAGAGCCCGCGCGAGATTCAACTCTCGCGCGGGCTCTCCCGCTTTTGTCGGAACCGCCTGCGGTAGCGGGCGGGTATTGATACGACAGAGACGCGCCCGCTATCGCAGACGGTTCCGACTCGTCAGCGACCCTGCTGTGCGGAGGCGATCTTGGCGAGCGCGATGGTGAGCGCCGCCGCGCCGAGCGTTTTGACGAGCTGCGGGTGCTGCGCGTAGAAGTTGCTCGCCATGTCGACGACCGAAGGGTCTTTCTGCTCAGCCGCCTCCGCGATCTCCTGCACGGCTTCGGGCGGCACCTGCTGCGCCACTTCGGGCGACACGTCCTGCCCGCCGCCGAGCAGACCGGCGAGGCCCGACGCGCCGTGGCGCGAGAGTATCTGCGAGACGATGGTCGGTCCCGCCGCGCTGATGAGCGTACCGAGGAGCCCGGCTCGCTGGTAGCCGCTCGACTGACCGAAGAGCTGCGAGATCATCTGCGGGAAAGGCGGCGTGTCGTTCGAGCGGAACGCCGCGGCGAGCCCGTCCGCCACCGCCGAGTTCGGCGCGGCTTGCGCGAACCGGTCGAAATGATCCTCCGCCTGATCCGGCGCGGCTTGCACGCCCGCGCCCGAATACTGTTGCAGGAGACTGCCTATCTGATCCATCCAGCTCATAAGTCTTCACCTTTCGTCAGAGAAAAAATCTCGGCGCCAGTCGTCTCGCCAGGAGCGAAGGGTCGGGCTTTTCGGGCGAGCTGTGCGTGTGGACGATCTTCCAGCCGTTGTTGATGAGGCGGAGGACGACCGTCAGGCGACCGGATGACGATTCCGCCACGCCGCGCGCCTCCTGCGACTGGCGCCACAGGCACGTGACGACCGCGCCCGCCGAGCCGAGCATCTGGACTTTCACGTCGCGCGTCTCGACACGGACGTTCTTCGCCTCGGGGTACGAGCTGGCGCGGTTCGAGCGCACCTGCTCCCAGCCGCGCGTCACCGTGCCGTTGTTGTTGAGGACGGTGAGCTGCGGCGAGTTCCAGTAGAGCGACATCACGGCGTCCACGTCCGAGCGCTCGATGTTCTTGATCAGCGTGTCGAAGACGGCCCGCACGGCTGCCGCGCCCGGCGCGGTCGCAGCACCCGTGCGGCGCGAGCGCGTCTGCGACGCGGACTCTTCCGCGGCGGCGGCGGGCGTCTGCTCCTGTGCGGCGGCCGCGGGCGTCGCACTCGGCGTCGGTCGCGTGCGCGGGGTCGCGCGCGGGATCGGGCGACGCGGCGCGGCGGCGTTCGTGTTCTGAGTCGTCGGGCTGTTCGTGTTCTGCGCGTCGGCGGTCGCGGCAAGCGCCAACGCCAACGTGATCGCGGCTAAAATCTTTTTACTCACTGGTGCCACCTCACAACGGATGAATCGTGCGCGGACGCGACGCGAGCAAGCGCCGATGAAAATTTTAGACGCGGCTCGCGGCGTCGCGCAACCGGCGCGCGGAGCGAGTTTGCCCCACCGCCTCGAAGACCTCGAACATGGAGGGTCCGACGGCCTGACCCGTCAGCGCCGTGCGCGAGGCGTTGATGAGCAAGCCCGCCTTGACGCCCGCCTCCTCGGAGAAGGCGCGCAGCTCCGCCTCGACCGACGGGGCGTCGAACGTCTCCAACTTTTCGAGCCGGTCGCCGAGCGCGGGCAGCAGTTCCTTCAACCGCGGCTCCTTCTTCAAATTCTTCGCGTCCGCCCCCGAGTCGAACTCGAAGTCGTCCGAGAAGTAGGCGCGACCCTGCCCGGAAAAATCTTTGAGCGTGTAGAAGCGCTCGCGGATCAGATCGACGGTCTTCGCGAACCACTCGCCCCGCACTGTTTCGTACTCGTCGCGCCACAGCCCAGCTGATTCGAACTCGGCGCGCACCATCGGCAAAAGCTCTGCGAGCGGGAGCGTGCGGATGTACTCGGCGTTCATCCAGAGCGCCTTCTGATCCGTCCACTGCCGCGGGTCTGCGTCGGAGAAGTTGAAGACGGCGGGCGAGCGGTGGACGCCTTCGAGCGTGAACCTCTCCGTCAGCTCCGCGAGCGACATGATCTCCTGCCCCTCGCCTTCCGAAGACCAGCCGAGGAGGGCGAGGAAGTTGCGAAACGCGGCGGGGATGAAGCCGCGATCTCTGTAAGTCGTGAGCGAGACGACCTCGCCGTGCTTGCGCTTCGAGAGCTTCGCCTTGTTCGGCGCGAGTATCAGAGGCAGGTGCGCGAAGCGCGGGACTGAAGCAGTGAGAGCCTCGTAGATGAGTATCTGCTTGTGCGTGTTCGTCAGGTGATCCTGGCCGCGTATCACGTCGGTGACGCGCATCTCGATGTCGTCGCACACGACCGAGAGGTTGTAGAGCGGGTGAGAGTCCGAGCGCAGCAGCACGAGGTCTTCGATCTCGGAGTAGTCGCGCTCCTGCAGACCGTACACCGCGTCCTCGAAGCGCGAACGACCCTCGCGCGCGATCTTCAGACGCACCGCGAACGGCTCGCCCGCCTCGGCGCGCCGGTTCGACTCTTCGGGCGGCAGATCGCGGAACGGGTTGGCGCGGTGATCCGTGCCCTCATTCGAGGCGAGGCGCGCTCTCGCAGCGATCTCCTGCTTGACGTTCTTGTCGGAGCGCTCCTCCTTCGGCGTGAAGTCTCGATAAGCCCTGCCCGCTTCGACCAACGAGAGCGCCGCCGCGCGGTGCTTGTCGGCGTTGGCTGACTGGAAGACCAGTTCCTCGTCGTAGTCCAGGCCGAGCCACGCGAGCCCTTCCAGGATCGAGCGCGTCGATTCGTCGGTCGAGCGCTGCACGTCCGTGTCCTCGATGCGCAGCAGGAACGTGCCGCCCGTCTTGCGCGCGTAGAGCCAGTTGAACAGCGCGGAGCGCGCCGCGCCGATGTGCAGGTAGCCGGTCGGTGATGGTGCGAAGCGGACGCGGACGGACATGGTGACGGGGTGATGAGTGATGAGTGATGAGTGATGAGATAAGACTTCCGCCTTTTACTCATCACTCATCACTCATCACTCATCACTTTCTCTTACTCCTTTTCATGTCTTCGATCTGACCGCTCGGCTCGCCGGTGCGCGCGGGTGTGTCGCGTGTTCTTGGAGACGGCGGCGCGCCAAATAAAATAAGGTTACTTGAACCGTTGCAATCCAAGTAACCCTCCCGGTCTGGCCGGCGCATGATAACTGGCGGAGATGACAGGATTCGAACCTGCGATAGGCTTTTGACCTATAACGGTTTAGCAAACCGCCGCCTTCAGCCACTCGGCCACATCTCCGCGCGAGACTACAGCCCTTCAGGCGAAACGATATTCTAGCCCGCCAACGTCGATTGTCAAGCAGGGCTCATGACGTGAAGCAAAGGGATTCGGTCATCTCTTCGCACGCGGTCGCAGATGCCGCGTGAGGGATTCGCGCGTCGGTTAAGGGAGTGGGCGCGCCGCCGCGCCCGTCAGACTTCCGCGTGCCGGGGTGCTACAATCGGCGGCGCGATGCCTGATTTCGATCTCACGCGGCGGCGGTTCTTGAAGGGGTTGGCGGCGGCGACGGTCGTCGGCGCGGGGGTGGGCGTGGGCGTCGCGTACCCGTTCGACTACGAGCTGACGGAGACGGAAGTGTTCATACCCAACCTCCCCGCCGCGTTCGACGGCTTCCGCGTCGCGCAGTTGTCGGACGTGCATCACAGCCCGCTCGTCTCGATTGAAGAGGTGCGGCGCGCGGTCGCGCTGACGCAGTCGGCGAACGCCGACGCGGTCGTCCTGACGGGCGACTACACGACGAACGAGCGCAAATACATCGAGCCGTGCGCCGAGGAGTTGAGCAGACTCAAAGCGCCCGCGGGCGTGTGGGCTGTGCTCGGCAACCACGATCACAACACGAACGGGTTGATGACGCGGCGCGAGCTGGAGCGGCGCGGCGTCAATGTGATGACGAACGTGAACACGCGTCTGCGGCGCGGCGCGGAAGAGCTCCAGCTCGTCGGCATCGACGACTGGTCTTGGAACCAGACCGACTGGGAGCAGGCGTTCAAGGGCGTCGACCGCAGGCGCCCCTCGCTGCTGCTCTCGCACCAGCCGCGCGTGCTGGACGTGCCGCAGACCGAGGGCGTCTCGCTGATCCTGAGCGGGCACACGCACGGCGGGCAGGTGCGCCTCCCCGTCGTCGGCTCGCCCGCCGCGCTGATGGGCGAGGACTTCAAGTACCTGCGCGGTCGCTTCGTGCGCGACGGCAAGCAGCTCTACGTCACGCGCGGCACGGGCGTCATCGGGCTGCCCGTGCGCATCGGCGCGCGACCCGAAGTCGCCGTCCTGCGCCTGCGCCGCGCGGAGCCGAACGTCGAGCCTCTTTCTAAAGCATGAGTAAGTTGATCCGTTCGCGGCTGTCGTGGCCGAGAACTGCTCGGGGGATTCCGATGCGGAAGTTAATCCGTTGCGCGCTCGCATTGTCGCTATCAATGGCGGTCGCGCCCGCGACCACTTCGGCGCGTCAATCGACACAGTCCGCATCTGAATTGTTCAAGGCGGTCGAACAGTACCCGCAGCGCAGACGCGAGGAGCTGCGCGCGCAGGGCAAGAGGATCGACCGCGAGACGGGCGAGCGGATCGCGCGCGAGCAGCGGGAACTCGCCGCGCGCAGCGCCGCGCAGCTCGCCGCGCGCACGAGCCGCGCCCCGGACGATCTCTACTACCTCGGTCTGCTCTATAACTTCGCCGATCGGCGCGACGACGCGCTCGACGCGCTGCGCCGCTTCATCGCGGACAAAGACGCACCGCGCGACGGCGCGAACGCGCAACTGGCGCGCACGCTCGTCGCCGTCAACGCCGCGCAGCGCGGACTCTTCGAGGAGGCTGAGCGCGCGCGCGCCGACTTCCTCGCCGCCGAGCCGAAGACGCCTTTCAAGGTCTACCAGATCGAGCTCGAGTTCAGCGCGGCGTATTTGAAGGCGAAGCAGTACGCGCGCGCCGCCGAGCGCGCGGCGGGGGCGTTCGCCGCGGCGAAGTCGCTGAAACCCGACGACCTGCCGGAGGGGGCGCACCTCGACACCCTCATCTTCAAAGCGGGCGACGCGCTCGCCTCGGCGCAAGCCTCCGCCGGTCGCGCGGCGGAAGCGCGCGCGACCGTCGTCGAGTTGTACTCGATTGCGCTCGCGCTGCCGTCTGCGAACCTTCACGAGTTGATCCGCCGCAGGTACGCGGACAAGTCTGGCGAGATCGACCGCGCGGTCGACGCGGCGGCGCGCGGCGGCGCGGTGGCGGCGTCGCCGCCGGAGCTGAAGGTCGCGGAGTGGATCGAGCAGCAGCCGGTGAAGTTGTCGGAGTTGCGCGGGCGGGTCGTGCTGGTGGACTTCTGGTACGACTGGTGCGGGTGGTGCGTCGCCGCGTTCCCCGTCATGTCGGGCTGGCACGAGAAGTACAAGGACGCGGGGCTCGTCATCATCGGCGTGACGGACTTGCAGACGACGAACGGCGGCGGCGAAGGATCGGCGAACAAGCTCGCGTTCCTCAGAAAATTCAAACGCGAGCAGCGGCTGCCCTACGGCTTCGCGGTCGCCGAGGGCGCGTCGGACAACGTCCCCGCTTACGGCGTCTCGATCTTCCCGACCTCCGTCCTCATCGACCGCCGCGGCGCGGTGCGACTCATCAGCGTCGGCGGCAGCCCGCCGGAGCTGAAGCGCGTCGGGGAGATGATCGACAGACTCGTCAAAGAACCCGCCCCGTGAGTCGCGCCGCGGCTTGAACTTACTTCTTCTGCCTCACGTCGTAAGCGTAGATCATGTCCTGATCGCGCAGGTAGAGCCGCCCGCCCGCGATGACCGGGTGCGTCCACGTCGGGAGCGACCCCTGCTGGATGCGGAAGCGCCCCTTTTCGCTGTAGCCCGCGGGCGTCGCCTCGACGAGACCGACCACGCCGTTCTCGCTGAAGGCGTAGAGCATCCCGTCGGCGTAGACGAGCGAGCCCTTGCCGACGCTGCGATCCCTCCACGCGACCTCGCCCGTGTCGAAGCGCATCGCCGTGAGGATGCCGCTCGAAAAGCCGTAGAGGTGATCGCCGACGAGGATCGAGCTGCTGTGGTGGTTGCGCATCTCCTTCGTGAAATAGATCTCCTGCGCGACGGTCGCGCCACGCGCGTCCGCCTTGATCTCGACGAGCCCCGCGCCCGTCCCGTAGTCCGAGGAGATGAAGACGCGGTTGCCGCGCGCGACGGGCGTCGCGACGTTGGCGGTGCGGTTCGACGGGCGGTCGTACTCCCACAGAAGTTTCCCGTCGCTGAGGCCTAAACCGATGGCGCGGCGCGAGGTGAAGAAGACGACTTGCTGCTTCCCGCCGACCTCGACCGTGATGGCTGAAGAGTAGCCCCCGATGTTCTCGCCGCCGAACTTCTTCAGCACGTTCATCGTCCACACGACCTTGCCCGTCTTCGCTTCGAGCGCGGAGAGATCGCCGCTGCCGCCGAGCGCGTAGAGGCGGTCGCCGTCGACGGTCGGCGTGCCGCGCGGGCCGTCGCCGCGGCTGTCGCGGTAGGCCGTGCCGTGCGGCGTCGCCCACACCTCTTTGCCCGGCGCGGCGTCAAAGGCGATGACGTACTCGCGATCCCCGCGCAAGCCCATCGTGTAGATGCGACCATTCGTGACGGCGAGCGACGAGTAGCCCGCGCCCGCGCCCTGCGCCTTCCACACGAGCGGCGGACCCTCCGCCGCCCACTGCTTCAGGAGCCCCGTCTCCTTCGAGACGCCGTCGCGGTTCGGACCCCGCCACTGGCTCCACTCACCCGCCTGCGCCGCCGCGGCACTGCAACAAGAGACGACGACCGACGCGCACAGCGCAGTCTTGACGAACAGGCTTCTCATATCGATCTCCTTACTTCAACGGGGACGGACATTGTCGGGCGGGCAGACCCACCCCCTGAAATTTAACGATAGCGGGGAGACTCGGGCGAGGGCGGACGACGGCGCGACCCCGTGTGAACAAAGACGCTTCAGATGATTGCTGCGAGCAGCAGGATCGGCGCGTCGGGATTATAAACGCAACCGAGCCCGAAAAGGTTATCGGGGATGAATTTCCGCGGAGGTTTTAGCCCGCGAGGCAAAACCGGCGCGGCTCGCCGCCGGGGCGTTCCTTGACTCTCTCAACCCGCGCCTTTATCATCTGGGTTTCGGCTCACGCCCGATTTTGTCACTGTAAAGCCATGTTCGAGTCACTGTCCGACAAGCTGAAGCGCGCCCTGAAGAACCTGCGCGGCGAAGGTGTGCTCACGCCCGAGCACGTCGACGCGGCGCTGCGCGAAATCCGCATGGCGCTCCTCGAAGCGGACGTGAACTACAAGGTCGCCAAGGACTTCATCGCGGCGGTTAAGGCGAAAGCCGAAGGGCAGCAGGTCTGGCAGGAGCTGAAGCCCTCGGAGCAGGTCGTCAAGATCGTCTTCGACGAGCTGGTCGAGCTCCTCGGCGGTCAGTCGTCGCGCCTCGTCTTCACGAAGACGGTGCCGAACGTCGTGATGATCGTCGGCCTGCAAGGCTCAGGCAAGACGACCTCGACGGGCAAGATCGCGCTCTGGCTCTCGAAGAATCAGGAGCGCAAACCCCTTCTGGTCTCGACGGACGTGAACCGCCCCGCCGCGCGCGAGCAACTTAAAGTCATCGCGAAGGCGACGGGGCAGCAGATCTTCGAGAAGCCCGAATCGAACGACCCCGTCGAGCTCGCGCGCGAGGCTTACAGGCACGCGCAGCAGCTCGGGTTCGACACGCTCCTCATCGACACGGCCGGACGGCTCCACGTCGACGACGAGTTGATGGAAGAGCTCGTCAGGATCAAAGCCGACACGCGACCCGTCGAGATTCTGTTCGTCGCGGACGCGATGACGGGGCAGGACGCGGTCCGATCGGGCGAGGAGTTTCACCGAAGAATCGGCATCACGGGCGTCGTCCTGACGAAGATGGACGGCGACGCGAGGGGCGGCGCGGCGCTCTCGATCAAACAGGTGACGGGGCAGCCCGTAAAATTCGTCGGCGTCGGCGAGAAGTACGACGCGCTGGAGCCCTTCTACCCCGACCGCATCGCGCAGCGCATCCTCGGCATGGGCGACGTTTTGTCCCTGATCGAGGAGGTGCAGTCGAAGGTCGATCAGTCGGAAGCCGAAGAGCAGCTTAAAAAACTTCAGAAGAACGAGTTCACGCTCGACGACTTCCGCTCGCAGCTCCGGCAGGTCAAAAAGCTCGGCTCGTTCTCGAAGATCATGAAGCTGCTGCCCGATCAGTTGCTCGGCGGGATCGGGATGCCGAACCTCGACGAGGAGCAGTCGGCGCAGATGGAGGCGGAGCTCAAGCGCACCGAGGCGATCATCGACTCGATGACGCGCAAGGAGCGCTCGGATCACCGCCTGCTCAACGCGAGCCGGAGACGCCGCGTCGCCATGGGGTCGGGGACGACCGTGGCGGAGGTCAACCAGCTTATCAAGCAGTACACGGAGATGCGGCAGATGATGCGTCAGATGTCGAACTCCGGTCTGTTCGGCGGGGGCGGTGGCGGCGGAGGGATCAAGGGCCGCATGGCTCGCAAGATGGCCGGCATGATGGGGATGCCCGACATGGGCGGCATGATGGGCGGCGGCAACGGCGGCGGCGGCGTCGAGCAATCCGCGCTCACCGCGGGCGCGGGCGGCACTGCCGCGCGCAAGAAGTTTCGCAAGAAACCGAGACACAAGAAGAGACGGTAAAACCGTCCGTTGTCAGTGGTCAGTCGTCCGTCGTCCCTCCCGCAGAGGCAGGCTCGTTGAAAGCGGATTGAGCAACTGACGACGGACAAAGGACAACTGACAAAGTCGGAGGATTGAACCTTGTTAGCAATCAGACTGATGCGCATGGGCGCGAAGAAGAGACCGTCGTACCGCGTGATCGTCAAAGAGCAGCGGTCGAAGCGCGACGGCGCGTGCCTCGAGAACGTGGGCACTTACGATCCGACGCGCAACCCCGCGGAGGTCAAGCTGAACCTCGACCGCGTCCGCTACTGGATCGCGCGCGGCGCGCAGCCGTCAGCCACCGTCGACCGGCTCATCAAGAGCCAGGCGAAGGCGCAGGGCGCGGCTGAGACGGCGAGCGAAGCCGCGGCGTAAAAGTCGGGAGTCCGAAGTCATGAGTCCGGAGTCGGAAAGCAGAAGACCCGCCTTCGACTCAAGACTCAAGACTTCAGACTCGAGACTATTATGAGGGAAGCAGTCGAGATGATCGTCAAAGGGCTCGTCGCGGACGCCGACGCGGTCGACGTGCGCGAGATCGAGGGCGAGCGCGCGACGATCATCGAGGTGCGCGTCGGCGAGGGCGACGTGGGCAAGGTCATCGGCCGGCAGGGCAAGACCATCAAGGCGCTGCGCTCGCTGCTCTACGCCGCGAGCCTCAAGCGCGGTCGACGCTACGTCATCGAGATCGTGGAATGAGCGGCGGCGCGGACGAAGAGCTGGTCGCCGTGGCGCGCGTGGTTAAGACGCGCGGCATCCGCGGCGAGGTCGCGGCGGCGCTCCTGACGGACTTCCCCGAGCGCTTCGAGGGGCTCGAAGAGTTGATCGCCGTCACGCCCGCGGGCGCGCGGAAAGTCCTCGCCGTCGAAGAGAGCTGGCTGCACGGCGGTCGGGTGATCTTCAAGTTCGAGGGTTACGACACGCCGGAAGACGCGCGGGAGCTGGTCGGCTACGAGCTGACCGTGCCGGAGTCGGAGGCGGTCGAGCTGGAAGAGGGCGAGTTCTTTGACTGGCAGCTCGAGGGCTGCCGCGTGGAGACGGTCGAAGGCCGCGAGCTGGGCACGGTCGCCGCAGTCCACCACTACGGCGCGGCTCCCGTTCTCGCCGTCGAAGGCGCGGGCGGGCGCGAGCACCTGATCCCGCTCGTCGTCTCGATCTGCGTCGAGATCGACGTCGCGGGCAAACTGATCCGCGTCGATCCGCCGGAAGGACTGATCGAATTTTAGATTGCGGAATGCGGAATGCGGATTGAAACCGTGAACTTGCCTTCGGCTTTCAATCCGCACTCCGCAATCCGAAATCCGCAATGAAGTTTGACATCATCACGATCTTCCCCGACTACTTCGGCGCGGTGTTCGACTACGGGATCGTGCGCCGGGCGAGGGCGGCGGGGCTCGTCGAGATCGGGGCGCACGATCTGCGCCGCTGGACGAGCGACAAGCACAAGATCGTGGACGACCGGCCGTTCGGCGGCGGCGACGGGATGATCCTGAAGCCGGAGCCGCTGTTCTCGGCGGTCGAGGGTCTGACCGGCGCGGGGGAGGCGAAAGAGTTGGCGGGCACGCGCAAGCGGGTCGTGCTGCTCTCGCCGCAGGGCAGGGTCTTTGAACAGCGACTCGCGGCTGAGCTGGCGACCTGCGAACAGGTCGTGCTCATCTGCGGGCGCTACGAGGGCGTGGACGAGAGAGTCGCCGAACTCCTCGCGACGGACGAGGTCTCCGTCGGCGACTACGTCCTCTCGGGCGGCGAGCCGGCGGCGGCGGTCGTCGTCGACGCGGTCGTGAGGTTGATACCGGGCGCGCTGGGGAGCGAGACCTCGGCGGTCAACGAGTCGTTCGCCGAAGGGCTCCTGGACTTCCCGCACTACACGCGCCCGCCGGAGTTTCGCGGTCGCCGCGTGCCGGAAGTTTTACTCGGCGGCAACCACGCCGAGATCGCGCGCTGGCGCAGGCGCGCGGCGCTGCTGAAGACGAGGCGCAACCGCCCCGACCTGTTCGCCCGCGCCGCCCTCACCGAAGAGGAGCGCGCGCGGCTGGAAGAAGAAGCAAATGGCTGTTAGCAGTTAGCTATTAGCTTTTAGCCGGGACGAGGGATTAACAAAATAAAGCCAATAGCTAAAGGCTAATAGCTCACGGAGTGAAATCATGAATCGCTTAGATGCTATCGAGAAGGCACAGACGACGCGGGAGCTGCCGGACATCCAGCCGGGCGACACGGTGCGCGTGCACGTGAGGATCAAGGAGTCGGAGACGAAGGAGCGCATCCAGATCTTCGAGGGGCTGGTGATCGGGCGCAAAGGCGGCGGCGTGAGAGAGTCGATCACGGTCAGGAAGATGAGCTTCGGCGTCGGCGTCGAGCGCATCTTCCCTCTGCACGCCACCATCGTGCAGCAGATCGAGATCATGAAGCGCGGGCGCGTCCGCCGCGCCAAGCTCTACTACCTCAGGAACCTCCGCGGTAAAGCCGCGCGCATCCGCGAGCGCGACACGCGCCAGGCGACGACCGGCAGCAGCGGTCAGGCGCAGGGAGCCTCGGCGAGCAAGAAGAGCTAGAGGGCAGGGCGGTGAAAGAAGACGCGGTGACACGGGGACACGGCGACGCGGCGAAGCCGCGAAGCAAGTCCGGTCGCCGCGTCTCGTCGTCTCCCGCGCCCCGCGTCCTGCGCCCTTCCAAAGTCGGCACCGCGTTTGAAGAGGCGGTGCGCGCCGAGGGCTACCGGTTGATCGCGGGGCTCGACGAGGTGGGCAGGGGCTCGCTCGCCGGACCCGTCGTCGCCGCCGCCGTCATACTCGATCCCGCCAGGCCACTGCCCGAAGGTCTCAACGATTCCAAGAAGCTCACGCGCCTGCAACGCGAGCGCATCAGCGAAGAGTTGAAGGCGGCTGCCGTCTGCTACGCCGTCGGGCTCGTCTCGCCCGAAGAGATCGACCGCACGAACATCCTCGTCGCCACGCGCCGCGCCATGTGCGACGCGCTCGAACGGCTCTGCCCCGGAGCCGAGTACCTGCTCATCGACGCCCTGCATCTCCGCGAGGTCGCGCTCCCGCAGCGCGCCATCATCGCGGGCGACTCCTGCTGCGCATCAATCGCCGCCGCCTCCGTCATCGCCAAGACCCACCGCGACGCGCTCATGCGCGCGTACGATCTGGAATACCCTTCTTACGGCTTCGCCCGCCACGTCGGCTACGGCACGCGCGAGCACTGGGCGGCGCTCAAAGCGCACGGCGCGTGCGCCATCCACCGCCGCTCCTTCCGCGGCGTGCTGCCCGACGTTGAGGGATGCGGGACTGGAGAAGCGGATGAGACAGAACTCCGAGAGGCGACGGACGAGGACGCGCGCGGTTGAGGCGGCGAAGCGTCTGCTGTCGCGCAGGGGCAACCCGCGCTCGCAGATGTCGCTCATCCTGCTGCTGACGGGCTCCGCCGGATTCCTCCTCTCCTTCATACTCCTGCGCGCGGGCTTGACGCAGATGTGGGTGCGCTACCCGCTCGCGATCTGTTTCTCCTACTGCGTCTTCCTCTTCCTGCTGAGCTTGTGGCTGCGCGCCCTGCGGCGGCACGAGCGGCGGCGGCGGCGGTCGGGCGTGGACTTTGATCTCACCGCCGTCGATTTCCAGCCGGGCGACCTGGGGGTCGCAGACGCGCCCGCACACGTCTTCGGCGGCGGAGGCGATTTCGCGGGGGGCAGTTCGGGCGGGGGGTGGACGCAAAGCGTCGACAGCCCGAGCACGGGCGGCGGGGGAGGAAGTTGGGGGAGTAATGCACTCGACGGCATCGACCTCGATCTCGATTTCGACGGCGAGGGCTGCGCGGTCGTGCTGGCTCTCGTCGCGCTCGCGCTCGCGGTCGTCGCCGGGCTGGTCGCCTCCCTCTACGTCGTCTACGCCGCGCCCGCCTTGCTCGCGGAAATACTCGTCGACGGGCTGCTGGTCGCGGGGCTGTACAAGAGGATGAGGGGCGCTAAGCAGCAGGGGCACTGGCTGCGCGCGGCGCTGCGGAAGACGCTGCTCCCGTTCGCGCTCTCGATCCTCTTTTTCGGGCTCGCGGGTTACGCGATGCAGCGCGCCGTGCCGGAGGCTCGCACGGTCGGCGAGTTTTGGAGGGAGCTACTGCCCCGTTAAAAGTTTCGTCGCCGCGAAATCGCTTCCCGCGCGGACGCCGCCTGCGGTAAACTCGCAAGCGTTTTCCCTCCAACATTCTCCTCGATGAAAGCTCGCGAACGGGGGCGACTGACCTTTTGCACATCGGCATCGACGCGCACGCGGTCGGCACCGGGCTCGCGGGCAACGAGACCTACGTCGCGAACCTCGTCGAGGCGCTGGCTGAAGTCGACACCTCGAACCGCTACACGCTCTACGTGACGAAGCCCGCCGCGGTCAAGCGCTTCAGCGGGCGCTGGCCGAACTTCGAGGTGCGCCGGACGCTGCCGCACACGCCGCTCGTGCGCATCCCCGTCACGCTCTCGGCGGAGCTGCGGCGGCGACCCGTGGACGTGCTGCACGTGCAGTTCACCGCGCCGCCGTTCGCGCCGTGCCCGGTCGTCGCGACGATCCACGATCTCGCCTTCGAGCATTTGCCCGCCACCTTCAAGCGCCGGAGCTGGATGCAGCTGCGCCTGACCGTGCGGCGCACCGCCCGCCGCGCGGCGCAGATCATCACGGTCTCGGAGTATTCAAAGCGCGACATCGTCGAGACCTACGGCGTCGAGCCCCGAAGGGTGACGGTGACGCACGAGGCGGCGGCTGAGCACTTCCGCCCCGTCACGGATGAGAGAGAGTTGCGACGGGTTCGACAACTTTACGGCATCGAGGGCGACTACATTCTCGCGGTCGGATCGGTGCAGCCGCGCAAGAACCTCGCGCGGCTCGTCGGCGCCTACTCGGACTTGCGCCGGCAGCGCGCCCAAGCTAAGCTGCCGCGACTGGTCGTCGTCGGAAAATTAGCGTGGCTTTACGAGGAGACGCTGCGCGCCGTCGAGGAGTGCGGCGTGGGCGACGCGGTGACGTTCACGGGCTACGTGCCCGAAGGCGATCTGCCCGCGCTCTACTCGGGCGCGCTCTGCTTCGCCTACCCTTCGTTCTTTGAGGGCTTCGGGCTGCCCCCGCTCGAAGCGATGCGCTGCGGCGCGCCCGTCCTGGTCGGCGACCGCACGAGCCTGCCCGAGGTGGTCGGCGACGCCGGGCTGCTCGTCGATCCGTTCGACACCGCCGCCATCTCAGCCGCGCTCGCCCGCGTCATCGACGACGCCGGGCTGCGACAACAGTTGCGCGAGCGCGGGCTCGCGCGCTCGGCACAGTTCGACTGGCGCGAGACCGCGCGCAGGACTTTAGAGGTCTACCAACGAGCCACAGGAGGAACGATGAAGTATGAACGATGAACGCTGAAGCGAACACATCGGCTTTCCGTTCATCGTTCATCGTTCATACTTCATCGCTGAGTACAGGACAAAAATAGCTCTTTGAACCTGCTCGCCGAGCAGCTCTCGACGCGGCTCGTCGCGCGCGGCCACCACGTGACGGTCTACTGCCGCTCGCACTACGTAAGCCCTCGCCAGCTCGAATACCGCGGCGTGCACCTGAAAGTCCTGCCCACGATCCGCCACAAGTACCTCGACACGGTGCTCCACACCTTCGTCTCCGCCTTGCACGCGACGGGCTCCGCTTACGACGCCGCGCTCATCTGCAACGCGGCGAACGCCCCTTTCGCGCCGCTCCTGCGGGCCGTCGGCACGCCCGTCGCCATCAACGTGGACGGGCTGGAGCACAAGCGCAAGAAGTGGAACCGGCTCGCGCGCCGCTACTACCTCATCGCCGAAAAACTCTCGACCGTGCTCCCGGACGTGACCGTCACGGACGCGCGCGTCATCCAGGAGTACTACCTCGCGCGCTACTCGCACCCGACGACCATGATCGCCTACGGCGCGGAGGTCGCGCGCACGCACGACCGCGCGGCGGTGCGCCGCTGGGGCTTGGAGCCGAACCGCTACGTCCTCTACGTCTCGCGGCTCGAGCCGGAGAACAACGCGCACCTCGTCATCGAGGCGTTCAAGCGCGTGAGGACTCCGCACAAGCTCGTCATCGTCGGCGACGCGCCCTACGCGCACGAGTATATCGAATCTTTGCGCCGCAGCGCCGCGCGCGATCCGCGCATCGTCTTCACGAGCTTCGTCTTCGGAGACGCCTACCGCGCGCTCCAGCAGAACGCCTACTGCTACGTCCACGCGACCGAGGTCGGCGGCACGCACCCGGCGCTCTTGGAAGCGATGGGCTACGGCAACTGCGTGCTGACGCTCGCCACGCCGGAGAACGTCGAGGTCGTCGGCGACGCCGGCATCCCTTACGACGACGCCGCCGATCTGGAGTCGAAGCTGCGCCGCGTCCTGAGCGACGGCGCGATAGTCAACGCCTACCGCCAGCGCGCGCAGCAGCGCGTCAGCGCGCACTACGACTGGGAGCGCGTCGTCGATCGCTACGAAAACCTCTTCGCGCGCATGGCGGGCCGTCCCGAGCCGCACGACGAGCGGATCGCGACTGAGGCGCAGCCCGTTGCCGAAGGCGAGGCAGCGGCGGTGAAGAAGGTTTGAGCCGCAGGGCAGCCCCGGCAGGGGCGTAAGACTTTAGCCCACGGCGTGAGCCGTGGGAGGGAAGCCGCCGAATGTTTTTAGAGCCCCTGAAAGGGGCGAAAGAAGTTCGAACTTCTTTCGCCCCTTTCAGGGGCTCTGCATTTTTCACCCGCCCGATCCCACGGCTCACGCCGTGGGCTACTTTCTATCGTCCCTGACGGGACTTGCGTGGAGGCGCAAGGTCGTCACTTGATCGCCTTCGGGTTCGCGGGCTTCGCGAAGAGCGTGTCGGGGATCGCGGGGTTGAACTCGACGGAGTCGTAGGCGATGCGCGACGACTGGACGCCGTCGCGGTAGTGGTCGATGGTGAAGGGGACTTGCACGCCGCCGAAGGTGAGGTAGCGCTCGATGCGATCCTCCTCGGTCACGACAGCCTCCTTTTCGTCCTCGGTCTTGATCGTGCGCTTGTAGAGGACCTTCGCGGGCAGTCCGTCGCGCGCGCCGAACTCGAAGTCCACCGTGAAGCCGTCCGGGTAGGTGACGCGCACCGCCTCGTTCCGGCGGGCTAACCCGGCCTCGCGCCGCCCCGCGTAAGCCAGACTCGCCCCCTCCCTGCGCCACTCGCCGCGCAAGAGGTTGTCGACGCTCGTGCGCAGCGACGTGCGGAAGTCCTCGAACTGCTCCGCCTTCATGTCCGAGATCGTCTTCGTCATCCCGTCGTAGACCCAGCCCTTGTCCGCACCGATGTTCGTCTGGATGCTGCGCACGCCCTGCCCCTTGTAGTCGGTGCTGATCGTCGCCGCGGGAGCCTGCGACAGCGCGGGCGGCGCGAGCAACACGGCGAAGGCGAGGCACGACGCGAAGATCGTGAGAGATTTTTTAATCATAAAGTTGTTCGGAAAGACTGACGTGAAAGAGACCCCGGTTTGATGCCCGGACGCGGGAAAGGGTTTCAACGCTTCTTCTAGAAAGTCGCTGAAACCCTTCCGGCTCTCGGTCGCGGGCTGATCGTCGCCGCGCCGGTTAAAATCGCGCGCCGGTCCTCAGTTGAGGCTCGGCGCGTCCACAGCCTTGATCGTGATCTCGCCGTTCTCGTAATCGACGACGAACTGCGAGGCGGTCTTCCACATCGCCGTGATCGGCAGCTTCACCTTCTCGTCGATGTGCCGCTTGAGGAAGCGCGCCCCGTAAGCCGGGCTGAAGCCCTTCTCGGTCAGGCTGTCGAGCGCGCGCTCCGTCACGGTCAGGGTCCGCCCCTGCGACTCCATCTGGCTCCGGAGCCTGCCCAGGTACAGCCCCGCGATCTGCTTGACCTCGTCCATCGTCAGCGGCGAGAAGACGACGATCTCGTCGATGCGGTTGCGGAACTCCGGCGAGAAACGCTGCTCGGCGGCTTTCATCACCTCGTTCTTGACAGCCTTCATGTCGCCCAGCGTCTTCGTGCCGAAGCCGAGGGGCTTCTCGTACTTCTTGAAGCTCTCCGAGCCGAGGTTCGAGGTCATGATGACGATGGCGTCGGAGAGGTAAACCTTCTTGCCGCGCCCGTCCGTCAGCCAGCCCTCGTCGAAGCCCTGCAGGAAGAGGTTCATCAAAGTCGGCGAAGCCTTCTCGACCTCGTCGAGCAAAAGAACCGTGTAAGGGTTCTCGCGCAGCTGCTCGGTGAGGATGCCGCCGCGCTCGCTGCCGACGATGCCGCGCGGCATCCCGATCAGCTTCTCGATGCCGATGGAGCCTTCCTGGTACTCCGACATGTCGATGCGCACCATCTTCTCTTCGTCGCCGAACATGAACTCGGCGACCGCCTTCGCCAGCTCGGTCTTGCCGACGCCCGTCGGACCGAGGAAGAGGAGCACGCCGTCCGGCTTGTAGTGCGAATCCTTGAGGGGTCCCTTGTTGAGGCGCAGGCGCTGGCCCACAGCCTTGATCGCCTCGCGCTGCCCGATGACGCGCGCGCCGAGCTCCTCGTCCATCGTCGAGAAGCGGT
Organism: Acidobacteriota bacterium; assembly: GCA_020200235.1. Taxonomy (GTDB): domain Bacteria; phylum Acidobacteriota; class Blastocatellia; order Pyrinomonadales; family Pyrinomonadaceae; genus JAIVGV01. Next base: position 8,226 of record JAIVJC010000063.1, on the reverse strand, counting down.
CGCCCGTGTCGCGGAAGATCATGTCGCGCGGGATGCGCGACTCCTGCGAGATGACGTCGATGATGTGCTCGGGCCGCACGATCATGTTCTGCGGCTCGTTGATCTCGACTTTGACCGCCGCCGTGTCGAGCCAGCCGATGGCTTTGTCCGGCAGGTGGAGGTGGCGGATGTACTTCGGAGCCATCTCCAGCGCCGTCGAGATCGCGTCGTCCGAGATCGTCACCGAGTAGTTGCGCTCGAGCCGCGGGCGCAAGCCCAGCAGAATCTCGCGCGTCTCGCTCAAAGAAGGCTCGTCAACTTTGACGAGGCGGAAGCGGCGCGCCAGAGCCTCGTCCTCGCCGATGTACTCCTTGTACTCGGTGATGGTCGTCGCGCCGATGATGCGCAGCTCGCCGCGCGCGAGCGACGCCTTGAACATGTTCGCCGCGTCCGACGAGGTGCCGAGCGCCGCGCCCGCGCCGATGATGGTGTGCGCCTCGTCGATGAAGAGGATCAGGTTCTCGTGCTCCTTCACCTCGTCGATGATGCCCTTGATGCGCTCCTCGAACATCCCGCGCAGCATCGTGCCCGCCACGAGCCCGCCCATCTGCAACTGCACGACGTGCGAGCCGCGCAGGCGCGCCGGGACTTTCTCCGGTTCGAGTTCGATCAGGCGAGCCAGCCCCTCGACGACCGCCGTCTTGCCGACGCCGGGCTCGCCGACGAGCATCGGCGAATTCGCCCGCTCCTTGTGGCAGAGGATTTCGATCATCTGCTGAATCTCCTGCTCGCGACCGATGGTCGGCGGCAGTCGATCCATGCGCGCGAGCCGGTTGAGGCTCGTGCCGAAGTGCTTGAGGTAGGGCGGCAGCTCGTACTTCTTGCGCGTCGCCTCGTCGTCCACCTCGCGCGTGCGGACGCGGGCGCGGACGTTCTCCGAAAGCGCGTCGGACGAGACGCCGAAGTTTCGGCTCAGCAGTCCGGGCAGCAGCCCGCCGTCCTTGGCGAGCGCCATGAAGAGGTCTGTCGCCTCGATGGTCTTGCGCCCCTGCGCGCGCGCGCGCTCCATCGCGCCCTTGAACAGCTCGATGGTCTCCGGCGAGATGCGCAAGCCCTTGCCGACGTGCTGGAAGCGCGTGTTGTCGAGCCTCCGCTCGATCTGCGCGCGCACGGCGTAGGGGTCGAGCGAGAGATCGCGCATCGTCGAGTCGAACATCTCTCCCTCTTCTGTGACGAAAGCGTGGAGAATGTGTTCGACCGCGACGTAGTTCTGATCCCTGCGCTTCGACTCGCGCAGCGCGTTCTCGAAGATGTTCTGTCCGGTCTCGCCGAACCGATCTTTATAAGTTCCCAGATCAACCATTTCACAACCCCTCTTGATCCGGCGGCGCGCCTCGCTGGATGACGCCACGCCGCCCTCAAACCTTAACGTTCGGCTACCCGACGGAGTTTCCGAAGCCCTCTCGTTTCAAGCACGCCGCGCGCCGGGAGTGCGGCTTCATTGGATGCCGCGGGGAGGTGTCCCGTTGTGTTTCGGGACACACCCATCATATCACACGGCATGCGAGCAATTATTGAGCCAGAAATTAAGTCTGGAGTCGGGAGCCTTGAGTCTAAAGTCGCAGCCAAACCCGGATGACCAATGTTTGGACTCACGGGCGCGAACTCTAGAACTCCAGACTCCGGACTCCAGACTTGAAGCTCAAGACTTTTCTAGAAGTCGTAGTCTTCGCCGCCGCCGCCGCCCGGCATCGGCGGCGCTCCCGCCCTCTTCGGCTCGGGCGCGTCGGTGATGGCGGCTCCGGTCGTGAGGAGGAGTGCGGCGACCGACGAGGCGTTCTGGAGCGCGGTGCGCACGACCTTCGTCGGATCGATGATCCCCGCGGCGAGCAGGTCTTCGTACTCGCCCGTCGCGGCGTTGAAGCCCCGCGCGCCCTTCGCGTCCTCGAGCTTGCCGATGACGATCGCGCCGTCTACGCCGGCGTTCTCGGCGATGCGGCGCACGGGCTCTTCCAGCGCGCGGCGCAGGATGCGGACGCCCGTCTGCGCGTCGCCGCCCTCGTCGTCGTCGAGCGTGAAGTCGTCGAGCGCCTTCGCCGCGCGCAGCAGCGCGACGCCGCCGCCGGTGACGATCCCTTCTTGCGCCGCCGCGCGGGTCGCGTTGACGGCGTCCTCGACGCGCATCTTCTTCTCCTTCATCTCGGTCTCGGTCGCCGCGCCGACGCGGATGACGGCGACGCCGCCCGCGAGCTTCGCCAGCCGCTCCTGCAACTTCTCGCGGTCGTAGTCCGAGGTGGTCTCCTCGATCTGCCGGCGGATCGTCTGGACGCGACCCTGAATCTCCTTCGCCGATCCGGCGCCCTCGACGACGGTCGTGTTGTCCTTGTCGACGATGACGCGCTTGGCGGTGCCCAAATCTTCCGCCGTGACGTTCTCCAGCTTGATGCCGAGGTCTTCGGTGATGAGCCGCCCGCCCGTGAGCGTCGCGATGTCTTCGAGGATGGCTTTGCGTCGGTCGCCGAACGCCGGCGCTTTGACGGCGCAGACCTTGATCGTGCCGCGCAGCTTGTTGACGACGAGCGTGGCGAGCGCGTCGCCCTCCACGTCCTCGGAGATGATCAGGAGCGGGCGCGCCTGGTTCGCCGCCAGCTCCAGGACGGGGAGGAGTTCGCGCATCGCCGAGATTTTCTTCTCGTGCAGCAGGATCAGCGGCTCCTCCATGACAGCCTGCATGCGGTCGGGGTTGGTGACGAAGTAGGGCGAGAGGTAGCCGCGGTCGAACTGCATGCCCTCGACCAGATCGAGCTCGGTCTGCATGGTCTTCGACTCCTCGACCGTCACGACGCCGTCCTTGCCGACCTTCTCCATCGCCTCCGAGATCAGCTCGCCGATCTCGCGGTCGTTGTTCGCCGACACGGATGCGACGTTCGCCAAGTCTTCTTTACTCTTCACCTTCTTCGACTGGCGCTCCAACTCTTCGACCGCGCGCGCGGTCGCGAGCTGGATGCCGCGCTGCAGCGCCATCGGGTTCGCGCCCGCCGTCACGTTCTTGACGCCCTCGCGGAAGATCGCCTGGGCGAGCACGGTCGCCGTGGTCGTGCCGTCGCCCGCCGTGTCGTTCGTCTTGGTGGCGACCTCCTTGACCATCTGCGCGCCCATGTTCTCGTACTTGTCCTTGAGATCGATCTCCTTCGCCACGGTCACGCCGTCCTTCGTGATCAGGGGCGAGCCGTACTTCTTGCCGAGCACGACGTTGCGACCCTTCGGACCCAAGGTCACGCGCACCGCGTTCGCCAGCACGTTCACCCCGCGCAGCATCGCGTGCCGCATGTCCTCGTCAAACTTCAACTCTTTCGCTGCCACGTTTATTCTCCTTAAGATTAGTCCGTGGTCAGTTGTCCGTTGTCAGTTGCTCATCCGATCTCCGACCACTCGCATGTTAACGACGGACAACTGACCACGGGCAACCGACAAAATTTTTATTCCGCCGCCGCCTGCGCGCCGCGGCTGCGACCGACCTGCACGCGCGCCGGGCGGACGAGCTGATCGCCCAGGCGGTAGCCGCGGCTGTACTCGGCGGTGATCTCGCCGTCGCGTCCGGGCTCGACCTCGACCGTGTCCACGGCTTCGTGCAGTTCGGGGTCGAACTGTTCGCCGACCGCCGCCACCGGCTCGACGCCCGCGTTGCTGAGCGCGCCCTCGAAGCCGCTCAGAGTGCCGCGCAGACCGTCGAGCAGAGACTCGCCGCCGCCGCCCTCCTGCGCCGCGTCGATGGCGCGCCGCAGGTTATCGACGACGGGCAGGAGCGACGCGACGAAGCCCGCCTTCTCGCGCGTGAGGCGTTCTTTGGCAGCGCGGTTCAGGCGCTGGCGCGTCTCGTCGGTCTCGCGCTGGAGCTGCGCGCGCACCTGCTCGAAGCGCGCCTGCACGTCCAGAGCCTTCTGCTCCGCCGCGCGCGTTCTGGCTTCCAGTTCCTCGACGTACTTCGGCTTCAGGCTCGGCGCGTCTCCCGCCTCGGCTTCGACGCGCACGCCCTCGCCCGCGTCGTCGAGCCTCACGCGCCGCCTGTCAGAGACGCGCACGCTGCCCTCTTCGCGCGCGGCTTCGTCGCCGCCGGCGCGCGGCTCAGCCTCTTCCCCGTCCCGCTTGTTCATAAATCTTTTGATTTTCACCTCACGAAAGATAGCAAAGTTAGGTGACAAGTGACGAGTGACAGGTGACAGGCAAATCCGAATCCGTCTCGCCCGTCACGGTTACTCGTCACCGAATTTCGATCTCGACGCGCCCCGCCTGTTCCGACCCACGCGCTCGGCGTAGTCGCGCCAGTCGCGCCAGTCGTTCCACCTCTGCGCCATCAATCAAACCTCCGGTCTGAAACGATGAAGTATGAACGCTGAACGATGAAGTTAAAGTATCTGTTCATCGTTCAGCGTTCATACTTCATCGTTTTTTTTACGCCGCCGCGGCGGCTGCCTCGGTCGCGAACCTCATCTCGTCGCCCTCGGCGGACACGCGCACGGTCTGGCCGGGCAGGATTTCGCCGCGCAGGAGCTTGACGGCGAGCGGGTTCTGGATCAGCGTCTGGATCGCTCGCTTCAGCGGGCGCGCGCCGTAGAGCGGGTCGTAGCCCTCGCGCGCGAGCAGGGCGCGCGCCGAGTCTTCGAGCGCGAGCGCGACCTGCCGCTCGGCGAGCATGTGGCGCAGGCGCTCGAGCTGCACGTCGATGATCTGACCGATCTGCTCGCGCGTGAGCTGCTTGAAGATCACGATGTCGTCCACGCGGTTCAGGAACTCCGGCTTGAAGTGCTCGCGCAAGACCTGCGTCACCGCCTCGCGCATCTGCTTGTCGTCGTCGCCCACCGACTGAATCTCGCGGCTCCCGAGGTTCGAGGTCATGATCAAAACCGTGTTCTTGAAGTCCACGGTGCGACCCTTCGAGTCGGTCAAACGACCGTCGTCGAGGATTTGCAGCAGCACGTTGAAGACGTCGGGGTGCGCCTTCTCGATCTCGTCGAAGAGGACGACCGAGTACGGGCGGCGGCGCACGGCTTCAGTGAGCTGCCCGCCCTCCTCGTAGCCGACGTAGCCGGGAGGGGCGCCGATCATGCGCGCGACCGCGTGCTTCTCCATGTACTCCGACATGTCGAGGCGGATCATCGCGCGCTCGTCGTCGAACAGGAATTCCGCCAGCGCCCGCGCCGTCTCGGTCTTGCCGACGCCCGTGGGACCCAGGAAGATGAACGAGCCGACGGGGCGGTTCGGGTCCTGGAGCCCCGCGCGCGCGCGGCGCACGGCGTTGGCGACCGCCGTCAGTGCCTCGTCCTGTCCGATGACGCGCTTGGAGAGGCGCTCCTCCATCGTGACGAGCTTCTGCATCTCGCCTTCGAGCATCTTCGAGACGGGGATGCCCGTCCACTTGGAGACGATGATCGCAATGTCCTCTTCGTCAACCTGCTCCTTAAGCGTGCTCCCCTCTTTCTGCAACTTATCGAGTTTATCTTGCTCTTCCCTGAGCAGTCGCTCCAAGTTAGGAATCTCGCTGTTTTTTAACTCGGAGGCGCGCGTCCAGTCGCCCTCTTTTTCAGCTTTCTCCTGCGCTAACTTCAAGGCGTTGATCTGCTCGGTTATGTCAGCCTTACGATCAATGGCCCCTTTCTCAGCCTTCCACTTGACCACCAGTCCGGATTTGCGCTCTTCGCGTTCGGCGATCTTCCGTTCGATCTCCTCATGCCGGCGCTTCGACGCCTCGTCCTTCTCATGGCTGACGGCCTGCTCCTCCATCTTGAGCTGCCCGATTTCACGCTCGATCTCATCAATCGCTTGTGGCGAAGAGTCGATTTGAATCCGCAGACGCGAAGCCGCCTCGTCGATAAGGTCAATCGCCTTGTCAGGCAGAAAGCGATCCGTGATATAGCGATTCGATAGGGTGACGGCGGCGATTAATGCCGAGTCCTTAATGTCCACGTGGTGGTGATCTTTATAACGCTCTTTAAGACCGCGCAGGATGGCGATGGTGTCTTCCACGGTCGGCTCGCCCACGTAAACCTGCTGGAACCGACGCTCAAGCGCGGCATCTTTCTCAATGTATTTTTTGTATTCGTTGAGAGTCGTCGCGCCGATGCAGCGCAGTTCGCCGCGGGCGAGCGCGGGCTTGAGCATGTTCGAGGCGTCAATAGCCCCTTCCGCCGCCCCGGCTCCGACCACCGTGTGTAACTCGTCGATGAAAAGTATGATCTCGCCCTTGGATTTTTCAATCTCCCGGAGCACGGCTTTAAGGCGATCTTCGAACTCACCGCGGTACTTCGCGCCGGCGAGCATCGCGCCTAGATCGAGAGCGACGAGTCGCCTCTTGCGTAGACTGGTCGGCACGTCCTTGTTAACGATTCGCTGAGCGATCCCTTCGACGATGGCAGTCTTGCCGACGCCCGGCTCGCCGATGAGCACCGGATTATTCTTCGTGCGCCGCGAGAGGACTTGAATGGCACGCCGAATTTCGTCGTCACGACCGATGACGGGATCAAGTTTCTGCTGGCGCGCCAACTCCGTCAGGTCTTTCGCATATTTGGCGAGCGCCTCGAAATTCTCCTCGGCGCCTTGGTCGGCGACGGTCGTTCCGCCACGCGCATCCTGAATAACCTTGAGCAATTCTTCATGCTTAAAACCGTGCTTTTGTAGAATACGTCCCGCCGCGCCATCATTCTCGGCGGCGAGCGCAATTAGAAGGTGCTCCGTCGATGCATACTTGTCGCCCATCGCCTCGGCCTGCTGCTGTGCCGCGGTGCCAATTTGCGACAGACGCGGGCTCAGGTCGAGGCGTCCGCCTTGCACCTGTGGCTGTCGATCAACTACGGCACGCACCTCCTTCAGAATAAGAGGCGCCTTCAGCATGCCAAGAATCGAGCGGACAATCCCCTCGGGCTGCTCAAGCATGGCGACGAGGAGATGCTCGGGCTCGACCTGCGGATTCTTGTTGCGCTCGGCGAGTTCGATTGCCGATTGGAGCGCTTCTTGACCGCGCGAAGTGAATCGTTCTAGACGCATAAAGATGAGAGCTGTCAGTCGTTAGTAGTCAGTGGTCAGTTGTTTCGCGCCGCTCGATCCCGTCGCCCTTGAAACGGGGCTCAAGTTAATCAAGCACACGCAACTGACAACTGACCACTGACGGCGGACGGTTTTGTGGTCAACGCTTAGCGCGCGTTGTTAGTCGCAGCCTTCTGCCTGTCGGCGGCTCCCGTCTCCTCAGCCTTCGCCTCGATGGTCTTGCGCGAGGAAGAGCCCGCGCCCTCGCCCGCGATCTCGATGCGGCGCGCCTTCACCTCTTCGCGCTTCTGGAGCGTGACGCGCAGCACGCCGTCCTTGTACTCGGCGGCGGCGTTCCCAGCCGAGACCGTCTGCGGCAGCGTGAAGGAGCGCGTGAAGGAGCCGTAGGAGCGCTCGACGCGGTGGTAGTTGTCCGCCTCGTCCTTCTTCTCGAAGTGGCGCTCGCCCCTCAGCGTGAGCACGTTATTCTCGACCGTCAACTCGAAGTCTTCGCGGTTCATGCCGGGAAGCTCGGCTTCGAGGACGATGGAGTCCTTGTTCTCGAAGATGTCCACGCTAGGCATCCACGCGCCGCGCGACAGACCCTCGTCGCCAAAGCCGCGCCCGAGGTTGGTCGAGAACAGGCGGTTGACTTCGTCCTGCAGAGAGCGCAGGTCGCGGAACGGATCGTAACGAGTGATAGACATGGTTTTCATCCTCCCAAAAATTTCTGTTGGAATAGCCCGGCGCAGCCCGCCTGCGCAGACTTCTTTTCGTAACGGGGCGGGCTACTGAGCGTGAGGGGATAATAATATGTGAGTGGGATACTGTCAAGTCCTCAACGGAAAAATCCCCAGCCTCAGCCCTCAATAGGTAAGCCTCTGACAATCAAAGGGTTAATCCATGCCGAAGAAGCGCCTGATGGAGGCTATCAGGCTTACTGGCTCGTCCCCGAGGCTCTGGCGCGCGGCGGTGGCGGTCAGTCCGGCGCGGCGCTCCTCTATTATATGACTGAGCGACTCGACCAGATCGGGGTTGCTCTCGAAGAGCCCTTTCAACGCCTGGTGACCGATTTCGAGGACTTCGGTCTCGCCCGTGGCGATGACGTTGGCGGTGCGCGGCTCGCCCGTGAAGAGCGCCATCTCGCCGAAGAAGTCGCCCTCGTCGAGCGCTGCGACCGTGCGCATCTTGCCCCCGTGCGAGGAGATGCGCACCTCGACCGCGCCG
>JAIVJC010000062.1 GCA_020200235.1 Acidobacteriota bacterium | reverse complement strand
TCCACTACCAGTTCAACCCGGTCAAGACGGTGAAGACGAGCGTGATGGGCATGATCAACATGCTCGGTCTCGCCAAGCGCGTGAAGGCGCGCATCTTTCAAGCCTCGACCTCGGAAGTCTACGGCGACCCGGAAGTCCACCCGCAGCCGGAAAGCTACTGGGGGCACGTCAACCCCATCGGCATCCGCGCCTGTTACGACGAAGGGAAGCGCGTCGCCGAGACTCTGATGATGGACTACCACCGGCAGAACGGCGTGGACATCCGCATCGCCAGGATATTCAACACCTACGGACCCCGCATGCTCGAAGACGACGGGCGCGTCGTCTCGAACTTCATCGTGCAGGCTTTGCGGGGCGAGGAGCTGACGCTCTACGGCACGGGCGAGCAGACGCGCTCGTTCTGCTACGTGGACGATCTCGTCGAGGCGTTCGTCCGGCTCATGAACAAGGAGGCGGGCGAGGGCTACGACATCAACGCGCCCGTCAACCTCGGCAACCCCGGCGAGTTCACCATCCGGCAGCTCGCCGAAGAGGTCGCAGGGTTGTGCGGGCGCGAGGTCAGGATCAAATTCTGCCCGCTCCCGCAGGACGATCCCCGACAGCGACAGCCCGACATCACGCGCGCGCAAGAACTGCTCGGCTGGACGCCCCGCGTCCCCCTGCGCGAGGGCTTGCAGAAGACGATCTCCTATTTCGCGGACAGGGTTAAAAGCCGTGAACCGTAAACCGTGACAGGGAAGAACCAGATTTCTCTCGTTACCGTTCACGGCTCACGGCTCACGGTCTTAAAAAGATGAGTGAGCCCCTCGCCACCAACGCGCACGACGCGCCGGAGACGCTGCCGCGGCTGTGCCTGTCGGCGCTCGCGCGGCACGCCAAGCACGACGCACTGAGCCACAGGAGCGGCGGCGAGTGGCGTCGCATCTCGGGCGCGGAGTTCGTCCGGCGCGTGCGCGCCGTCGCCGTGGGCTTGCGCGGGCTCGGCGTCCGGCGCGGCGACCGCGTCGCGCTGCTCTCGGAGAACCGACCCGAATGGTCGCTCGCAGACCTCGCCATCCTCAGCCTCGGCGCGGTCAACGTCCCCATCTACACGACGCAGGCGGTCGAGCAGGTGCGCTACATCCTCTCCGACTCGGAGGCGCGCGTCCTCCTCGTCTCGAACCGCCGCACCTTCCGCCACGCGCGCGCCGGCGTCGAGGCGTCGGGCGTCGACAGGGTCGTCTTCTTCGACTCCGACTCGGCGTCGGAGGTCGAGGGCGCGACAACTCTCGAAGAGATCGAGCGCGCGGGCGCGGAAGAAGACGCGAGCGCTCCGGCGACCTTCGACGAGTCGGTGGACGCGCTTGAGCCCGACGACCTCGCGACGATCATCTACACCTCTGGCACGACGGGCGAGCCCAAAGGCGTGATGCTCACGCACCGCAACTTCGTCTCGAACGTCCAAGCGATCACGAGCGCGCTCCCCATCCGCACGTCGGACGTGTCGCTCTCGGTGCTCCCGCTCTCACACATCTTCGAGCGCTCGGTCTTCTACGTCTTCTGCTGGAACGGCGTCGCCGTCCACTACGCGCCCTCAGTCGACCAGCTCGCCGAATACCTGAAAGACGTGCGACCGACGGTGATGACCGCCGTCCCGCGCATGTTCGAGAAGGTCTACCACCGCATCGTCAAGAAGGGCACGACCGAGCAGGGCTGGCGGCGCAGGCTCTTCGAGTGGTCGCTCGACGTGGGCAGGCGGCACGCGGAAATTCGCGACCGCCGCGAGCGCGTCCCGCCGCTGCTCGATCTTCAGCAGGACGTGGCGAGCCGCCTCGTCTTCGCGAAGTGGCGCGAGGGCGTGGGCGGACGGCTCCGCTTCTTCGTCTCGGGCGGCGCGCCTTTGTCGCCCGCGCTTTCGTATTCGTTCTTCGCCGCGGGCATCCCGATCCTGCAAGGCTACGGCATGACGGAGACCTGCATCACTTCGGCGAACCGACCCGAAGACAACAAGGTCGGCTCGGTGGGCCTGCCGTTCCCCGGCGTCGAGATGAAGATCGGCGGCGACGGAGAGATACTCGTGCGCGGTCCGAACGTGATGCGCGGCTACTTCAACAAGCCGGAGGAGACGCGCGCGGTGTTCACGGAGGACGGCTGGTTCAAGACGGGCGACGTGGGCTACGTGGACGAGCACGGGCACTTCTTCATCACCGACCGGATGAAGGAGCTGTTCAAACTCTCGAACGGCAAGTACGTCGCGCCGCAGCAGATCGAGAGCCTCATCAAGCAGAGCAGTCTCGTCAATCAGGTCGTCGTCGTCGGCGCGGGGCGCAAACAACCCGCCGCGCTCGTCGTGCCCGACTGGGAGGCGCTGCAAGCCGCGCTCGCCGAAAGCGGAGAAGGGGGCGGCGCGCGCGACGGCGGCAGACTCGACCGCGCCGCGCTGGCGCGCGATCCGGCGATGGTGCGCCTCGTGCAGCGCGAGGTCTCGCAGCTCACCTCGACGCTGCACGACTACGAGCGCGTCCGCCGCGTCGCGCTCCTCGCGGATGAGTTTTCGATTGACGGCGGCGAGATGACGCCGACGCTCAAGATCAAGCGGAGAGTGATCGACGAGAAGTTCGGCGCGCGGATCGAGGAGATGTACGACGGAGCGGGTGCGAAGGAAGAGTGAAGGGGGCGAGAGGGTGTGCGGGCCGGTCGCGGTCGGGGGCGGCGGGGTCGCGCGGAGGGTTTCAGGCGTCGGTCAAGGTCAGGTTGCGCGTCTCGTAGATCGCCTCGACCGTGCGCGAGATGTCGCCCGTGGAAAACGTCAGCAGGTCTTTGGCGAGGCGGTAGAGTTGCCAGGGCATGCGCACGGGCTGGAACGTGGGCGCGCCCTCGGGCGGGAACTTCGAGAGCAGTTGCAGCTCCGCGCCGCAGAAGTCGCACGACGAAACGTGATCATTAACGAGCCGCCGCGTCTCGCCTGAGAGCGCCTTCTCGTGGTAGCGCAGCAGCGCCCCGGAAGAGGGGCACGCCCGGAGCTTGCTGAATGTGACTGTGCGGCAAGAACGCATGTTCTTCTCCCTGAAAGTTCCGATCTTGCGCGAGACGCGACCCCGAAGGATTCGCCCCGCAGAAGCGCACCGCACGCAACGACAGGCACAGCTTGGAACGAGGGCAAGCTTCGAGGTGAGGCGAGACGTTTAACCTCTGCTGGTTATGCGCTTCGATGAACCATCAGGAAGAAAGCGCGAATGCACGCCTCTTTCCATAACTTGAGACCCGCCCGAAAACTATTTTCTTCTACTTTTTCAGTATTTTGCCGTCGCTGTAAAAAGATGTTGCTCAAAGTCGGGCTAGTTGTTAATATCCTTGTTGTCGGGGAGCCTTAAGCGCTTCCCGCCCCATCTGGTTGACCGCGCCGTTCCCCTTATGCGGTCTTCGCCGGCACGGACTTACCGGTTGATACTTCAAACCCCACAAGCAGAGCCGCAGGTCGCTCGACACGTCCCTACTCTCTTTTCGGGAACGGACGGCGCGACTCCCAACTCCCCCGCGTCTGCCGTCGCTCCCTCTCACCGTCACGGACGAGGACGGCGCTTCTTCGGCTTCGCCCGGTGTCCCCCGCAGGCAAGATGATTATTGCGTTCGACGACGAACCTAATGGATAATGGGCGGCAACTCTCAAGGTGCACAGCAAGAGCAACACCTTAGGCTGTGAGTCTCGATTGACAAGCCAGGGACGCCGCCAGGCAATTCGGGCGCGGGGAGTCTCCGGCACACGCCGCACCGCCGCGCGGGCGCGTTTGCGACCGACGCAGTAACCAGGGGCAAATCCGATCTCTAACTCCCCAGACGTTGCCAGAAGAAGTGTTGTGCGCCGCTGTAAGGGTTTCTGACCCGGCGGCTCGAGCGAGCAAGGCGATAGACAATGGCTGCAACTTCCGCCGATCATAATCAGCAATCGAACCCGAAGACGGGCGCGCCCGAGGGCTCCCGCGCGCAGACGCGCTCGGCCTCGCGCGCCAGCCTCGCGCGCTGGGTCGATTCGCTGCGCCGCTCCGACGTGACGCACCTCTGGTCGGAGCTGCACCGCCTCGTCTGCCACCACCCGCTCGTGCGCGCCTCGCACAGCGCCGGTCTCCTCGTCGAGGGCGGCGAGCGCGGTAACGCCTACGTCGATCTCACGCAGGAGCTGTTCGTCACGCTCCTCTCGAAGGGTCGCTTCCAGCACTACCTCGAGACCGAGATGTCCGACGCCGAGATCGAGTGCGAGATCGGGCAGATCGAACTGACCAACCTGCTGACGGCTGAGCTCAGGAAGCGACACCCCGAATCCTACCGACTCGCGCGACGCATCTCGACCATCATCCAGTCGAGCGCCAACTTCCGCCGCTTCGACGCGACGGCCGTCGCCGAGGGCGAGGACGAGCAGCACCGCCGCCTCGCGGATCGCGTCTACGGCCTCTCCGAGTGGTCTGACGGCAAACCGCGGCGCGGCGCGCAGGAGCTCGAGCAGCGCGCGCAGATGATCCCCGTGCGGCAGCGCGACACGCGCATGGTCGGCTGCACGGGCGACTCGCAGATCATCATCAGCAACTCCGACCTCGAAGATTTGATCGTCTCCGTCCTGGAAGCCTGCGACGCCCCCGTAGACGTGCGCTCCCTGCGCAGTCTCGTCATGTCGCGCCTGCCCGTGATGGACATCTACCTCGTGCCCTTGGGCGGCGACGACTCGGACGAAGGTCGCGTCTTTGAGCCCGCCGACACGAGAGAGAATCCGGAGCAGGGGCTGTTGCGTAGGGAGTCCGAGGAGGCTGCCGCCGGCTACGTGGATGTTTTCCTGAAGGGCTTGCGCGAATCCGTGCGCGGAAAGTCCAAGCAGTACGACCGCATCCTCGGCGTGCTCTGGCACTGCTACCTGTGCCCCGATCACGTGACGCAGCTCGAAGCCGCCGCGCGGCTCGGCGTCTCCGACTCTCTGGTCTCCGACTACCGCCGCCGCATCGAGCAGGAGTTGCGCGCGCTCGCCTTCTCCGAGATCGAAGAGGCGCGCCGCTTCGAACTCTCTTTGCGCGAGCGCGTCCGCGCGCTCGTCGCCGTGGGCGTCGAGGCTGGCGTGGCGGTGTGAGGGCGGCGGCGCAGGCCGGGCAATGCCCGCGCGCGCTCTAAAAATTTGTGAGAGCCGTCAGAGAACGGAGGCGGGACTGCCCCCTGCCTCCGTGCTGACTTTTAGGACGGCAACGGCGTCGCGCCCCGCACGGGGCGCCCGCCCGCGCGAGCCGGAGTGCCGACGTGATGCCTTCCGACAGCCAGATCGCGGGCTACGAGCCCGTCCGCCCGCCGCGCCGCGCGGCAGGCAGACGCGAGCCCGAGTCCGTGCTGCCTCCGTCGTCGGCGCGCGCCGAAGAAGTCTCCCCCGCGGGCGACGAATTTTCCTCGCCGCCCCGCGAAACAAGTTTAACTTCAGACGTTGAAGTCGCGCGCGCCGACGGCGACGCCGAGGGCACGAAGTCGCGCGACGCCGCGCTCCCGCTCAAGCGCGGGCACGCGCTCACCTACGCCGGGCTCTTCCTCTTCACCTTCGTCGTCTACTTCCGGCCCTACGAGCTGGTCTCCGCGCTCGCGCCGCTCGCGGCGTGGCTCGCCTTCCCGCTCGCGGTCGCGACCGCGCTCTTCTACTTCCCGGCGCAGCTCGGTCTCGAAGGCAACCTCACCGCGCCGCTGCGCGAGGTGAAGCTCGTTTTGCTGCTCTGCCTCTTCGCGGCGCTCTCCGTCCCGCTCGCGATCAACCGCGGCGAGGCGTGGGACGGCCTCGTCAACTTCCTGAAGGTCGCGCTCGTCTTCGTCATGCTCGTCAACGCCGTGCGCACCGAGGCGCGGCTGCGACGGCTCGTGCTGCTGCTCCTGGCGGCGAGCGTCGTGCTGTCCTTCGGCGCGTTCGCGGACTACCGCGCCGGGCGCTTCAACACGGGCGGCGAGCGCATCGCCGGGATCGTCGGCGGGATGTTCGGCAACCCGAACGACCTGGCGATGCACCTCTCGACGATGGTGCCGCTCGCCTTCGTGCTCGTCCTCTCCTCGCGCGCGCTCAAGAAGATGGCCTACGCCGCGCTCGCCGTGCTGATGGCGGCGGCGGTCGTGCTCACCTTCTCGCGCGGCGGCTTCCTCGGCTTGGCGGCGGGCGGGCTCGTGCTCGCGTGGAAGCTGGGCCGCCGCCACCGCCTGCTCGTCGCCGCCACGTCGGTGTTCGCCGTCGCGGCTTTCGTCGCGCTCGCGCCGTCGGAATACTCGGGGCGGCTGACGACCATCGTCGATACGGCGCGAGACCTGACGGGCTCGGCGGGCGCGCGGCGCGAGATTCTGATCGTGTCGCTCGTCAACATCGCCAAGCACCCGCTCTTCGGCGTCGGGATGAACAACTTCCACATCATCTCGATCCACGAGCAGGTGAGCCACAACGCCTACACGCAGGTCGGCGCGGAGCTGGGCGTGCCCGCCATGATCGCCTACGTGCTCTTCCTCCTCGCCCCGCTCAAAAGGCTGCGCCGCGTCGAGCGCGAGACGCTGCCGCCCCGGCGTTCGCATGATTATTACTGGGCGGTCGGCTTGCAGGCGAGCATCGTCGCCTACATGGTCAGCAGCTTCTTCGGCTCGGTCGCTTACCTCTGGTACATTTACTACCTCGTCGCGCTCGCCGTCTGCTTCCAACGGATTTACGAGTCGAAGAAGTTGACCGCAGCCGCGACCGCGGCTGACGGCGCGGCGACCGGCGGCGCGGAAGTGATCGACAGTGAAACTTCGTTCGCGCGAGACGCGAGAGCCTGATCGCGTGGGTTCGGTTGTGAGCTTGTGAAGATGGGCGTCGAGACGTTTGCCGAGATCGTCTTCTGGCTGAGCGCCGCGGCGCTCGGCTACACCTACGCGGGCTACCCCGTGCTCGTCGCGGCGGTCGCACGCTTCCGACCGCGCCGCGTCGCGCGCGACGAAAAATTCCTGCCCTCGGTCAGCGTCGTCATCACCGCCTACAACGAGGAGCGCGACCTCGCCGCCAAGCTCGACAACACGCTCGCGCTCGACTACCCGCAGGACAGGCTCGAAATCATCGTCGCCTCCGACTGCTCTTCGGATCGCACGGACGAGATCGCGCGCTCGTTCGGGGAGCGCGGCGTGCGCCTGCACCGACAGCCGCAGCGGCTCGGCAAGACCGCGGCGCAGAACGCCGCGGTCGAGTTGGCGCGCGGCGAGATCGTCCTCTTCTCCGACGCGACCACGCTCTACCAGCCGGATGTCTTGCGCGCGATGCTGCCGAACTTCGCCGACGCGACGGTCGGCTGCGTGGCGGGCCGTCTCGTCTACGTCGACCCGGCGGCGTCGAGCGTCGGGCAGGGCGCGCGCTCCTACTGGGGCTACGAGACTTTCATCAAGCGCAGCGAGAGCCGCGCCTCGTCGCTCATCGGCGTCTCCGGCTGCCTCTACGCCGTGCGCCGCGCCGCTTACGTGCCGCTCTACAACGAGGCGTGCAGCGACTTCATCATCGCGACGAAGATGGTCGAGCAGAACCTGCGCGCCGTCTACGAGCCCGCGGCGGTCTGCACCGAGGAGACGAACCGGCGCACGGACAAAGAGATGAAGATGCGCGTGCGCGTCATCACGCAGACGTTCACCGATCTGTGGCGTCACCGCGCGATGATGAACCCGCTGCGCGGCGGCTTCTACGCCGTGCAGCTCGTCTCGCACAAGCTGATGCGCTACCTCGTGCCCGTCTTCCTCTTCGTCACCTTCGCCGCCTCGCTCGCGCTCGCGCACGCGCGCTGGGAGCCGATCCGCGAGCCGGCGGGCGGGGCCGCCGCCGCCACGCCGGAGGCTGCGCGGCAGGTCAGTGAAGTCTGATCAACTGTTTCTGAAACTGCGACGGGGTTAGCTTTCGGAGTCTCTTTCGTGAGGGCTTGAGCAAGGTGGACGTGCGGGGCGAGAAGAAAACCGTTTCGATGACCGCGGGCGCGGCGTGGATGATGTTCGCGCGCACGTGCGCCTTCGCGTTCAACCTCGCCGTGCCCCTCCTGCTCGTGCGCCGACTCGACCAGTCGCAGTTCGGCCTCTACAAGCAGGTCGTCCTCGTCGTCACCACCTGCGTGATGATCCTGCCGCTCGGCGTCCACATGAGCGCCTACTACTTCATGCCGCGCGAGCGCGAGCGGCAGCCGCAGGTCGTCTTCAACATCCTGCTCTTCAACCTCGCGGTCGGCGCTTCCGTGTGCGCGCTCCTCTTCGCGCGCCCGCAGCTCGTCGCCGCGCTCCTGAACAACCCGGAGCTCACCTCCCTCGCGCCGCTCGTCGGTCTCGTCGCCGCGCTCTGGATGAACTCGGCGGTGCTGGAGTCGGTCGCCGTCGCCCACGGCGAGCTCAGACTCGCCACGCTCGTCATCGTCGCCGATCAGGTGGTGAAAGCCTCGCTGCTGCTCGCGGCGGCGGCCGCTTTCGGGACGGTGCGCGCCGTCGTCTGCGCGATGATCGCGCACGGCGTGCTGCAGCTCGCGACGCTCGTCGTCTACGCGCGCTCGCGATTCGGCGCGTTCTGGCGCGGCTTCCGCTGGGAGGCGCTGCGAAAGCAGCTGGCTTACGCGCTGCCGCTCGGCGTGGCGGCGGTCATCGGCGGGCTCTACCTCTACCTCGACAACTACTTCGTCTCCTACCGATTCAGCCCGGCTGATTACGCCATCTACGCGACCGGCTGCTTCAACATCCCGCTCGTCGATCTGCTCGCGCTCTCGATCAACTCGGTGATGATCCCGCGCGTCAGTCAACTACAAGGCGAGGGTCGGCGGCGCGAGATCGTCGAGCTGACGGCGCGCATGATGCGCAAGCTCGCCGCGTTCAGCCTGCCGCTCTATTTCTTCCTGCTCGTCGCGGGCAGGGAGTTCATCGTCACGCTGTTCACGGCGAGCTACCTGCCGAGCGTCCCCGTCTTCTTGATCAACATCACGCTCATCCCGCTCGGCCTCATCGCGTCGGCGTGCGACCCCGTGATCCGCGCCTACGCGGAGCACCGCTACTTTTTGCTGCGCGTGCGCGTCGTGCTGCTCGTCGCGCTCGCCGCGTCGCTGTGGTACGTGACGGGTCGCTACGGGTTGGCGGGCGCGATCACGGTGATGCTCGCCGTCAACGCGGCGGAGCGCTTCGTCCTCGCGCACAAGATCAAGCGCGTCCTCGGCGCGACGTGGCGCGACTTCGCGCTCCTGAAGGACGTGGGCAAGATCGCCCTCGCGTCGATCGTCGCCGCGCTCGCCGCGCTCGCCGTGCGCGCCGCGCTCGCGGGCGTCAAGCCGCTCTTCGTGCTCGCGGCGTGCGGCGCGGTCTTCGCAGTCGTGTACCTCGCCGCCCTCGTGCTCGCGGGCGTGCCGGGGCGCGAAGAGCGCGAGGCGGTCGTGCGCCGCGCCTCCCGCCTGTTGCGTCTCGCCCCGACGCGCGACGCGGTCGATCCACTCGCCTGAGGTAAACCAGAAGTCATGTGCGGCATCGCCGGATTCGTAGAGCACACGCCGACGCGCGGGGCGGAGGAGCGCGCCGCGCTGCTCGACCGCATGTGCCGGGTGATCGCGCACCGCGGACCCGACGAGCAGGGCGCGGAGGTGCGCGGCGCGGCTGCGCTCGGGATGCGCCGGCTCTCGATCATCGACCTGGCGGGCGGTCACCAGCCGATGTCGGGCTGCGACCCCGCCCTCACGCTCGTCTTCAACGGCGAGATCTACAACTTCCGCGAGCTGCAACGCGACTTGGAATCGCGCGGTCATCAATTCAAAACCCACTCCGACACCGAGGCGATAGTCCACGCCTACGAAGAGTTCGGCGCGGCGTGCGTCGAACACCTGCGCGGGATGTTCGCCTTCGCCCTCTGGGACGAGAGCAAGCGCGAGCTGTTCGTCGCGCGCGACCGCGCGGGCAAGAAGCCGCTCTACTACTCGCTGACGCAATCGGGCGCGCTCGTCTTCGGCTCCGAGCTGAAGTCGCTCCTGCTGCACCCCGAGGTGGGGCGCGGGATCGACCTCGAAGCGCTCGACGCTTACGTCACCTTCGGCTACGTGCCAGACCCGCTCTCGATCTTCGAGGGCGTCCGCAAGCTCCCGCCCGGTCACACGCTCACCTTCGACGGCTCGAGTGTGAGCGTCGAACAGTATTGGGACTTCCCCATGGAGACCGACGCCGCGCCGCGCGACGAGGAAGAGTACGTCGAAGAGCTGCGCGCGCTTTTGGACGAGGCGGTGCGCGTGCGTCTCGTGGCAGACGTGCCGCTCGGCGCCTTCCTCTCCGGCGGCGTCGATTCGAGCGCGGTCGTCGGCTTGATGGCGCGCCACACCCCGCAGCCCGTCAAGACCTTCTCCATCGGCTTCCGCGAGGACAGCTTCGACGAGCTCCGTTACGCGCGCGTCGCCGCCAGACACTTCGCGACCGACCACCACGAGTTCATCGTCACGCCCGACATCTGCCAGGTCGTGGACGAGCTGGTCTGGCACTTCGACGAGCCTTTCGCCGACTCGTCCGCCATCCCGACCCACGCCGTCTCGAAGCTCGCGCGCGGGCACGTCAAGGTCGTGCTCTCGGGCGACGGCGGCGACGAGCTGTTCGCGGGCTACACCCGCTACGTCGTCGAGCGGCAGCGCCGCCTCTTCGACCGCGTGCCGCGCCCCGTCAGGCGCGGTCTGATGGAGCCCCTGAGCCGCGCGCTGCCGCACGGCGCGTGGGGGCGGAACTACATCTACAACGGCGCGCAGGACACGGTCGGTCGGTTCGTCAACAGCCTCTCGATCTTCACGAGCCTCAACAAGCGCCTGCTCTACACCGAGGAGTTCCGCCGCTCGCTCGCCGGCCGCCTGACTGCTACCGAACGCTTCGTCCAGATCGCTTCGCGCGCGAACGCCAACGATCCGCTCGCGGCCATGCTCTACCTCGACAGCAAGACCTACCTGCCCGGCGACATCCTGACGAAAGTTGATCGCATGAGCATGGCGGTCTCGCTCGAAGCGCGCGTGCCGCTCCTCGATCACAAGCTCATCGAGTTCGCCGCGCGCGTCCCCTCCGCTCTGAAGATGCGAGGGCTCGAGACGAAAT
Organism: Acidobacteriota bacterium; assembly: GCA_020200235.1. GTDB lineage: Bacteria > Acidobacteriota > Blastocatellia > Pyrinomonadales > Pyrinomonadaceae > JAIVGV01. The sequence goes on along the minus strand of JAIVJC010000062.1, from coordinate 14,762 downwards.
ATCTTTTCAAGCGCGCCGTGCGCGGTCTCGTACCCGACGAGATACTCGACCGGCCGAAGCAGGGCTTCGGCGTCCCCGTCGCGCGCTGGATCAACGAGGAGCTGCGCGAGCGCATGCGCGACACGCTCGCCAGCCGAAGCGCCGCGGCGCGCGGCTACTTCGACCCGAGGCACGTCGGGCGGCTGCTCGGCGAGCACGAGCGCGGGCGGCGCGATCAGTCGACGGCGCTCTGGGCACTCTTCATGCTGGAACTCTGGCACCGGGCGTATGCCGACGGCGCGACCGACGCGCCCGAGGCGGGTCGGGGGTGCGCGCATCTGGAGGCCGCGCCGGTTTGAGCCGCATTGCGCGGGCGCGTTCGACGAAGGCGCAGGTCAATCGTGGGCAGACGATGGATAGGCTGAACGTGCTACAACTCGTCGGCAGCTTCGGGCAGGGCGGCTCGGAGCGCCAGGCTGTGCAGCTCGCGCGGCTGCTCCGCGAGAGCGGCCGCTTCCGCGTCCACGTCGCCGTGCTCGACCCCGCCGGGCCCCTGCGCGCGGAGGTCGAACGACTCCGACTCGAAGACCCCGTCACCGAATACCCGCTCCACAGTTTTTACGACTCGAACGCCGCGCGGCAGCTCCGCCGCTTCGCCGCGCACCTGCGCGCCCGCTCGATCCGCGCCGTGCAGACGCACGACTTCTACTCGAACGTCTTCGGCATGGCGGGCGCGTCTCTCGCGCGAGTGCCAGCGCGCGTCGCCGCGAAGCGCGAGACGACGGGGATGCGCACGCCCGCGCAGAAGATCGTGCAGCGCGGCGCGTTCGCGCTCGCCGACGCCGTCGTCGTCAACGCCGAAGCCGTGCGCGCCGATCTCGTGCGCGGCGGCGTGCCTTCGCGGAAGATCGTCACCATCTACAACGGCCTCGACCTGCGCCGCGTCACCCCGCCCGCCGGTCTCAGCCGCGAGGACGCGCTCAGGGCGTTCGATCTCCCGACCGGGAAAGATCTGCGTTTCGTCACCATCGTCGCCAACCTGCGCCACGACGTGAAGGATCACCCGACCTTCCTGCGCGCCGCGCGCCGCGTCAGCGAGCGTGTGCCGGGCGCGCGCTTCGTCCTCGCGGGCGAGGGCGAGTTGATCGAACCCATGCGCGCGCTCGCGGCTTCGCTCGGCCTCGCCGACTCGGTCTTCTTCACGGGCAGGTGCGAGCGCGTGGCTGAACTCCTCCGCGCCTCGGACGTGTGCGTGCTCTCGTCGAAGGCGGAAGGCTTCTCGAACTCGATCCTCGAATACATGGCGGCGGCGCGCCCCGTCGTCGTCACGGACGTGGGCGGCGCGCGCGAGGCTGTGACCGACGGCGAGACGGGCTACGTCGTCCCCGCGGGCGACGACGCGGCGATGGCTGACCGGATCGTCTCGCTCCTGAAGGACGGCGATGGCGCGCGCGCCATGGGCGAGCGCGGCCGCCGGGTCGTCGCCGAGAAATTTTCCTGCGAGGCGCAGTTGCGCCGCACCGTCGAGCTGTACGAGCGCCTGCTCGGCCGCGCGAGCGACGCGTCGGAGGCGGGCGCCCCGGCGGAGCAGAGCGCGGGTCGGGCTGACGGAGTGTTATAGCTATAATGGAGGCGCGGCGGCGTCCCCGCCCGAACGGGCGCGCCGTTCCCGAGTGACGATGGGGAGAAGAGTTATCGGAGTCTTCCACAACCCGCGGCGCGCGGATTACGATCCGCGCCGCTCGCTGGCGGAGCTTTACCGCCGCGCCGTCTGGCTCAAGGCAAACCCGCGCGACGAGGCTTACATGCGCGCCCTCTTCGCCGAGCGCTACCCGCGCGCCGAGTTCGTCGACGCCGACGCCGATCCGCGCTGGGTCGAACGCCTGCGCGATGAGTCAGGTCGAAGACGCGAAAGAGGTCCAGTGGTGGTGGGCTGAGAACCCGATGACCTGCGGCGAGGTTCACGGGCAGACGGCTTACGCCGAATCCGGCTCGAAACGGAACTGGATCAGATTATCCGGCAGATGCTGCCGTTCGTCGGTCGCCTGATCCCGCGCCTCGCGCGCAAGAGTTGGGCGCGGCGCCACGGGTGGAGCTTGTGGATCAGCGGGGAGAAGGACGCGGGGTGAGAGGTGAGGCGATTAAAAGACTGAAGAAGCTGCGCGGGCGCAGCCTCGGCGAGTTGCGCGTGCGTGGCTCGCAGTCTCTGCGCGCGCTCGCGGAGCGGTGCGGCTTCTCCGCGCAGACCCGCGTGCCGACCGACGCCGCGTTCTTCGAACAGATCGATCTCGGCGGCTGGCGGTCGAAAGACTCGCTCCGCCGCCCGCGCTCCGCCGAGGAGCTGCTCGCGCACTTCCGCTCGCGCCGCGCGCCGCGTTTTTTCGCGTCGCTCGACGACCGCGCGGGCGCCGCGACCGACTGGCGCGAGCTCTTCAAAGGGGACTACGAAAAATCTCTCGTCGAGCACGCGGAGCGAATCGTCGCGGGCAGGTTCGATCTCCTGGGCTTGCGCGATCTCTCCTTCGGCGACGAGATCGACTGGCACTTCGAGCCCGTCTCCGGCAGGCGCGCGCCGCTCGCCCACTGGAGCCGCATCGATTATTTGAACGCCGAAGTCGCGGGCGACAAGAAAGTCACGTGGGAGCTGAACCGGCACCAGCACTTCATGACGCTCGGTCGCGCCTACGTCGTCACCGGCGACGAGCGCTACGCGGAGACGTTCGCCGCGCACCTCTCGTCGTGGATGGAGGCGAACCCGCCGAAGCAGGGCATCAACTGGGCGAGCAGCCTCGAAGTCTCCTTCCGCGCGATCTCCTGGCTCTGGGCGCTCCACTTTTTTAGGGACTCGCCGCACCTCTCGCCCGAACTCTTCGCGCGCGCCTTAAAGTTTTTACGCGTCCACGCGCGCCACCTCGAAACTTACCTCTCGACCTACTTCAGCCCGAACACGCACCTGACGGGCGAGGCGCTCGGTCTCTTCTACCTCGGCACGCTCCTGCCGGAGTTGAGCGGCGCCGCGCGCTGGCGCGAGACGGGCGGGCGCGTCCTCGTCGCGCAGCTCGCGCGCCAGGTGCGCGCCGACGGCACCTACTTCGAGCAGGCGAGCTACTACCAACGCTACACCGCGGACTTCTACACGCACTTCCTCCTGCTCTCGCTCGCGAACGGCGAGAGCGTCGAGAGTCACGTCGAACGGAAACTGTCCGCGCTGCTCGATCACCTGTTGCACGTCACGCGACCGGACGGCACGACGCCGCTCTACGGCGAGAAGAGGGGCGCGAGGCGGACGACTTCCGCGCCACGCTCTCTACGGGCGCGGCACTCCTCGCGCGCGCCGATTACAAGTTCGTCGCGCGCTCACTCTCGGAAGAGACTTTCTGGCTGACGGGTCGCGAAGGGATCGAGCGGTTCGCCGCGCTCGAAGCCGCGCCGCCCGCCGCCGCCTCGCGCGCCTTCCCCGAAGGCGGCTACTACGTGATGCGCGACGGCTGGTCGGCGGGCGCGAACTTCATGCTCCTCGACTGCGGCGAGCACGGCGCGGACAACTGCGGCCACGCGCACGCCGACGCGCTCTCCTTCGATCTCGCCGCGCGCGGTCGCACCGTCCTCGTCGATCCCGGAACCTACACCTACACCGGCTCCTCCGATCTGCGCGACCGCTTCCGCTCGACCGCGGCGCACAACGCGCTCGCCATCGACGGTCAATCTTCGTCCCTGCCCGGCGGCGCGTTCCAGTGGAAGCACGTCGCGCGCGCCGGGGCGAGGCGCTGGATCGGCGGCTCGCGCTTCGATCACTTCGAGGGCGCGCACGACGGCTACGCGCGGCTCGCTTCTCCCGCGCGGCACGCGCGCTCCGTCCTGTTCTTGAAAGACGACTACTGGATCGTGCGCGACGAGGTCGAGACCGAGGGCGCGCACGACTACGAATCCTTCTTCCACTTCGCGCCCGGAGTCGAACCTTCGATCGAAGCCGACGGGGACGGCGCGCCGACGGTGCACGCGCGGGGCAGGGACGGCGAGTTGATACTCGAACTCTTCGCGCCCGGCGACGCGGACGCGTGGCGCGTCGCGAACGACTGGGTCTCGCGCTGCTACGCGCACAGAGAGGGCGCGCTCACCTGCGTGCGCTCGCGGCGCGGGGATGGCGGTCAGGAGTTCTACACATTCATCGTCCCGCGCGCCGCGGCGCGGTCGGGCGCGTTCGAATCGGCGCGCGAGCTTGAGTCTGTCGGCGGGCGCGCGTTCGAGCTGCGGCGCGGCGGCGCGCGCGATCTCGTGCTCGTCCGAGACCGTCGCGCCGCGTCCGTCGAAGCGTGCGGCGCGTCTTCGGATTTCGAGTGGGCGTGGCTGCGCTTCGGCGAAGGCGAGAACGCGCCGCGCGAGATCGTGCTCGTCGCGGGGACGCGCCTCCACGTGAACGGCGAGGAAGCGTTGCGCGGCGGCGGGCGCGTTGAATACCTTTCGGCGCGCCGCGTCGGGAGCGAGTGGCGGATCGAAGACAGGGCGGGCGGGCGAGACGTGCGTCTCGCGGAGACGGCGGGCGAGGTCGCGCGAGCGGGCGGGCACGCGAGTGAGCGCGAAGTCGTGGGGCAGGGCTGATGTGCGGGATTAGCGGCATCGCATTTTCGAGTCGGTCGGGGCGCAGCGTTGACGCGGCGACCTTGCGGCGCATGTGCGACTCGATCCGCCACCGCGGTCCCGACGACGACGGCTACTACGTCGACGGCGCGGTCGGCATCGGGATGCGGCGCCTCTCCATCGTGGACGTGGCGGGCGGTCACCAGCCGATGACGAACGAGGACGGGACAGTCCACATCGTCTACAACGGGGAAATCTACAACCACGCCGACTACCGCGAAGAACTCGAAGCGCGCGGTCACCGCTACCGCACGCACTGCGACACGGAGACGATCCTGCACCTCTACGAGGAGCACGGCGCGTCTTGCGTCGAGCGTCTGCGCGGGATGTTCGCCTTCGCCGTCTGGGATCAGATGAAGCGCGAGCTGTTCGTCGCGCGGGATCGCCTGGGCGTCAAGCCCCTGTACTACGTCCACGACGCGGCGGGCTCGCTCTTCTTCGGCTCCGAGATCAAGACGCTGCTCGAAGCCGGCGCGGTGAAGCCCGAGATCAACCACGCCGCGCTGCCCGACTACCTCGCCAACCACGCGCCTTCGGGCGAGGAGACGCTCTTCGCGGGCGTCAAGCGGCTCCTGCCCGGTCACACGCTGCGCTGGCGCGACGGCGAGATCGAGATCGAAAAGTACTGGGACGTTCACTTCGCCGCCGGGGGCGGCGCGCGGGAGACTTCGCGCGGGAGCGACGACGATTACGTCGAAGAGTGGTCTGATCTGTTCCGCACTTCGGTGCGCCTGCGCCTGATGGCTGACGTGCCGCTGGGGATGTTCCTCTCGGGCGGCATCGACTCTTCGGCGATCGCCGCGGTGATGAGCCGGATGGTCGGTGAGCCGATCAAGACTTTCTCCGTCGCGTTCGCGGAGCGCGAGGCGAACGAGCTGGAGTACGCGCGCATCGTCGCGCGAGAGTTCAAGACGGATCACCACGAGGTGGTCGTCTCGCCGGAAGACTTCTGGGGGGCGCTCCCGCAGCTCATCTGGCACGAGGACGAGCCGCTGGCGCACCCTTCCAGCGTCGCGCTCTACTTCGTCTCGCTGCTCGCCTCGCGCCACGTCAAAGTCGTGCTGACGGGCGAGGGCTCGGACGAACTGCTCGCCGGCTACGACCGCTACCGCAAGACCGTCTTCAACCTCTCGCTCGGCGAGCGCTACCACTCGAACGTGCCCGGCGCGTTGAGGCGCGCGGTCGCCGGGGCGGTCGAGTCTCTGCCCGCCGCCTCGCGCGCGCGCCACAAGCTGCGCCGCACGTTCCTTTCGCTCTCGCCCGACATCGAGACGATCTACTTCGACAACTTCGCCGTCTTCCCGCGCGCCATGCAGCGCGAGCTGTTAACCCCCGAGGCGAAGCATCGCACGGGCGCGGTCGATCCTTACGCGCGCGTGTCGCGCTACCTTAAAGAGACGGACGCCGAGACGCTGCTCGGACGGCTCCTCTACGCGGACATCAAGACTTACCTGCACGAGCTTTTGATGAAGCAGGATCAGATGAGCATGGCGGCGTCGATCGAGAGCCGCGTGCCGTTCCTCGATCACAAGCTCGTCGAGTACACGTCGCTGCTGCCGGAACGTTTGAAGCTGCGCGGGTGGACGACGAAGTACATCCTGCGCCGGAGCATGAAGGACGTGCTGCCCGAATCGATCCTCAAGCGGCGCAAGATGGGCTTCCCCGTCCCCGTCGGCGCGTGGATGCGCGGCGCGCACACGCGCGTCCTCGACGAGTACGTCACGGGAGAGCGCGCGCTCGCGCGCGGACTCTTCGACGAGTCGTTCGTGCGGCGCATCGTCGGGCTGCACCGCGCCGGGGTCGAGGATCACACGGAGCGTTTGTGGTCGCTCGTCAACTTCGAGATGTGGCAGCGCCGCTTCATCGACGGCGATCCACCGCGCGAACGATTGCCGGCGGCGGGGAGGGAAGCACTGGCGAACGCGTGAGGCTCGCGGGCGCGGGGCGGTAAGTCTTTAATGAAAATTCTCTGGGTCAAAGCCGGAAAACTCCTCCCCGTGGACACGGGCGGGAAGATTCGCTCGTACAACCTGCTGCGCCAGCTCGCCGCGCGGCACGATGTCTCGCTGCTCACCTACTACGGCGGCGAGCGCGACGAGAATTACGAGCGCGAGATCGAAGAGCGTCTGCCCGGAGCCGAGACCATTCACGCGCGCATCCCCGACACGCCGCGCGGCGACCGCCTCAACTACCTGAGGAACCTGCGCCGCGCCGCGCCCTACGCCGTGACGAAGTACACCTCGCCCACGGTCGCGCGCCGCGTGCGCGAGTGGCTCGACGAAGGAAGGGCGGACGTGGCGGTGTGCGACTTCCTCGCCGCGTCGCTCAACTTCCCGCGCGAGCTGAAGACGCCGACCCTGCTCTTCCAGCACAACGTCGAGTCGGCACTGTGGCGCAGGCAGGCGGCGCACCCGGCGAACGCTCAGGAGCGCGTCGTCTTCCCGTTAGAAGCCGCGAAGATGGACGCTTACGAGAGAAAGACGGTCGCGCGCTTCCACCACGTCGTCGCCGTCTCGGACAACGACCGCGCGCTGATGTCGGAGATGATCGACCCGGAGCGCATCACGGTCGTCCCGACCGGCGTCGATCTCGCGCAGTACCGCGCGGCGGCGCATGACGTCACGAACGCTGCCGTCGTGGCGGACGACAAAAACGAAGACGCGCCCGTCGTCCTCTTCCTCGGCTCGATGGACTGGGAGGCGAACATCGACGGCGTCGATTACTTCGTCCGCGAAATCTTCCCCGCCGTGCGCGAGACGGTGCCCGGCGCGCGCTTCCGCATCGTCGGGCGCGACCCCGCGCCGCGCGTGCGGCGGCTCGCCTCGGACTCGGTCGAGGTCACGGGCACCGTGCCGTCGGTCGTCGAGCACCTGCGCGAGGCGACCGTGTTCGTCGTGCCGTTGCGGATCGGCGGCGGCACGCGGCTCAAAATCTTCGAGGCGATGGCGGCGGGCAGGGCGGTCGTCTCGACGACCGTGGGCGCGGAAGGTCTCGACGTGACGGACGGGCGCGACTTAATCCTCGCCGACGACGCGCGCACGTTCGCCGACGCGGTAGTGAAACTCCTGCTCGACCGCGGGCGTCGGCGGGAGATGGAGCGCTCCGCCGTGGCGCTCGCGGCGCGCTACGACTGGTCTGCGGTGGTCAGCCGCTTCGAGGACGCGCTCGCGCGCGCGCGGGAGTACGCGGCGGGCTCATGCGGCGCGGCGCGCGAGATCGCGCGCGCCGAGGCGTGAGGCGAAGTGTTATCCTGAGATCGGCGCGCGCGAGCTAACGGACGGGGCGCGCGATCTGTGAACGGGGGCGAGGGGATTAGATGAAGTTAAGCGTGTTCGGTCTGGGCTACGTCGGCTGCGTCTCGGCGGCGTGCTTCGCGCGCGAGGGGCACGACGTTGTGGGCGTCGACGTGAACCAGACGAAGGTCGAGATCATCAACGGGGGCAAGAGCCCCATCGTCGAGGCGGGCGTCGGCGAGCTGATCGGCGAGATGGTGGCGTCGGGGCGCTTGCGCGCGACGAGCGACACGCAGGAAGCCGTGCGCGAGTCCGAGGTCTCGCTCGTCTGCGTCGGCACGCCTTCAAACGCGAACGGCTCGCTCGATCTCAGTTACGTCAAGCGCGTCTGCAAGGAGATCGGCGCGGCTTTGGAAGCGAAGAAGGAGAGCCACACGGTCGTCATCCGCAGCACGATGCTGCCGGGGACGATCGAGACGGTCGTTATCCCAGCGCTCGAAGTCTATTCGGGAAAGAAGGCGGGCAGGGACTTCGGCGTCTGCATCAACCCGGAATTCTTGCGCGAGGGCACTTCGCTCAAAGACTTCTACGCGCCGCCGTTCACCTTGATCGGCGCGGACGACGAGGACACGGCCGCCTCGGTGCGCCGCCTCTACAGCCGTGTCGACGCGCCGCTCTACGTCACGTCGGTCAAGTCAGCCGAGATGGTCAAGTACGCCTGCAACTGCTTCCACGCGCTGAAGGTCTCTTTCGCGAACGAGATCGGGAACGTCTGCAAGGAGCTCGGCATCGACAGCCACGAGGTGATGGACGTTTTCTGCCGCGACACGAAGCTCAACCTCTCGCCTTACTATTTGAAGCCCGGCTTCGCCTTCGGCGGGTCGTGTCTGCCGAAAGACCTGCGCGCGTTGCAGTACAAGGCGAAAGAGCTGGACGTGGAGGTGCCCGTCCTGCGCGCGACGCTCCAGAGCAACCGCCTGCAGGTGGAGCGCGCGGTCGAGATGATCCTGCGGACGGGCAAGAAGCGCGTCGGAGTGTTGGGCTTCAGCTTCAAGGCGGGGACTGACGATCTGCGCGAGTCGCCGATGGTCGCCCTGATCGAGACGCTGATCGGCAAGGGGCTACAGCTCTCGATCTACGACCGCGACGTTTCGCTCGCGCGACTCTTCGGCGCGAACAAGGAGTACATCGAGCGCGAGATTCCGCACATCTCGCAGCTGATGCGCGAGAGCGTGGACGAGGTGCTTGAAGGCGCGGACGTCGTCGTCGTCGGCAACAAGGCTGAAGAGTTCCGCGGGGTCGAGTCGAAACTCAAGGGCGAGCAGACGTTGATCGACCTCGTGCGGCTCTTCGAGGGGCGCACCACGGGCGGCGCGTACCAGGGACTGTGCTGGTAAGAGTTGATTGCGGATTTCGGATCGCGGAATGCGGATTGAAAACGAGGATTGAAGAAGGGAAGCGCGCCGCATTCTTTCTTTGACGGGCGCGGGGGACGGGTGCGGCGCGAGGTTTGTTGAATGAGCGTTGTTTTGGAGCGGGCGGCGGCGGTTGACGGAGAGGCTGCCGCCGAGACTGTCAGCGCGTCGCGTTCGCGCCACCCTCTGTTCGTCGAGCGCGCGACCGCCGAGCTGGTTCGTCTGGGCGTGCCAGCCGAAAGGATCGAGGTCGCGCCGGGCTCGGCGCTCGGCACATACAGCGAGGCGGGGCTGCTGCGACGCCACGCCGAGTCGAGGGGCTTTCGCTCCGTGCTCTTCGTCACCTCCGCGTACCACTCGCGCCGCGCGTGGTGGTCTTTGCGGCGAGCGTTTGACGGGAGCGCGGTCGAGATCGGGATCGACGCGGTCGCGCCCGGCGAGCAGACGCCGCCCGCCCGTTCGTGGTGGCTCACCCCGCGCGGCTGGCGCGAAGTCACGAGCGAGTACGCGAAGATCGTTTACTACCACGCGCACTACTGAAAACTTTTCTTTACGGATTTACCGCGCGGCTTGTCGCTCGCCAAGCTCGGAGCCGGTCGCGTCGGTCCCGGCTGCAAAGAGTTCGCCTTCGTGAAGGAATTGAAGTGAAGTCTAAGAAGTTTCTCATCGCCGCGCTCGCCGCCTCGCTGCTCGCGTGCCTCGTCGCGGCTTTCGCGCAGATGCGCGGAGGCGCGCAGCCCGCGACCAGACCGCGCCGCGCGACCGGCGGCGCGGAGTCGGGCGCGGGCGAAATCATGGTGCGCGCTCGCGGCGACTTGCAGCGCGCGCTCGACGCGGCGCAACCCGGCGACACCATCGTCCTCGAAGCGGGCGCGACTTTCACCGGCACGTTCACGCTCCCGGCGAAGTCGGGCGACGCCTACGTCACCGTCCGCTCGTCGCTCGCCGACAAACTCCCCGAAGGCGCGCGCGTCTCGCCCGCCTCCGCGCGGTTCATGCCCCGGCTCGTCGCGCCGGGTCGCGGGGCGGCGGCGTTGCAGACCGCGCCGGGCGCGCACCACTGGCGGCTCGTCGGCTTGGAGATCGCGCAGCCCGACGCCGCCACGGTCGTCTACGATCTCGTCAAGCTCGGCGACGGCACCGCGGCGCAGCGCACTCTCGCCGATGTCCCGCACCACCTCACGGTCGATCGCTGCTACGTCCACGCCGCCGCCGAGGGCGAGGCGAAGCGCGGCGTCTCCCTGCAGAGCGCGGACACGGAGATCGTCAACTCGTACGTCTCCGGCTTCAAGGTGAAGGGGCAGGAGGCGCAAGCCGTGGCGGGGTGGAACGGGCCCGGGCCCTTCCGCGTCGTGAACAATTACCTCGAAGGCGCGGGCGAGAACGTCCTCTTCGGCGGCGCGCGCGCCTCCGTGCCGAACCTCGTGCCGACGGGCATCGAAATCCTGCGCAACCACCTCGACAAGCCGACGGAGTGGCGCGGCCGCTACACGGTGAAGAACTCGCTGGAGCTGAAGAACGCGCGCCGCGTGCGGATCGAGGGGAACCTGATCGAGCACTGCTGGCTCGACGCGCAGCAGGGCTACGCGATCCTGTTCACGCCGCGCCCGAACGACAGCGGGGAGGCGGCGGTCGTCGAAGACGTCGAGTTCACGAACAACGTCGTGCGCCACGTCGCCGCCGCGCTGCACGTCTCCGGGCAGGACGATCTCTACACGTCGAGCCCGCGCGAGCGGCGCCTGCGCAGGATCAGGATCGCGAACAACCTGTTCGACGACATCGACACGGAAGCGTGGGGCGGCGACGGCTGCTTCCTCAAGATGGTGAGCGGCGCGGAGGGCGTGCGCGTCGAGCACAACACGATCCTGAACAGGGGGTGGGCGCTCGTCAAACTCGACGGCGATCCTTCGACCGGCTTCGTCTTCCGCGACAACGTCGCGCGCCACAACGACTACGGCGTGACCGGCAACAGCGTCGGCTACGGCAACCGCGCGCTCGAAACCTACGCGCCGGGCGGCCTCTTCGTGGGCAACCTGATCGCGCGCGAGTTCAACGCGCCGTGGAACACCGAGCAGGTCTACCCGCCGGGGAACAAGTACGCGCAGAGCCTCAAGGACGTGCTCGACGCCGACCCGGCGACGGGCTACTTCCGCCTCAAGCCGAACTCGAAGTTCAGGCGCGCCGCCTCCGACGGCAGGGACCCCGGCTGCGACACGGAAGCCCTCGAAGCCGCGATGAAAGAGAAGGCGGCGGCGCGGGCTCAGAGTTAGCTTCGCGGCGCCGCGCCGGGTGAGACGGAAAAGACGTTCACCGCCGCAGACGCAGAGAGTGAAACGATGAAGTATGAACGATGAACGATGAAGTAAAGGCAAATGGTTTAACTTCATCGTTCATCGTTCATACTTCATCGTTTGCTTCGTCGCCTCGCGAGACTAACTCGCGCACGATCCCTTCGAACTTCCCTGCGAGGTGAGTCGCCTCGTACTCGCGGCGCACGGCGGGCTCCCCCCACACGCTCGCGTCAGTCCGACGCGAACGCAGGTAGGCGAGAAAAGTTTTCAGAGCGTCCGAGCCGCCGCGCGCGTCAGCCGGATCGACCGTCCAGCCGCCGAGCCGCGCGATCAAACTCGCCGCCGCGCCTCGGGGTGAGAAGCCGAAGACGGGTCGCCCAGCCCCCACGTAGTCGATGAGCTTCGACGGCAGAAAAACCGAAACGTCCGCGGGTGCATCGATGACGAGCAGCCCGTCGGCGTCCGCCATCAGCCGCAGGCTCTCGCGGTAGCCGACCGGCGGGCTCGCCCTGACGAGACCCGGCGGCAGACTCTCGCCGCCCGCCTTCGCGACGATGGAATCGTCCGTGACCCCGATCAATTCGAAGGCGACGTCGCCGAGCGCCGACTCGTCCGACTCGCGCAGCGCGGCGAGCGCGCCAATGAGCGGCGCGGGCGTGCGCGCGCCGTAGAAGTTGCCGACGTGTCGGACGACGAGCTTCGAGCCGCCGCCGCCCTTCGGGCCACCATTTTTTTGTTTCGCGTCTTCGTCAGTTTCGCGCGCGGGGTAGAGCTGCGGGTCGTAGCACTGCGGCAGCACGCGCGCCTTCGCGCGCCACGCGGGCGGGTACTTCGACATGACGAGATCGACCGTCTCCTCCGAAGTGAAGACGAGCCGGTCGGCTGCCGCCGCGACCTCTCGCTCGGCCGCGAGGTTGAAGGCGCGCGTCGCACGGTCGGTCGCGTGGAAGGGGTTATCGACCCACGGGTCGCTGAAGTGCGCGATCCAGGGGACGCGGAAAAGTTTTTTCAGCTCGAGCCCGACGAGGTGATCGATGGCGGGCTGGCTGAACGTGACGAGGGCGTCGGGCGCGTAATCGCGCGAGCGCTTAAACTCCGCGACGGCGCCGAGCGCGTCCGCCTTCCATGCGGCGTACTCATCGGGTCGTCGGTTCCAGCGGTTCCACAGCGCGCGGCTCAGGTGGTACGCGGCTGCGTTCAAGTAAGCGCGCGGGCGCGAGACGGCGAAGGGCACGCGCAAGATCGCTTCGAGGCGCGACTCGGCGTCGGGCTCGAGCGTCGCGTCCCTGCGCGCGGCGCGCTCGTCGGCGCAGACGAGCACGGTAGACCGCCAGGAGGTTGAGCGTCGGGGGCGCGCCCCCCGCCGCGACGATGTTCGACGCCATGCGGCAAGCAGAACGCAGGCTGCGTAACTTGTCAAGACTATCGCCGAAGATTTTTCGAAGTGGGCGGCGGACACCGCCCGACTTCGTCGGGCGCGATCGCGCCCGTCGCGGGCTCGGCGCGATGTGGTATGTTCGTAAGTGAGGCGCCGCGGCGGGGAGCGCGCGGCGGAGACGGCCGGGGAGAAGCTGAGCGATGTGCGGAATTGTCGGAGTGTTGGGCGGTCTTTCGCGCGACGAGTGTCTCGCGGTCGTGCGGCGGATGAACGACGCGATCATCCACCGCGGTCCGGACGAGGACGGCGCGTGGGCTGAGGACGGCTTCGGCTTCGCCATGCGGCGACTCTCGATCATCGACCTGGCGGGCGGTCAGCAGCCGATGTGGGACGAGCGCACGGGTCTCGGCGTCGTCTTCAACGGCGAGGTTTACAACTACAAAGATTTGCGCGAGCGACTCTCGACGCGCGGCACGGGGCAGTGGGCGACGCGCAGCGACACCGAGGTCGTCCTGCGCTCGCTCGCGACGGACGGCGACGCGGCGATCCAGACCTGGAACGGGATGTTCGCCGTCGCCGCGTGGGACGCGCGCGCGAAACGTCTGACGCTCATACGCGACCGCATGGGCGTCAAGCCGCTCTACTACTTCCGGGACGGCAAAAATTTCCTCTTCGCCTCCGAGATCAAGGCGCTCCTGGCGTCGGGTCTCGTCGAACGCCGCGTCAACCGGCAGGCGGTGTGGGACTATCTGACTTACCGCTACGTCCCCGCGCCCGAGACGATCTGGGAGGGCGTGCGCAAGCTCCGACCCGGACACCTGCTGCGCTTCGAGGAAGGGCGCGAGCCCGAGGAGGTTCGCTACTGGGAGTCGGACGTGGTCGCCGACGAGAGGGAGGATCGCGGCGACGAGGAGGTCGAGCGCGAGTTCGCCGCGATCTTCGAGGACGCGGTGAACCTGCGGCTCGTCGCCTCGGACGTGCCCGTCGGGGTTTTCTTAAGCGGCGGGCTCGATTCGAGCGCGATCGCGGCGGCGGCGGTCGAGCAGGGGCACAAGAATTTTCACACCTTCTCGGTCGGCTTCGAGGACGGCGGCGAGGACGACGAGCTGCCGTTCGCGCGCACGGTCGCCGAGCACGTCGGCGCGCGCCACCACGAAGTAGTCGTCAGGCGCGAAGAGTTCCTCGGCGCGCTGCCCGAAGTCGTCCGCGCGGCGGACGAGCCGCTCGCCGATCTCACCCTCGTCCCACTGCTCGCGCTCTCGCGGCTCGCGCGTGAGAACGTGAAGGTCGTCTTGTCGGGCGAGGGGAGCGACGAGGTGCTCGCCGGTTACAACCTCGATCAGATGGAGCAGGAGTGGGATCGCGTGCGCGCCCTTCAGCGCGTCCCGCGCGCGGTGCTCGCGTCGGGCGCGGCGCTGACGAAGCTCGCGCTGCCCGAGCGCTTCGGTCGCCGCGCCGACAAACTCGCGGGCGTGCCGCTCGCCGAGTGGAACCGGCACGCGCGCCCGCACATCACGCGCTACTTCGATCAGGGCGAGAAGGAGGGCCTGTGGCGCGGCGTCTCGCTCGCCGACTCGGAGCGCGTGCTCGATGCGCAGTACCGCGCGGCGCGTTCGGGCGATCCGCTGCAACAACTCCTCTCGGTCTACCAAAAGGACTGGCTCGTCGAAGACCTGTTGATGAAGGCTGACAAGATCACGATGGCGGCGTCGCTCGAAGCGCGGACGCCGTTCCTCGACTACCGCCTGGTCGAGTGGGCGAACCGGCAGCCGAACAGCGTCAAGGTCAGGCGCTTGGGTCGCGGTCGCTACACGACGAAGTCCGTGCT
>JAIVJC010000172.1 GCA_020200235.1 Acidobacteriota bacterium | reverse complement strand
GATGTTGGTCGCGCTCTGGCTGTTCTGGCGCTCCCATGCCGACTTGGGACGGAACTGGTCTCGCACTTTAGAAATACGAAAGGGTCATCAATTAGTCACGCACGGCGTTTACCGTTTGGTTCGCCACCCGATGTACGCCTCAATTTGGCTCTTCAGTCTGGCGCAGGGGCTGCTGTTGCAAAACTGGCTCGCCGGATGGTCTGCTTTCGTGGCATTCGCGATCATGTATTTTGTCCGCATCCCCCAGGAGGAACGGATGATGCGTGAGTTCTTCGGGCAAGAGTATAGCGATTACATGCTACAGACGGGGCGTCTTTTCCCCCGCGTCAGGGCTAAGCACGACGCCTAACAACACATTCGACCGCGGCGGAATTCGCACGTCTTTCATTCGGCAGGCTGAAGGCTCGATCCAATCTTTCCCGCCCGGTTAATTCTTGTGTCAGGTGTCACGCGTTACGTCGAAGGAGTTTGAATCTTCAAGTTCGAGATTTGGGATTAACCCGCCGGCTGCGTGTAGGGCGCGAGCCGGCGCTTGAGTTCTTCGGGGACGGGGACGCTCTCGAAGGTGCCGCGGCGGACGGCGACGAGGACAAAGTGAGCCTCGGCGACGATCTCTTCGACGCCCTTGCGGCGCACCTCGAAGTTCAGGCGCAGCGACTTCGTGCCGACGCGCCCGACGTAGACCGAGACCTCTAACAGGTCGTCGAGCTGAGCGGCTCGGCGGAAGTCGCATTCGAGGTGCGCGCGCGGCAGCCACACGTCCAGCTCGTCGAACACGTCGCCGTAAGGCAGCCCGACGGCGCGGAACAGCTCCGTCTCGGCGATCTCGAAGAAGCGTATGTACGCCCCGTAGAAGATGATGCGCGCCGCGTCCACGTCGCCCCAGCGCACGCGATCCTCGATGCGGTACTTATAGTCGCGTTGATCCATTGCGTCACTGTCTCATTGAGACATCGCGTCATTGTTTCAATGAATCAATGAGTCAATGAGTCAATGAATCAATGTTTAAATTTCCTAAGGCTGGAGGTCGCGCAGGAATTTCGTGAGCGCGGCGTTGAACTCCGCGGGTCGCTCGACGTTCGAGACGTGGCCCGCGCCCTCGAAGACTTCGAGCCGCGAGCCGCGAATCTCGCGGCGCATCACCTCGGAGTCGGCGGGGGGCGTGAGTTGATCTTCGCTGCCGACGACGACGAGCGTGGGCTGGAGGATGTTCGCGAGGTAGTTCGTCTGATCGCGCCGCTCAGCCATCCCGCGCAGCGCCGCCGCGGCGCCTTCGGGCTTCGTCGCGAGGATCATCTCGCGCACGCGCTCGACCGCCTCGGGGTGCTTCATGTGCGTCGTGTGCGCGAGCAGCTTGGGGAGCATGGCGTCGGCGATCGCGGTCATGCCTTCGGCGAGCGCGCGCTGTGCCGTCTCTTCGCGCGCGCGCTTGCCCTCTTCGGTGTCGGCTTGCGCGCGCGTGTCGGCGAGCAGGAGCGCGCGGACGCGGCGCGGGAAGAGACGGTGGAAGGCGAGCGCGACGTAGCCGCCCATCGAGAGACCGCCCACCACGGGTCGCTCGATGCGCAGCTCGTCGAGGAGCGCCGCCACGTCCCTCGCCATCTCCTCCATCGTAGCGGGCCCGGTCGCGACTTCGGTCTCGCCGTGCCCGCGCAGGTCGGGCGCGACGACGCGGTGCGTATCTTTCAGGACCTCGATCTGCTCGCGCCAGAGCGAGCGGTTGAAGGGGAAGCCGTGCAGCAGCACGACGGGCACGCCCGAGCCCGCCTCCTCGTAAGCCATCTCGATCCCGCGCACGCGACGAACAGTCATCTCAAGACACCTTTCATTGTCCCGACAGAGCCGCGCACGGGAGACTCCGGAAGGCTTCGACGGGGTTTAAATTTTCAGACTACTCGGGCGCGAGTATTTTGTCGCACGTCAAATAGCACGCGCGCGCCGCGGCGGTCAAACCTGATCGAACCGGACGCGCCCGCGCCGCATCTAAACGACACTCCCGAAAGCGAAAAATCTGGCGGAGCCGCGCCCACCGCGCCCGCGCCGATGACCAACGAAAGGTAAAAATGTCCGATGGGGAGCAAGAAGAAGACTGTCGAGATTTTCACGCCCGCCGAGCAGCGCGCCGCGCGCTCCGAGCGCATCGACGTGCGCGACGCGGAGCCTTACGGCTGGATCGCCTTCTCCGAGTCGGGGGCTGACGAGCAGAGCTACCACCTGTTCCGCAACCCCGACACGAAGCGGCTGGTCTGCACCTGCGCCGACTTCATCTACCGCGGCGACCACGATCCTACTTACGAGTGCAAGCACGTCTCGGCGGCGCTCAAGTACGTCGCGCGGCAGTACCTCGCGCGCGATTACGACCCGCGTCGGCAGAACGAGTCGCAGGCTCGCAAAGCTGCGTAAGTCAACGGCAGATAAGACTCGCCACGAGGAATAAATCAAACGATGAAGTAGGAACGATGAACGATGAAGTTAAGCATAATTGTCTTAACTTCATCGTTCATCGTTCCTACTTCATCGTTTGATTCATGCTCTGCGGTGAAGTGATTTAACGCTAGAGAAGCCTAAGCCAGGACGGAGCGGTAGATGCGCTCCGTCTCGTCCACCATCCGCTTGAGGCTGAATCGTTCCGTCACGGAGTGGAGGGCGTTCGTGCTGAACCGCTCGCGCTCCGGCTCGTCTTTAAGTAACTCGACCAGCGCGCCAGCCAACGCCTCCACGTTCCCGACCGGGACGATCCGACCCGTCCTGCCGTCCTCTACGATCTCGCGCGAGCCGTCGGTCGCCGTCGCGACGACCGGCGCGCCGCAGATCATCGCCTCCACGGTCGCGAGCCCGAACGCTTCGGCGCGCGAAGCTGTGACGTAGATGTCGAGCGCCGCGAGCAGGCGCGGCAGATCGGACGCGTAGCCGCGGAAGTGGACGCGCCCGCGCAAGCCTTCCTCCCCGACGATCCGTTCGAGCCTGCGCCGCGTGCGCTGACCCTCCGAGTTGTCTTCGCCGACGATCAGGAACTCGACGCCGGGCGCGCCGCGTTGCGGCGACGCTTCGCGTCGCACGACCGAAGCGGCGGCGCGCACAAAATCCTCCTGCCCCTTCGTCTCGCTCAACTCGCCGACCGTGCCGACGAGCAGGCGCGCGGTCGGCGACAGTGTGCGCCGGTATTTTTCGCGGTCGAAGCCTTCGAGCGCGCGGTCGTAATGATCGAAATCGACCCCGTTCGGGACGACGCGGATTTTGTCGGATGAGAAAATCCCCTGCTCGCGCAGCTTGCGCGCGACGCCCGCCGAGACCGCGATGACGCGCGAGACGTTGGCGAGCGCGAGGCGGTGCAGGGAGTTGAGCGCGAAGGGGACGTGGCGCGTCAGGACGAGTCGCGTGCCGCGCGCGAGGCGGACGGCGTGAGCCGCGAGCGGGTAGTCGCGCGCGACGTGGGCGTGGACGATCTCGACACGGTGCTCGCGCGCGAAGGCGGCGAGCCGCGACGCGCTCGCCACGTCGAGCGCGTTGCGCAGCGGGAGCGTGACGACGTTCGCGTCCGTCAGGGCGAGCCGTTCGCGCAACGGCGCGCCGGGGCGCAGCGCGGCGTACACCTCGTGACCGCGCGCGGCGAGCGCGTTCGAGAGATCGGCGAAGTGGCGCTCGCCGCCGCCGAGTGTGCTTGCCGAGCTGAGTTGGAGGATTCTCACGTCGCCTTGTGGTAAATCGCCGATAACAGGTTGCGTCGGCGGATCATTTGGTGGGCGGTCGCATCGTCATCAGCGCGGCGTAGGTGTCGATGCCGTCCCAGAGGTTCTGGAGGCGG
The DNA here is from genome assembly GCA_020200235.1 of Acidobacteriota bacterium. GTDB lineage: Bacteria > Acidobacteriota > Blastocatellia > Pyrinomonadales > Pyrinomonadaceae > JAIVGV01. Next base: position 10,260 of record JAIVJC010000172.1, on the reverse strand, counting down.
ATGTTCTCGTTCTCGGCGTGCTGGTTGTTGTCGTAGTTGGCGATGGGGACGGTGATCGTCGGCACATTCAGCGTCTCGCGGATGAGCGAGAGCGGGAGGCTGCCGCCGAGCGTGGGCATCCGCACGATCTTCTGTTCGGAGGTCGCCTGCACGGCTTCGACGACTGAGAGCGAGACGGGCAAGTCCATCGGCGTGCGCTCGGCGTTGTAGCCGCCCGGTCTGTTAGTAACTTTCGCAATGAGCGGGTGCGCGGCGCGCTCGGCGTCGGTCGGATCGCGATCGACGACGTGGAAGCCCTGCCGCTTGACGTGCTCCGTCAGGCGCGCGACCTGCCGGCGGTAGTCGTTGCCTTTGACGAGGCGGAGGTCGAGCGCGGCGGTGGCGGTCGTCGGGATGACGTTGCGCGAGAGCGCGCCGGTCTCCGCGCTCGTGATGCCGTTGATGTTGAGCGAGGGCTGGTTGATGAGTTCGAGCAAACTCTTGCCGCCGCCCTCGGGTCGCGCGATGCCGAGTTCCTTCCTGAGTTGTTCGTCGTAGGCGGGCGCGTCCGCGATGGCGCGTCGCTCGGCAGCGCCTAACGGCTCGGCGTCGTCGTACCAGCCGGGGATCGCCACGCGCCCCGCGTCGTCTTTCATCGAGGCGAGGAGTTTGACGAGGATCAGCGCGGGGTTCGGAGACCAGTTGCCGTAGTGGCCGCTGTGCAGCGGTCGCTTCGCGCCGTAGACCGTCACGTCCACGTTCGTGTCGCCGCGCACGCCGAAGACGACCTGCTTGCGCCCCGACTGGTGGACGGGTCCGTCGCAGACGATCCACGCGTCCGCCGCGAGCAGCTCTCTGTGGCGCGACATGATCTCGACGATGTGCGGCGAGCCCGCCTCCTCCTCGCCCTCGAAGAAGAACTTGAGGTTGACGGTCGGCGTGATGCCTTTAGCTTTGAGCGCGTCGAACGCGGTGAGGATCGCCATCACGCCCGCCTTGTCGTCGGAAGACGAGCGCGCGTAGAGACGCCACTCGGGGTTGACGGAATCGGACGCCGCGGGCATCGGCAGAATTTTTCCGCCCGTCTCGAAGGGCGCGTCGCGCAGCGTCGGCTCCCACGGGCGCGTGCCCGTCCACTTCGCGGGGTCGGTCGGCTGACCGTCGTAGTGCGCGTAGAAGACGACGGTGCGCGCCGCGCCGGGGACTTTCCACTCGCCGTAGACGGCGGGCGGGACGTTCGCGGTCGCGGCTTCGAGCAACTGCGGCTTCAGGCCACGCGCGTTCATCATCTCGACGATCTTCGCCGCGTTGCGGCGGATGTTCTCGCGATCCGACGCGACGTTCGGGAGCGAGAGCAGCTGGACGAACTCCGAGAAGATGCGGTGCTCGTTCGCGCGGCGGTACTCGCGCACCGAGTTGACGGTCTGCGCGGCGGCGGCGTGGCAGAGCAGGAGCGACGCGATAAGAATGAGGGGCGTGCGTCTCGTCATGATTTATTGGTCGCCGCCCACGAGCGCGAGAGCGGCGTCTGCTCGTAGCGCGCGAGGAGGTCTGCGGGGTCGCGGAAGATGGCGACGCAGCCCGCCCCGCGCAGCTGCGCTTCGGGGAAGCCGCCGCAGAGGACGCCGACGGTCTTCAGGTTCAACTTGCCCGCGGCTTCGGCGTCGTAGGGCGTGTCGCCGACGACGACCGCGTCCGAAGTCTCGACGTCGCCGAGCCGCGCGAGCGCGGCGGCAAAGATGTCCGGGTGCGGCTTCGACTTCGTCACGTCGTCCTTCGAGGTCTCCTCCTCGACGAGGTCTGAGACGTTCGCGAGGTCTTTGTAAACCCCCAGCTCGTCCTCCTTCGCCGACGACGCGAGCGCGACGCGGTTGCCGTCCCTGATGACACGCTCGAACAGCTCGCGCACTTTCGGGAACGGTCGCACGTGCGGGAGGTAGGCGCGCTTGTAGAGCTCGCCGCGGTGCTTCTCCATCCCCTCGCCGAACTTGTCGAGCTCTTCTTCCGAGAAGAAGACTGGCATCAGTTGATCGCCGCCCTTGCCGATCTGTTGGCGCACTCGCTCGAACTCGATCTCGCGACCGAACTTGCGGAACGCCTCCTGCCACGCGCGCGCGTGCAGATCGACCGAATCGACGAGCGTGCCGTCTACGTCGAAGATCACAGCCCTGCTCATTAAACGCCCTCCTTGATCTGGGTTGCGGATACCTTACAACAAGATTCGGCGGCGTGTCGCGCGCCGCGGGAGTTGATCGCGGGGCGCGGCGGGCGTAGAGTGGGGAAAATTTTTCACGGGGAGTGAGAAGCGAATGGCAAAGCTCGTGACGGGTCTGGGGATCGGCGGCGCGGTCGGCGGCACGCTCGGCGCGGTCATCGCGGCGATCCTCGCGGTCGGGACGAACGTCGTGCTGCCGGGTCTCGGCATCGTCATCGCGGGCCCGCTGGCGGCGGCGCTCGTCGGGGCGGGCGCAGGGGGCGCGGCGGGCGGGCTCATCGGCGCGCTCGTCGGCGTCGGCATCCCCGAACACCGCGCGCGCGTCTACGAGGCTGGCTTGCACGGCGGCGGCATCCTGATCGGCGTCGAGGCGAAGTCTGACGAAGACTCCGACGTGCTGGAACGCCTGGTCGCAGACCTCGGCGCGGAACACGTGAGGCAGGAATAGCTGTTAGCTATTAGCTGTTAGCGATTAGCTGTTAGCTGTCACCTGGTCAGCGCATAGCATTCTGCGTGGCTAAGGATCAAGGAAAGGGTCGGCGACTGTTTAGTCGCCGACCCTTTCCTGTTGCTTATCAGCTGGCTAACAGCTAACAGCTAACAGCTAACAGCTAACAGCTATCTCTTGATCGCGTCGCCGACATCCTCGATGGCGTCGCCGACTTTGCGGCGCGCGGTTCCGAATCCCTCCTGGATGTTGCCGCCCGCGCGCTGCGCCTCGCCGCGCTCTTCCAGGTCGCGGTCGCCGGTCGCTTCGCCGACCTTGTCCTTGATCGCGCCCGACGCCTGATCGAATTTGCCCTTCATCTCGTCTTCGTTCGGTAAGCCCATCGTTTGATTCCTCCCGTGCCTGAATACTTGGGCGACGACCGCCTCGCTCGCCCGAAGGTTTGGCAACGCCCGTGCCAGCGCGGCGCCGGTGGTGCAAGGCGCGGGGAAGTCTTTAACCGAGAGTCGAATGCGCGGCGGCGGCCGCGGGCGCGGCGGCGCGCCGGGTCGCGCTCAATGTACGGAAACGCGCGACGCCTTTGCCCTGTCTTCGGACAAGGCGAAGGCGTCGCGCGTCGGTGCGCGAACGTTGCGAGGTGAGAGCGGGCTTCCGCAGGCTCAGCTCTTGTCTACGCGCAGGCGCAGTTCGAGCGGCTTGCCGTCGACGGGTCTGTACTTGATGCGCACGGGTGACCCGCGCGGAAGTCAGCGAGCGAAAGGCTCTTGCGACCGGCGAGGTCGGTGCCCTTGTCCGCTTTGAGCTTCGTCTTCGCGTCGATCAGGAATTCGAAAAGCCTGCTGGTCTTCTCGTCAGACGGCCGGACGATAAAACGCGCGCGCGGGCTGTCAACGTCGGGCGGGCGCGACGAAAAAAGGGCGCGCCCCGTGCGGGGCGCGCCCTCGAGTGTCGTCTTGCGCGATCCGGTTTTAGAACTGGAGTCGCACGCCGACCTGCATCTGGAAGACCTGACTGCCGGGGTTGGTGTTGTTCACGAGGATGGCACCGGTGACCGGATCAGTAACGCGCAGGAAGTTCGGGTTGGTGACGCCGCTCAGCCCGCAGAGCTGGCTCGCAGCCGAACAGAATTGTCCGCTCTGACCCGAAGACGTGGCGGTGTTCGGCGAGGGGAAAATAATGTTCGAGCGGTTGAGGACGTTGAAGAACTCCGAAGACAAGGTCAGGCGGCGGTTCTCGCCGAGCCTGAAGCCCTTCTGCACGCGCAGGTCAACGTCGTAAATGCTGCGGTTGCGGAAGTAGTTGCGCGGGTAGGTGATGCCGGGGACCTGGAGCGGTCGGTCGTTGTTCACGCCGTCGCCGTTCAAGTCCGCGCCCGAAGTGGGGTTGATCGGATTCCCTGAGCGCAGGCGGATCGCGCTCGAGATTTCGAAGTTGTAGGGCAGGAAGAAGATCGGGTTCGCCACGAACTGGTTCTCGCGGTCGAGCCGGCTGCGGTAGTACTCGCCACGCAGGTCGTACGGGTCGGCGTAGGCGATGCCGCCCGCGTCGCGCTCGTTGTCGTCGTCGGCGAGCAGGCGGGAGAACGTGTAGTAGGCGTTGACCTGCGCGCGCCGGTGGCTCCAGCGCGTGCGGAAGGTCAAACCGCGGTACAGCGACTTCGCGGTGGACTCGCGCACCTGCACGCTGCCGAGGGCGAAGCCCTGCTGTGCCTGCGTCGGGCGCTGGCGCGTGAAAACCGTCCCCGAAGGAGCGGTCGGCAGACCGGCGGGCGTGTTGATGGCGATGTAGGAGCGACCCGACTGGCGAATCTGATCGATGGTGCCGTTTGTCACCAGCGCGTTGAAATTCGCCGCCGTGTTGCTCGCCTGCAGGAACGAGATGTACTGCTCCGCCGTGAGCGGCGCGGGCAGGTTCAGGTCGCGGTTGCGCTGCACGCGGTCGGTCTTGACGTGCGCGTAGTCGATGCCGACGGTCAGGTTGCGTGCGACCTCGCGCTCGAAGGCGAAGCCGAACTGGAACGAGCGAGGGTTCTTGAAGTCTTCGGCGTGTCCCGTGACCTGCGCGCCGACGAAAGGATTCGGGTTCAAGCCGAGCCCGCTGGCGATGCTTGAGATTTGGTCCGGCGAGATGATCGGCAGGTTATTGAGCGGCGAGGCGTTCAGGTTGATGCCGATGATCGCGAACTGCCGGAAGACCGAGTTCGGCGTGCAGGCGAGCAGGGCGGGGGTGTTCGCCGCCGCCGCCGGGTTGCAGCCGGTGATGGTCTTGTACGGCGTGCCCGCCGCCGACGCCAGGAACGTATTGAACGCGGACTGGCTGAACCCGGTGAACGGCAGGGTCGTGCTGACGTTCGCGGGGGGGATGCGGTAGTTGTTGGTGCTGTCGGCTAGGACGAGGAGCGGCGTGCGCGCGTAGTAGTAGCCGGCGAAGCCGCGGAGCACCATCTTGCCCTTGCCCTCGGGGTCGTAGGCGAAGCCGACGCGGGGTCCGAATTGCCAGCCGCTGTCGGGGATGCTGGGCGTGTAGCCCTTGCCGCGGATCGGGAAGACCGTGTTCTTGACGACGTTGGCGATCTGGGTGTTGGAGACGTCCGGCTCCGGGTTGTACTGCTGCTCGGCGCGGAGCCCGAAGTTGAGGGAGAGCTTCGGCGTGACGCGCCAGTTGTCCTGCGCGAAGAACGCCAGCTCCTTAGCCGCGAACTCGGCTGCGAGGTTTCCGATCTGGCGGTTGTAGCGGGCGCGCGTGTCGTCGAAGCGACCGAGGATGACGGTCGGCGTCAAGCCCGAGGTGGGCGGGATGATGGTCGTGGTGTTCGCCAGCCTGAGCAGCGCGTCCGAAATGTTTGCCGCCGTGCTGCCGATGCTGAGGGCGTAGCCGCCGAACTGGTTGAAGCCGAACCTCTGGTTGGCGAACAGGTGGCTGAACTCGCCGCCGAATTTGATGTTGTGGTTGCCGGTCAGGTAAGTGAAGCTGTCCGCCACCTGGTAGCGCTTGTCGTACTGCGTGGTCGGCAGGAAGTTGGTCGCGCCGAACGTGGCGAAGCTGGTCAAGATCTGCGGCAGCTCGGAGTTGGAGATGCGCGGGCGATCTTCGCGGGCAGCTTGCAGGCGCAGCTCGTTGACCGCGCTCGAGCCGAAGCTGCTGACCAACTGCGCGACGCCGATCCGCGTCTTGTTCTTCTCCGTGCCGTTGGTCGAGAGAGCCTGCGTCGTCGTCGGGTCGAGCGAAGTCTCGCCCCGCGAGACCGCGTTCAGGGCGTTGTTCTTGCTCGCGCTGAAGCGGACGTTGAAGCGGTGCGCGTTGTTGACGTTCCAGTCGATGCGCGCGAGACCGGCGTAGGCGTCGTTGGACAGTTGGTAGCCGACCTGCTCGGCTTTGTAGAAGTTGAGCACTTCCTGCTGCCCCGCGGTCAGCGTCAGCGTGCCGGGGAAGGTGCTCGGGATGCCGAAGACGATCTGGCGCGGGGCGCGGAAGCGCTGCTGCTCGTAGGCGCCGAAGTAGAAGAGCTTGTTCTCCTTGATGGGCCCGCCGATCGAGCCGCCGAACTGGTGCTGCGTCGGGGCGAGCGACGCGTTGACGCCGGCGGCGGAGAGGCGCTGCTCCTGCAACGCCTCGGTGAACTCGTTGCCGCGCGCGAGCCTCTGCGGTCGGAGCAGGTAGAAGGCCGAGCCGCGCACCCGGTTGTCGCCGGACTTCGTCACGGCGTTGACGATGCCGCCGGTCGAGCGCCCGAACTCGGCGGAGTAGCCGGAGGCGACGACCTGGAACTCTTTGATCGACTCCTGCGGGATCGTGAAGGCGAGGTTGGCGCGCTCGCCGCCGCGGATGCCGCCGAAGAAGGGCTGGTTGTAGTCGACGCCGTCGACGTTGATGTTCGAGTTGATGCCCTTCTGCCCGGAGAGGGAAATCTGTCCGCGCTGCGGATCGACCTGCGCGCTCGGCGTCAGCGTGATGAAGTCCTGGAAGCGGCGGCCGTTGATCGGCAGGTTCGTGATCGCCGTCTCGTTGAGGACGGCGTCCGACTCGTTGCGCGTGACCTGAATCCCCTCGGCGGAGACGGTGACCGACTCCTGCACGCCGCCGACGCCGAGCGTGATGTCGCCGACGGCGACGCGGCCGACGTTGACCACGAGGTTCTCTAGTTTCGTCTCGGCGAAGCTGCCCGCCTGCGCGGAAACCGTGTAAGTCCCCGGCTGGAGTTGGACGATGGTGTAGATGCCGTCGTCGTTCGTGGTCGCCGTGCGCGTGGAACCGTTCTCCTTGTTCGTGACCGTGACGGTCGCGTTAGGCACGGCGGCTCCCGTCGAGTCCTTGATGGTTCCGGAGATCTGACCGGAAGCGGCTTCCGATTGCGCCGAAGCGGTGCCGACGCCGAAGGCGAAACAGAAGAGCGCGAGCAGCAGCGCGCAGGCTGTGCTGCGGAGGGGTGTGGTTGACATAGTTCGTCCTTATTTCACTTTCTCTTGTTTGACGTATTCGGACACCGGGTGCGGAGACGACTGCCTGTGCCCGAAGAATTTTTGCGGTGAACCCTGTGTGATGGAAAGAAGACCTGGGCCGAAGCAGGCTTAAAGAAGGCCCGCGTCGAAGCAGACTTATAACATAATCCGACGCCATTGCGCGAGCGTGAACGCGCGATTTCGGGGAAGTTAAATACTACAAAAGGAGCGGGGCTGGCAAGGACAATCTCGGAAGCCTCCCGCGCGCTCGCGTCTCGCCGAGCCCGCCGCTCAGGCGCACGCCGTCTTACGAATCCCGCGCCGCGAAAGATTCATGCCGCCGCGCACCGCCGACGCTACCTCATTCACAGCGCGCACGCGCTTCGCACATCCGGGCACGGGGTCGGCTTTTACTCGCGCGCGCCGCCGGAGACCGTCTCGGCGTGCGTCTGCGAGCGTCCGTGCGCGAAGCAGGTATCACGACTTCGCGGTGAAAATTGGCGCGCGTCAGTCAAACGAACGCGCGGCGGCGCGCTTTCCGCGCAGTCGCCCGGCCGCGCGCAAGTGGCACGGCAGTTGTCATAGAGGAAAGCGCAGAGGAAAGCGCGGTCGGGCGTCAGAGACCGTCGCCGAAATTTTTGAACGAGTGAGGGGCGGGGAAATGGATTTCATCTTTACGATCATCACGGCGGTCGTCATCGCCACTTCGGCGGGCGGCGCCGGTAACACGACTAGCGGCAGCGACGAAGTGAGCCCGCCCCCGCAGGTAGTCACGGATGAGCAGGGCGACCCGACGCCGTGTTACGCCCCGTGCGTGTACGACCCGGCGACGGACACTTACTCCTGCCCCTGCTGAGGGCGTCGATAGCAGCCGCGCGAGCGCCGCGACCATCGGACGGTACTTCTTAGCCATTTCGGATTTGCGCCAGAGGGGGGAAAACGTCGGGCGCAAACGTCGGTCGCCCCGGCGGTCTCTTTGAGGAGGGAGGCTGCCGGGCGACCGCATGAATGAAACGATGAAGTCGGGACGATGAACGATGAAGTGAAGAGACATTGCTCTTACTTCATCGTTCATCGTTCCGACTTCATCGTTTTTTCTATGCTTGTCTTTCGACGATGATGGCGATGCCCTGACCGCCGCCGATGCACGCGGTCGAGAGGCAGTAGCGACCGCCGCGCCGCCGCAGCTCCATCAGAGACGTGAGCACGAGCCGCGTCCCCGATGCGCCGAGCGGGTGACCGAGCGCGATGGCTCCGCCGTTGACGTTCGTCTTTGAGCGATCGAGCCCCAGCTCTTTTTCGACGGCGAGGTACTGACCGGCGAACGCCTCGTTGACCTCGACGAGATCGATGTCGGCGAGCTTGAGCCCCGCCTTCTCCAGCGCCTTGCGCGCGGCGGGCACGGGGCCGATCCCCATCACGTCGGGCTCGACGCCGGCGTAAGCCCACGAGACGATCCTGCCGAGCGGCTGCGCGCCGCGCTCGCGCACGAACTCCTCGCCCGCGATGACGAGAGCCGCCGCGCCGTCCACGATCCCCGAGGCGTTGCCCGCCGTGACGAAGCCGTCCTTGCTGAACGCGGTCGGCAGTTTCGCCAGCACCTCGAGCGTCGTGTCGGGGCGCAGGTGATCGTCTCTGTCCACCACCTTGACGCCCTTCCTGGTCTTCACCTCGACGGGCGTGATCTCCTCCGCGAAGATTCCCGCGTCCTGCGCGCGCTTCGCCTCCTGTTGCGAGCGCAGCGCGTAGGCGTCCTGATCCTCGCGCGAGATTTCGTAGCGGCGCGCGAGGTTCTCGGCTGTCCCCGCCATCGTCGTGTTGCAGTAGGTGTCCAGGAGCGCGACCATCAGCGAGTCTTCCATCTTGCCCTGACCCAAAGCGAAGCCGCTGCGCGCGCCGTAGATGACGTGCGGAGCCATCGACATCGACTCCATCCCGCCGACCAGGGCGGTGCGCGCCTCGCCGAGCATGATCATGTGCGCGCCGGAGACGATCGACTGGATGCCGCTCCCGCACAGGCGGTTGACGGTGAGCGCGGGGCGATCAAACGGCACGCCTGCTTTGAGTGCGACGTGGCGCGCGCCGTAGATGGCGTCGCCCGAAGTCTGGAGGGCGTTGCCGATGACGGTGTGATCGATCTCCTCGCCCGCGACGTTCGAGGCTTCGAGCGCGCCGCGCGCGGCGGTCGCGCCCAGATCGATCGCCTTGACGTCCTTGAGCGCGCCGACATAACTCGTCATCGGCGTGCGCCTGCCGCCGAGGATGAACACTTCGCGTGACATAAAAATACTTACGACCTCACAGATGAAAATTTGCCGACCGGGGTAACGGGCGAGAGTAGCAGACGCCTCCGACGAGCGTCAATTTTCGCCCCGCCGCGCCGCTCGCGCCTCGACTTCGTGCGCGCGTTTCGCCCCCCGTCTTGGATGCCGCGCGCCGCCCTGCGGGTGGTTGCCGCCGCCGCGCCCGCCGCTGTATGATGCGTCGCGTTCGCGCGCGCCACCTTCCCCTGTCACGGGCGCGAGCCGCGCGACCCGTCAGCTAAAACCCGCGACCTTATCAATATCAATTGCGCGCCGCGCCGAGACGCCGGAGCGCAAAAACTTCACAGACCAACCGACGGAAGATTTTCGGAGTGAGAGAAATGAGACGCAAGACCCCCAACCTTCGCAACACCGTGCGCGCGCAGTTCGTCGCCGCCGCCGCCGCGACCCTCCTGCTCGTGGTCGCGCCGTGCGCGGTGCCGCGCGCGGCGCGCGCGCAGTCGCTCGATCTCGACCGCGAGCGCAGCCGCACGATGCTCAGCAACATCCGCGGCGAGCTCAAGAAGAACTACTACGACGCGAACTTCCGCGGCATCAACCTCGAAGAGCGCTTCAAGGCGGCGGACGAGAAGCTGAAGACCGCCACCTCGCGCGGGCAGATGTTCGGCATCATCGCGCAGGCGATGCTCGACTTCAGAGACTCGCACACCTTCTTCCTCCCGCCGCAGCGCGCCGCGCGCACAGACTACGGCTGGCAGGTGCAGATGATCGGGGACGAGGCTTACGTCACCGCCGTCAAGCCCGGCAGCGACGCCGAGAAGAAGGGCCTGAAGCCGGGCGACCGCGTCGCCGAGGTGGACGGCTACCAGCTCACGCGCGACAACCTCTGGACGTTCCAGTACCTCTACTACACGC
>JAIVJC010000171.1 GCA_020200235.1 Acidobacteriota bacterium | reverse complement strand
GACGGCCGCCGATCGCGGCTTGAACCGCGAGCGCGTGGTGACGCGCACGGTCGCGGCGCCGACGCGCGTCGCCTACCGCAGCACGCCCGTGCGTCGCAGCTCCGCGCGCAGCTCGCGCACGGCTTACTACGACTACGAGCCGCAGAAGCGTTCGTTCTGGAGCAAGCACCGCGACAAACTGACGGTGGCGATGGGTGCGGGCGGCGGCGCGCTGATCGGCGGACTGATCGGCGGCAAGAAGGGCGCGGCGATTGGCGCGCTCGGCGGCGGCGCGGGCTCCGCGCTCTACACCTACAAGATTCGCAACCGCAACCGCCGTTACTAACTCACGAGGGATTGTGAGTTTGTGATGGGGCAAGGCTCGAAGAAGAAGGCGCGCCTCGGCGCGGCGGCTTCAGCTCTCCTGATCGCTCTGGCGGTGTTCGCGTGGGCAGACTCCCGAAAGGCTGAGTCTGCCCACGCTTTCCTTTTCAAGGGCGAGACGAATCCCGACTCAACCGCGTCTGAGCAATTTAATAACCCCAAGCTGTCCCGCCGTCCCGCGACTACTGACTCTGCTCAGACCGCGACCGGCAGGGACGGGGCGCGTGGCGTGCCCGCCCTCGTTCGCTTCCGCGAAGTGTCCGGGCGTGGTCTGATCGTCAAAGTCTGGATCGACGGCGCGGGACCTTTCGACTTCGCCGTGGACACGGGCGCTGGCTCGACCATCCTCTCGACGCGCGCGGCGCAGGCGGCTCGCGTGTCGGTCTCCAACGACAGGACTGTCGGCTTGAGCGGCTTGAGCGGCACGCGCCGCAGCAGCGCGCGCGCGGCGAGCGTGCGCAGCATCGCCGTCGGGTCGTCGAACAACTACCTCCCCGGTCGCGGCTCGATCATCGTCGCCGACACGCTCCCGCCCGATCTGGACGGCGTGCTCGACCCTTCAGAGACTTTCTACCCCCTCGGCTACGTCATAGACTTTCGCGCCGGGGTGATACGAGCCTTCGAACCGCGCACCGCACCGCTCCGCCTCGGCGAAGCCCCGCCCGGCGGCGACACCGTCGCCTGGCTCACGGACGGCGCCACGCGCCGCCCCTTCGTCTCGCTCGAAGGCGGTCGTCGCGCGCTCATCGACACGGGCTCCGGTCTCGGTCTCGGTCTGACGCCGGAAGCGGCGCGCTCACTCGGCGTCATCGGGGGCAGGAGGCAGCAGCGCGAGGGCGGCTTGCGCGACCTCGGGCGCGGTCAGGTCGAGGCGCGCCGGATCGAGCCGGCGACCGTGCGCGTCGGGGCGCTCGTCCTGCGCCGCGTCCCCACCGACCTGCTGGCTGGCGCCGCGGCTGACGCGCCCATCATCCTCGGTCGCGACGCCCTGAGACCTTTCGAGTTGACCTTCGATCCCTTAAACCGCCTGATTCGCCTCGCGCCGCGCCCGCGGAGTTAAGGTTTTGGTTTAAGTCCCGCGCCCGAAAAATTTTCCACAGTCGCTCACAAACGCCTTCAGGTCGAGCCCCATAAAGTTCGCTCCCGCGTCGCCTTACGTCGAAAAGATGATTGACAGCGGGCGCGCCCGCGCGTAACATCCACGCGCAGCATTCCGGTACGCTCAATCCCACGCTCGCGGGCAGACAAGCCCGACGGTCAGTTGAGCGAGTTTCCCCCTATCGCCGGTAAAGAGGACTCCCGAAGATGAACCGCGCGGCTGTCTACATCCCAGAAAAACTGTTCTTCAAGATCGGAGAGGTTTGCGACATCACGGGCATCCAGGCGCACGTGCTGCGCTACTGGGAGTCGGAGTTCCCGATGCTCGCGCCGCAGAAGAATCGCGCCGGTCAGCGCACCTACCGCCGGCGCGACGTGGAGATGGTCTTGCGGATCAAGGAGCTGCTCTACGAGGATCAGTACACCATCGCCGGCGCGAAGAAGAAGTTGACGAACGACATCCGCGGGACGAGTAAGCTGAAAGTGGTCACGCCCGAAATGAGCGCGGCGCACGCCGCCGAGCAGCAGTATTCCCAACCTCAGCCCCAAGCGGCGACGCCGACCGCGCCGGGCACTCCCGCACAGCCCTCCGCCACGCCGCCGACTTACGCGAGCGACGGCGAGCTGCCGCCGACCGCGCCGAACTATCAAATCTCCGACGACCGGCGCGAGGCTCTGCGGCGGCTTCGCGAGCAGATGGGCGAACTCCTCTCGATCCTCGACAAGACCGACGCCGCGCTCACGCGCCGCCCGAAGTAGCACGCGGAAAATCGCGCGCGCTACTCCACACCCGCTTCGGTTGACCAATCAAAATTTTCCGGCGATACTTACGACCGTTACGGGATGTGGCGCAGCCTGGTAGCGCGCACCCTTGGGGTGGGTGAGGCCCCGAGTTCGAATCTCGGCATCCCGATACGAAAGAAGGCTTCCGGCTCAACGGTCGGAAGCCTTCAGTGTTTTCCGCCGAGGCTCGTTCATACGCGCCTCACCAGAGATAATCACTTACGTCGAACGCCACTATTACTCAACCAGATCGGCGATGACGATCTCGGACGTGAGCGTCTTGTGGACGGGACACTTGTGCGCGATCTCCTGAAGGCGCGCGCGCTGTTCGTCCGTGAGATCGCCCTCGATGGCGACGCGTCGCTCGATGCGGTGGACGAAGCCGTCGGTCTTCGTCTCGCACTCCGCGCAGTCCTTCGCGTGGACACGCCGCTGGCGCAGGCGCACCGTCACCCTCTCGAGTGCCCACCCCTTGCGGCGCGCGTAGAGCGTGAGCGTCATCGAGATGCAACTGCCCAGCGCGGCGAGGACGAGCGTGTACGGGTCTGCCCCCGCGCCGTCGCCGCCGAGGCGCGCGGGCTCGTCCGTGGTGAAGCTGAAGCCGTCGCCGTAGCTGACGGAGTTTTGCAGGTTGAGACCCGACGTGACCACGACCTCGTCCATCGCCGCACCTCCTTACTCTAAGACGACGAATAATCCCGCGCGTCGCCGCCGAAGCCTCATCGCCGAGCCGCGCTGGCTGGTGAGGCGGCATGACGGGCGCCGCGATTATATGACAAGAGACTTTCGCGCTTTCAAATAAAAAGCGGAGCGGCGGCGCGCCCCTGAAACTTGCGGCTCCGCACGGCGTGCGGCTACACTCGACCCGCTCCAAACAGTTCGAGTTGACAGGGAAGCGGTCGGCGTCGTCGTCCGCGCGAGGTGTGTGGGATGAAGATTCACGAGTACCAGGGTAAGGAGTTGCTGCGGAAGTTCGGCGTCGCCGTGCCGCGCGGGATCGTGGCGCGCTCGCCCGAAGAGGCGTTCAACGCGGCGAAGGAGCTGGCGACGGACGTGGTCGTCGTCAAGGCGCAGATTCACGCGGGCGGGCGCGGCAAGGGCGGGGGCGTGAAGCTCGCCAGGTCGGCTGAGGAGGCGCGCGAGATCGCGTCGCAAATCCTCGGCATGAATCTCGTCACGCACCAGACGGGACCCGAGGGGCGGGAGGTGCGCGTGCTCCTGATCGAGGAGGGCTTGCCGATCGATAAGGAGTTCTACCTCGGCATCGTGCTCGACCGCGCGTCGGGTCGCCCGGTCTTCATGGCGTCGTCGGCGGGCGGGATGGACATCGAAGAGGTCGCGGCTTCGACGCCCGAAAAGATTCTGAAGGAGACGGTTGACCCGGCGGTCGGCTTCCGTCCCTACCAGGCGCGCAAGCTCGCCTTCGGTCTCGGGCTCCCCGCGACGCTCGTCAACCCGGCGGCGAAGTTCATGCAGTCGCTCTACGCGGCGTACGAGCAGATGGACGCGGCGCTCCTTGAGATCAACCCGTTCCTGCTGACGAAGGACGAGCGGCTCATCGCGCTCGACGCGAAAGTCACCTTCGACGACAACGCGATGTTCCGCCACAAGGACTTCCTCGACCTGCGCGACCTGAACGAGGAGGAGCCTCTGGAGATCGAGGCGTCGAAGTTCGATCTCAACTACATCAAGCTCGACGGCAACATCGCCTGCATGGTCAACGGCGCCGGGCTCGCGATGGCGACGATGGACATCATCAAGCTCGCGGGCGGCGAGCCCGCCAACTTTTTGGACGTGGGCGGCGGCGCTTCGCAGGAGCGGGTCGCGGCGGCGTTCCGCATCCTGCTCGCAGACCCGGCGGTGCGCGCCGTCCTGATCAACATCTTCGGCGGCATCGTGCGCACCGACATGGTCGCGCGCGGCGTCATCGAGGCGGCGAAGTCAATCGGCATCGACGTCCCCGTCGTCGTCAGGCTCGAAGGCACGAACGTCGAAGAGGGCCGGCGGCTGATCGCCGAGTCGGGCATGAACTTCACGGTCGGCAACGGCATGAAGGACGCCGCCGAGAAGGTCGTCGCGCTGGCGGGATGAAGAAAGAAGTGATGAGTGATGGGTGATGAGTGATGAGTGAAAGAATTCTTAACTCATCACTCATCACTCATCACTCATCACTCATCACTCATTCCTCATCACTTTTATGTATCGTCGCTCGTGGCTCAGATGGCTCGTCCTGTTTTGCCGCTTCGGGCTGGCGGCGATGTGGCTGTTTGCGGCGGGCGCGAAGATTTACACGGCGACGGATTTCAGGGGGAACGTGGCGAGCGTCATCGGCACGCGTTGGGCTTGGCACACGACCTTCCTCGTCATCGCGCTCGAACTACTCGCCGCCGTCCTGCTCGTCCTCCCGCGCACGGCGCGCGCCGGCGCGCTCGCGTCAGCCGCGCTGCTCGTCGGCTTCGCGGCGTTCGCGCTCTTCTACGTCTACGTCCTGAAGGGCGAGCCGCTGGAGTGCGGCTGCTTCGGCGGCATCATCGCGAGCCAGTTGGGCGTGAAGACGGCGCTCAGAAACCTCGCGCTGCTCGTGCCCGCGCTGATCGTTTTGTTCGGGCACGGGCGCGCGCGCGGGTGAGTTAAGAGGCAAGATCGCGACACACGCGACGTTCTACAGTCGAGCCCCATCGCATTCCGGAGTTGAGCCCGGCGGCGGGGCAAACTTGAAAAACGTCGGACGGAGGAAGTTATGAAATTCTCGAAGTTGCCGCCGCTCTTGTTGATACTCTGCGCGACGGTCTTGTTTGCGCAGAGACCGGTCGGGGTCGCGCAGCAGCGTGACGCGCGGGTGAAGGGCGGAATCTTCATCAAAGAGGGCAAGGAGGTGAAGGTCGAGGGCGAAGACCTGAAGCTCGGCTTCGTCTCCGTCGCCGAAGACTCGCGCTGCCCCGAAGGCGCGACCTGCGTCTGGGCGGGCAACGCGCGCGTCCGCCTGACGGCGCGCAACTCGAAGGACGAGTGCGCCGAGTTCGATCTGAACACCTACTCCGCGCCCCTCGAGTACGCCTTCGGCAAATACACGATCAGGATCGCCGGGCTCGCGCCCCACCCGTCCATTCATCACGGGTCGCCGAAGCCCGGCGAGTACACCGCGACGCTCGCCGTCACGAAAAACAAGAAAGACTAAAACCTGATCTCGACAACGCACCTGGTCGCTGCGCCTCCGGCGCCTCCAGCGTGAGACTTATCCTCACGCTGGAGGCGCGAAGTAAGGCGGGTGCGACCTCTAACTTCCGGGTCGGCATGGAGTGAACGGATGGCATCTCTGACGTTCTGGGGCGGCGTGGGCACGGTCACGGGATCGAAGTACCTGATCGATTCCGGCGCGAGCCGCGTGCTCGTCGATTGCGGGCTGTTTCAGGGTCACAGGGAGCTGCGCGAGCGCAACTGGCAGGACCCGCCCTTCGACCCCGCAGAGATCGACGCCGTGCTCATCACGCACGCGCACATCGATCACACGGGCTACCTCCCGCGCCTCGTCGCGCAAGGGTTCGAGGGGCCCGTCTACTGCTCGCGCGGCACCGGAGACCTGCTCAAGATTCTCCTGCCCGACGCCGCGCGGCTTCAGGAAGAGGAAGCCGACTACCGCAACCGCCACAACCTCTCGCGCCACGCGCCCGCCCTCCCGCTCTACACCGAGGACGACGCGCGCGAAACCCTCAAGCGCATCCAGCCGCGACCGAACACGGGCGAGATGAGCGAAGTCGCGAAGGGCGTCAGCGCGGGCTTTCGCGTCGCGGGCCACATCCTGGGATCGAGTCTCGTGCTGGTCGAAGTCGAGGGCGCGGGCGACGACGGCAAGGGGCGGCGCGTCCTCTTCTCCGGCGATCTGGGTCACTACGATCAGCCGATCATCAGAGACCCGGAGCCGCCGCCCGCGTGCGACTACATGCTCGTCGAGTCGACCTACGGCGACCGCCTGCACGACAGGGAAGACCCGAAGGTCGCGCTCGCGCGCATCATCAACGAGACGGCGGAGCGCGGCGGGGTCGTGCTGATCCCCGCCTTCGCCATCGGGCGCACGCAGGAGATGATCTACCTGATCCGCGAGCTGGAGGACGAGAAGAAGATTCCGATCCTACCGGTGCGCGTCGATTCGCCGATGGCGGCGGCAGCCACGCAGGTCTACAGCAACCGCAAGGAGGAGCAGGACGAGGACTACGCCAGCATCCTCCGCCAGCAGCGCCACCCGCTGCGCACGCACTCGATGCTCACCACGTCTTCGCGCGACGAGTCGCGGAAGCTGAACGAGGAGCGCGGCGCGCGCGTCATCGTCTCGGCGTCGGGGATGTTGACGGGCGGGCGCGTGCTGCACCACGCGCAGCGCTTCCTGCCCGACGAGAAATCGACCATCGTCTTCGTCGGCTACCAGGCGGCGGGCACCGTCGGTCGGCGCATCCTCGACGGCGAGCGCGAGGTCTCGATCTTCAAACACCCCATACGCGTGCGCGCGCGCGTCGAGCGCATCGGCGGCTTCTCGGCGCACGCCGACTGGAAGGAAGTCCTGCGCTGGCTGGAGAAGATGCCCGCGCCCCCGCGCCTCTCCTTCACCACGCACGGCGAGCCGGAAGCCGCCGAGGCGATGGCCGAGCACATACGCGAGAGCTACGGCTGGAAGGTGCAGGTGCCGCAGTACGGCGAAAAGGTGGAGCTAAGCTGATGAGCTATTACAAGGCTGCTCATTTTGCCCGCCTCCTTGTCAAAGGAGCCGTCGTCGGAGCCGTCGCCGGTGCAGTGTGCCTGGCAATAATTCTTGGAGCAATAGGTGCGTTGAATCATATCTCGTGGGAGCCGGAGGGATGGGCGTTCGCTGGCATCTATGATGGATTGATTTTAGGGAGCATTGTTGGTGCCGTCGTCGGTTTCATTTTGAGTCTTGTAATTGCGCTCTTTCGCAGCGCGAAGCTGAGGTAAACATTTCCTCCTCACGTTTAGATGAGTGATCAACGGGTGTGTTATACTGCGCATTCAAAACAAGCTCGCAAAATTCGTCGTGAGGAGCAAGAGCGTTGAGCGTTCTGGTCGATAAAAATACGCGCCTCGTCGTGCAGGGCATCACCGGCAAAGAGGGCACGTTCCACACCAGGCAGATGGTCGAGTACGGGACTCATGTGGTCGGCGGCGTCACGCCCGGCAAGGGCGCGACGACCCACGAGGGCATCCCGGTCTTCAACACCGTCGAGCAGGCGGTGAGGGACGCGGGCGCGAACGCTTCGGTCATCTACGTGCCGCCGCCGTTCGCGGCGGACGCGATCATCGAGTCGGCGGCGGCGGGGCTGCCGCTCGTCGTCTGCATCACCGAGGGCATCCCCGCGCTCGACATGGTCAAGGTCAAACGCTTCCTCGAAGGCAAGGCGACCTGGCTCGTCGGCCCGAACTGCCCCGGCGTCATCTCGCCCGGCAAGTGCAAGGTCGGCATCATGCCCGGTCACATCCACAAGGAGGGGCGCATCGGCGTTGTCTCGCGCTCTGGCACGCTCACCTACGAAGCCGTGGGACAGTTGACCGCGCTCGGCCTTGGACAATCGACCGCCATCGGCATCGGCGGCGATCCCGTGGTTGGCAGACGAAAAGATGCTAGCGCTCACCGCCGCCGGCATCCGCGTCGTCAAGTCGCCCGCCGACATCGGGCAGGCGATGAAGGACGCGCTCGGCGCGGGCGCGACAGCTTGAAAAGTTAACCGGAAGGAGTTTCCGATGAGCGATGACGAACGCCTCACTAACCTCACGGAGTTTGCTCGATTGATGATGCAGTGGGCGCGTAATGCCGAAGAGGGGATGACCGAGTTGAGGGCGGCACAGACAAACTCGGAAGCGAAAATCGCCGCACTCGCTGACGCGCAAAACCACACCGAAGAGTCGATGGCTAGGTTGTCAGACAAAATGGTGGAACTAGCGGCACAGCAGGCGCACACGGATCAGCGGTTGGATGCTCTAATCGACATCGTCCGCGAGGGGCGCGAAGGCAAGCCGCCGCAATAGAGTTAATCATTAAACTACGAAAGGTTTTGACGGAAAACAATGTCGGAACAGATCGGTAATCTCACTTTCGGAATTATCAAGCCCGACGCGGTGCGCGCGGGCAAGACCGGCGGCGTCATCAAGCGCATCATCGAAGGCGGCTTCAAGCTGCGCGGGATGAAGTTGATCCACATGACGCACGAAGAGGCGCAAGGGTTCTACGCCGTCCACAAAGAGCGACCGTTCTTCGGCGAGTTGACGCAGTTCATGTCGAGCGCGCCGTGCGTCGTGTTAGCGCTCGAAAAAGATGGTGCGGTCAAAGCGTGGCGCGACCTGATGGGCGCGACCGATCCGGCGAAAGCCGACGAGGGCACGATCCGCAAGGAGTTCGCCACCTCCATCGGCGAGAACGCCGTCCACGGCTCCGACTCCGAAGAGAACGCGCGCATCGAGATCAGCTACTTCTTTAGCCAGCTCGAACTGGTGTGAGGGAGCTGTTAGCTGATAGCTATTAGCTATTAGCTATTAGCTATTAGCTATCAGCCAATCCGAAAGGCAAAGAGCTAACCGCTAACAGCTAATGGCTAACAGCTAATGGCTAACAGCTAACAGCTATCATCGAGGCTTGCCATGTCAGTAGTCGGCGACATCATCGAATCGACGAAGGCGATCATCAAGGGGATGGGCGTCACCTTCTCGAAGATCGGGCAGGAGAAGTGGACGGTCGAGTACCCGGACGACCCCGTCACGATGCAGCCGCGCTACCGCGGCCAGCACCTGCTGCACGTCGACGAGCTGGGCAGGGAGAAGTGCGTCGCGTGCTTCCTCTGCGCGGCGGCGTGCCCGTCGGACTGCATCTACATCGTCGCGGCGGACGATCCGCGCGCGCCCGAAGAGCGCGTCGGGGTCGATGAGCGCTACGCCTCGACTTATAACATCGACTACGGCCGCTGCATCTTCTGCGGCTTCTGCGTCGAGGCGTGCCCGAAGGACGCCATCACCCACGGCTACAACTTCGAGCTCTCGGTCTACTCGCGCGCCGATCTCCTGAAGACGAAAGACGATCTGCTCATCACCAAGCAGAAGCAGTCGTCGAACTACCGCGTCGCCTTCTCGGACGAGGACGTGGACTCTGAGTACAAGGAAGTCTAAAATACTGTCCGTTGTCCGTAGTCAGTTGTCCGTTGCCTGGGGTCGGCAGCGATTCAGGTTTCACAGTCACTTGAATTTCAGAGCCGCCACGTGTTATCTCGCACGCGGCGGCTTTTCGATTTTGTTATTTGTCAGTTGTCAGCGGTCAGTTGTCAGTTGTTCTTCTCGTCATGAGCGAGTCGCATCCGACAAAAGTTAACAACTGACAACTGACCACGGACAACTGACTACGGACAGCTTTAACATGACAGACGCGCTGATGGAGACCCGCGAGGTCTCGAAGCATTACAAGATGGGCGAGAACGTGGTGGTCGCGCTCGACCGCGCGTCGCTCTCGGTGGGTGAGGGCGAGTTCGTCGCGCTGCAGGGCACGTCGGGGTCGGGTAAGTCGACCCTGTTGAACCTGCTGGGCGGGCTCGATCAGCCGAGCGAGGGCGAGGTCGTCTTCGAGGGCCGCTCGCTCGCGCCGCTGTCGAAGAAGGAGATGGCGCGCTACCGCCGCCAGTCCGTCGGGATGATCTTCCAGAATTTCAACCTGATCACGTCGATGACCGCCGCCGAGAACGTCGAGCTCGCCCTCGCCTTCGGCGGACTCGCCGGGCGGGAGCGCACGGCGCGCGCGAGAGAGCTGCTCGGGCGGGTGGGCTTAGCCGAGCGCGCCGATCACCGCCCGACCGAGCTCTCGGGCGGCGAGCAGCAGAGAGTCGCCATCGCGCGCGCGCTCGCCAACCGGCCGCGCGTCCTGCTCGCCGACGAGCCGACGGGCAACCTCGACTCGACGCGCGCCTCGGAACTCCTCTCGCTCCTGCGCGCCATGGTCGAGCGCGATCGGCTCACCGTGCTCATGGTCACGCACGACCGCGAGCTCGCCGCGCGCTTCGCCGACCGCACCATCAGCATGAGGGACGGGAGGATCGTAACGATGAACGCGGAATGATGAACGATGAACTGAAGATTGTTTTCACTCCATCGTTCATCGTTCATCATTCATCGTTTTCTGTGAGGCATTGAGATGACTGACTCCCCCATCATGACGGTCGAGGCTCTGCGCTCGGTGCCGCTGTTCGCGTCCGTGGGAGACGAGGACGCGCTCGCCCTGATGGGGCTGCTGAAGTCGCGGAGCCTGCCGCGCGGCGCGCTCCTCTTCCGGCAGGGCGAGGCGGGAGACGCGATGTACCTCGTCGAGGCTGGCCGCGTGCGCATCTTCGTGACGGACGAGGACGGCGAGGAGTTGACGCTGGCGGAACTCCAGCGCGGCGACTTCTTCGGCGAGATGGCGCTCGTCGAGGGGAAGGCGCGCACGGCGAGCGCGCGCGCCGTCGACGACGCGCTGCTCTACTCCCTCGCGCGCGAAGACTTCCTCTCCTTCATCCGCAAGAATTCCGACGTGGCGCTCGCGATGGTCAGGGCGATCTCGGAGCGCCTGCGCCGCACGGACGAGCTGCTGCGGCGCCGCGTCTCGCGCAACGCGAACGTCGAGGACGCCGCGCGGCTGACCGTCGCGGATCGCTTAGCCGACCGGCTGACGGAGTTCGGCGGGAGCTGGGCGTTCATCAGCGTCACCCTCGTGCTCATCGCGCTGTGGGTGGTGGTCAACTCCGTCTTCCTGCGCGGGCTGGGACCCGACCCGTACCCCTACTCGTTCCTCGACGTGATGAACGGCATCGTCGCCGCGCTGCTGACGCCCGTCATCCTCATCTCGCAGAAGCGCCAGTCGGAGAGGGATCGGCTCAAAGCCGACCTCGACTTCCAGATCAACCTCAAGAACGAGCTCGCGATCGCCGAAATCCTGCGCCGCCTCGACGTGCTGGAGAGCGAGCGGCTGCCCGCGCTCATCGCCGCCTCTCGCACGCAGCCCGCGGAGGGCGCGCCGCCCGACCGCCCGACGGTTTAAGACGACAAACCCCGTTTTGGACTTTGCGCGCCCGCCATCGTATCTTGATCGCGCTCTCGCATCACGCACTAAAGTTCGAGATCGGATCGGAACATGATTCGTGCGATTCTGTTCGACTTCAACGGCGTCATCATCGACGACGAGCCGCTGCAACTGAAGGCTTACCAGGAAATCCTTCAACCGGAAGGCGTCGCGCTCACGGAGCCCGACTACTACGACTGCCTCGGCATGGACGACGCGACCTTCGTCCGCGCCGCCTTCGCGCGCGCCGGGCGCGAAGTGAATGAAGAGCAGTTGCACGCGCTCGTGGATCGCAAGACGGAGAAGCACCGCGAGCTGATCGAGGGCGAGCTGCCGCTCTTTCCGGGCGTCGTCACGTTCATCAAGTCGGCGGCTCGGGTGTGGCAGCTGGGCGTCGTCAGCATGGCGCGGCGCGTCGAGATCGATCACGTGCTCGGCCGCGCCGGGCTCGCCGGAGCCTTCGCGGCAATCGTCAGCGCGGAGGACGTCGCGGCCTGCAAGCCCGACCCGGCGTGCAACCTGCGCACGCTCGAACTGCTCAACGGGCGGCGGCGCGCCGATGGTCAGCCGCAGCTCGCCGCCGCGGACTGCCTCGTCGTCGAAGACTCGCCGCCCGGCGTCGAGTCGGCGCGCGCCGCCGGGATGCGCACGCTCGGCGTCACGAACACGGTCGCGGAAGAAAAATTGCGCGCCGCCGGAGCCGACGTCGTCACCGCGAGCCTCTTCGACTGGACGCCCGACGCCGTCTACCACGTCTTCGGAAAACGATGAAGTATGAACGATGAACGATGAAGTTAAGCACCCGTCTTCACTTCATCATTCATCATTCATCGTTCATACTTCCCCCATGACTCCCGCCGGGAAACTGAAAGCCGCGGAGGCGCGTCGCCGGTTCGAGAACCTCGTCGCGCAGCCCGACGCCGCCATCGATCTGGCGCACGCCGCGCTGCTCGTCGCCGCGGAGGAGAAGCCGGAGACGGACGTGGAGCACTACCGCGCGCGCCTCTTCGAGCTGGGCCTGGCGGCGCGAGCCTACGTCGCCGCGAGATCGTGGCAGCCCATCGACGCCTTCAACGAGTTCGTCTTCCGCGAGCTGGGCTTCGCTGGCAATCAGGGGAGCTACTACGATCCGCGCAACAGCCTGCTCTCTTACGTCATCGACGAGCGCCGCGGGATACCGATCACGCTCTCGCTCGTCTACATCGAGCTGGGCCGCCGCGCCGGGATCGAAGTCGACGGCGTGGGCTTCCCCGGCCACTTCGTCGTGCGCGCGCGGGCGGACTCGGCGCGCGGGACCGAGACGCAGCTCGTCGATCCGTTCAACCGCCGCACGATCGACGAGGACGACTGCCAGCAGCTGCTCGACGGTCTCTACGGCGGGCAGATCGCGCTCATGCAAGAGCACCTGCGCGCGGCGACGAACCGCGAAATCCTCGCGCGCATACTCCGCAACCTGAAGGCGGTTTACGCGCAGACGAACCGGCACCGGCGCGCCCTCGCGGCGGTCGATCGCGTCATCGTGCTCGACCCCGAAGCGCGCGACGAGCGGCGCGATCGCGGCGCGCTGCTCGCGCAGCTCGGTCGCTACGGCGAGGCTCTCTCGGAGCTGGAGACTTACCTCGCGCGCGCCGCCTCGGACGCCGACGCCGTGCGCGAACAGCTCAAGAAGATTCGGGCGCAGATGTCGATGCTTAACTGAAGGGGGATGGGGGATGGG
>JAIVJC010000170.1 GCA_020200235.1 Acidobacteriota bacterium | reverse complement strand
GCGCGGCGGCTGCGCGTGAGCAGGCTGATGACGGCGACGAAGAGCGCCGAGCCGACGATGGACCAGACGACTGGGAAAGCCCTGTTGCCGACGACGACGGGCAGCGGTTCGGGCAGCCCCAGCGCGCGCGCGAGCCACATCCCCAGGAGCGCGCCGATGAAGCCGAGCGCGATCGAGACGAGGCAGCCGCCCCGCGAGAACCCGCTGATCGCCTGTCCCAGAGCCCCGCACAAGCCCGCCACCAGAAGCAGGACGAGAAATTCAAGCAACGACATCTTCAGCACACCTCCCCGCAAAAATCTGCCGCCCTCCCGAGCCCCGCGCCCGTCCGAGTCGCTTTCGAAATTAAGACTTCCCAATTCGCGCCCGCGCCAATATAATCGATCCGGGCGGCTCAAGAGCCGCGACCCTTCCCCCGTCGCCCAGCCTCCCGCAAAAATTTCACCAACGGGTCAGGAGATTTTATCAAACATGCGTAAACTTATCCTTGCGACAGTCTTCGTCGTCGCGCTCAGCGGAGCCGCGGCGGCCCAGGCGGGCGGCTCGCAGTCGTCGTCCGACATCCCCAACATGGGCAGAGCCCCGCTTCAGGAGAACGGCGTCGGCAAACTCGACGCGCGCGTCTCCGACGAGAGCGGCAACCCCGTCAAGGGCGTCTACCTCAAGCTCGAATCGAGCCGCAGCGACGGCTTCTTCTGCGAGTCCTGGAACACGACGGACGAACGCGGCGTCGCGGTGCTGCCGCCGCTCCACATGGGCCGCCTGCGCCTCATCGTCAAGGCGAAGGGCTACTACGATCAGAAGCTCGACGTGGACGCGTCCACGCTCGGCGAGCCCTACCGCGTCACGCTCAAGAAAAAATAACGACGCGCGCGCCGCGGCTTGATGAGTCCGCGCGCCGAACACAGAGGGCGCGGGGCGAAAACTTCTTTAATGTTCTCGCCCCGCGCCCTTTCGCGTCTCGGCGATGCGTCAAAGCCCCTTGCGCCGTCGCCACTCGCGGACGACTTCGGCGGGGGCGCGCTTGCCTCCGTCCACTTCGAAGTTCAGGCGGCGCATCTCGTCGGTCGGGAGCGCGCCGCCCAGGGTTTGCAGCGTCTCGCGCAGCGCGTCGGAGCGCGCGAGCGCGTCGCGGCGCGTGAGGAAGACGGCTTCGTAGGGCGGGAAGTAGTGGCGGTCGTCGGCGAGCTGCGTGAGGTCGAGCGCGCTGATGAGACCGTCGGTCGAGTTGCCCGCGATGATGTCCACCTCGCCCGCGGCGAGCGCGCGGTAGGTGAGGGATAGATCCATCTCGCGCGGTCGGTCGCGGAACTTCAGATTGTACGTGCGCGCGAAGCCCTCGTAGCCGTCGGGGCGCGAGACGAAGTCCTGACCGAAGCCCGCGCGCCAGTCGCGCGCGTGCGCCGTCGCGTCGGAGATCGTGCGCAAGGCGAGCGCGCGCGCGTCGCGACCGCGGACGAGGATCGCGAAGTCGTTGCTGAAGCCGAGCGGCGGCGAGACCTCGACCCCGAAGCGTTCGCCGTACTCGCGCCTCACCTGATCGTAGACCGCGCGCGGGTCTGTCAGCGGCTGGTGCTTGAGGATGGCGGTGAAGGACGTGCCGGTGTATTCGGGGTACGCGTCGATCTCGGACGCCGTGAGCGCGTCGTGGCAGAGGTTGCCGCCCAGCTCGAAGCGGCGCTCGACCGTCACTCCGCGCTCTTCGAGCAGTTGCGCGAGGAGTTCGGCGAGGATGACGCTCTCCGTGAAATCCTTCGACCCGACGCGGACGCGCGCCCGCCCCGCCGACTGCCGCGGCCCCGTGCCGCGTCGGACAGCGTAAGCCGCGAAGGCGAGCGCGACGACGGCCGCGGCAATAGTGACGCGGCGGAATACGGCGCGCCGTTTTTCGTCAACCTCCGCCCGCGCCCGCGCGTGCGCGCTCAGGCGAGTCTCTAGCAGCCCGATGAGCCCGTTCATCCGCAAGCCGCGGAAGATGTAGACGCCCAACCCGTTCGCGCCGATCGCCGCCGCTATCGTCGCCACCCCCACCGAGATCACAGCCGCGACGCGCACGCCCGCGAGGATGACGCTCAACGCCAGCGGCAGCTCCACCTGCCAGAGGATTTGCCCGCGCGTCATGCCCATCGCGACCGCCGCCTCGCGGACGTTTCGGTCAACGCCCTCGATCCCGGTGACCGTGTTGCGGATGACCGGGAGCAGCGCGTAGAGGACGAGCGCGACGATCGCCGTGCGCGCGCCGATGCCGCCGACCAGTGGCAGCGGGATGAGGAAGCCGAAGAGCGCGAGGCTCGGCACGGTCTGAAGAATGCCCGCGAGCGCGAGGACGGGGCGCTTAAATTTTTCGTACCGCGTGAGCGCGACGCCAGCCGGGATGCCGACGGCGACGGCGCACGCGACCGAGACCGAGACGAGCCAGAGGTGCTGACCCGTCAGAGCCAGCATCTCGCGCCAGTGCGTTTGCAGAAAACTCGTCACGGTCATTTACGACACGCGCTCAGGCGCGTCTCACCACTTGATTAAAACCTTCTGCCCTTACTTAGCGACTCCAGCGCCTCCAGCGTGAAACTTATTCTCACGCCGGAGGCGCTGGAGTCGCTAAGAGATCATTCTTCGGCGCTCGGGGCAAGTGTTAAGTCGCCGACACGCAGCGTGTCGAGGTAGGCGCGCGCGTGCGGCTCGTCCGCCTCTAAGAAATCTTTCGGCGCGGCGAGCAGGACGATCCGCCCGGCGTGCATGAGCGCGACGCGCGTCGCGAGCGCGAGCGCCTCGCGCACGTCGTGCGTGACGAAGACGGCGGTCTTGCCGAGGCGGCGGCTGAGGGCGGCGAACTCGCGCTGGAGCCCCGCGCGCGTCAGAGGATCGAGCGCGCCGAAGGGCTCGTCCAAAAGCAGCAGCGGCGGGTCGGCGGCGAGCGCGCGCGCGACGCCGACTCGCTGGCGCTGGCCGCCGGAGAGCTCGGCGGGGAGGCGCGCGGAGAAATCTCCCGGCGGGAGCCCGACGAGCCGGAGCAACTCCGCGACGCGCGCCGCCGTGCGTCGGGCGTCCCAGCCTTCGAGCGAGGGCACGAGCCCGACGTTTCGCGCGACCGTGAAGTGCGGGAAGAGCCCCGCCTCCTGTATGACGTAGCCCGTGCGCCGGCGCAGCCCTGTCGCGTCCCACTCAGTAGTCGCGCGACCCTCGACGAGAACCTCGCCCGCGGTCGGATCGATCAGACGGTTGATCAGCTTGAGCGTCGTCGTCTTCCCGCAGCCCGACTCGCCGAGCAGCACCAGCGTCTCGCCGCGGAAGATTTTCAGATCGAGATCGGAGATGACGGCGGAGCGCGCCCCGCGCGGCGCGTAGCTCACGCTGCGGAACTCGACGACGGGCTCGCTCTGGTTGGTCGTGCTCAAAACGTGCTCGCGTGTTCGGGGCGGAAGAGTTCACCGCAGAGACGAAGGATGAAGTATGAACGATGAACGATGAAGTGAAAGGCACCTTCTTCTTACTTCATCGTTCATCATTCATACTTCATCGTTTGCCTCGCCCTCTGCGGTGAGTAAATCTTCACGGGCGGCTCAAGTTAATTCACGCAATGCGAAGATACTCGACGAGGCGCTCCAACGAGCCGTGCCAGCGACCGCGGAAGTTGCGGAGCAGGATGTCGGCGGGCGCGACGCCCTCTTCGACGACGCGCGCGCGCAGACCGTCGAGGTAGTGGACTTCGTCCGGCGCCGCGCGGCGCAAGCCCCCGGCGGCGAGCGCGACGACCTCTTTCGCCAGGTCTTTGATGTTTACACCATCGACGCGCGCTTCGAGGGCGTCGCGCGCGACCGACTCGCGCAGCGCGTTGGAGGAGGCGAGGTCGAGTCGCGGCGCGAGCCGGAGCGCTTCGTCGAGGGCGTCGGCGTCGTAGAGCAAGCCTTTCCAGAGTGCTTGGAGGGCGAGCGCGTCGTCGAGCGAGCCGCAGTCCGCGCCGCGCAGCTCGATGTGCTGCTTGAGGCGCGCGTCGGTGAAGATGGTCGTCAGGTGATCCGCCCAGTCGCCGAACTGCGGCTCGACGCCGGGGCAGCCGCGCGCGAGGAAGTCGCCGAACTTCTCGCCCGTCGGCGCGCCCAGGTAGATGCCGTCGCGCTGCGCGAAGAGCATCGGGACCTCGAGCGCGTAGGCGACGAAGCGCTCGGGCGTGAAGTCGTCCGAAAGAGCCGGCGGCGAGAGCAGCGCGCGGTCCGGGTCGGTCGAGAGCCACGCGGCGGCGCGCGCCGACTTGTAGCCCGAAAGCTTTCCGTCTTCGAAAGGCGAGTTCGCGAAGGCGGCGGTGACGACGGGCGCGAGCCGGTTGCCGACGAGGAATTTCTTCCGCAGGTCTTCGTCGCCGCCGTAGTCGAGGTTGGTCTGCACGGCGCAGGTGCGCGTCATCATGTCCCACGCCCGCGCGCCTCTACGCGCAAGGTACGGGCGCATCACGTCGTAGCGCGACTTGGGGAACCAGCTCTGCTCGGCGAGCGTGCGCAGGGGGTCGAAGCCGCAGGCGAGGAAGACGAAGTTGTGCCCGGCGGCGATCTCGGAGAGGCGCGCGAGGTAGCGCCGGATTTCGCGCTCCACGTCGGCGAGGCGGCGCTGCGGCGCGCCGGAGAACTCGATCTGCCCGCCGGGCTCGACCGTCAGGCGGTTCATCTGCCCGGCGTTGACCTCGATGAGCGTGCCGCCCTCGTAGTGGAGATCGTTCGACGAAGGGGCGAAGCCCGCGAGCACGCGCTGCACCTGGGCGGGATCGAGCCGCGCCATCCTCCGGCTCGCGTCGTAGCCGAACAGCTCGAACTCGACGCCGCACGTCCAGGCGTCGGCGGGCTTCGCGCCGCGCCGCAGGTTCTCGGCGAAGAGCGGCGCGGAGTCAATCGAGACCGCCTCGGTCAGCAGCGGGAAAGATTCGCGACCCGCCGCCGCCGCCACCACCATCGCGCCCGCCGCGCCGTCCGCGCGCCGACTCGCGCCGCCGCCGTGCGTTTCGCTCCTCTCGTCGCGCGTCGTCATGATCGCGTCGGCTCACTTTCCGCAGCGGCGACGAGGAGGTTGCTGCTGAAGAGATTAGCCTCGTCGCGCCACGCGCGCGCGGCGACGAACCCGGCTCCGCGCGCGAGGTCGGAAAGTTGCGCCGCGTCGTACTTGTGAGAGTTCTCGGTGTGGACGCGCTCGCCCGCCGCGAAGCCGACTTCGAGGCCGAGGGCTCGGACGCGCACCGTCTGCGCGCGCTTGCTCTCGACGTACATCTCGACGCGCCCCGCCGACTCGTCGTAGCGGGCGACGTGGCGAAAATTCCGCGGATCGAAGTCGGCGCCGAGTTCGCGGTTGATGCGCGCGAGCAGGTTGAGGTTGAAGGCGGCGGTGACGCCGAGCGGATCGTCGTAAGCCGCCTCTAAGATCGCGGCGTCCTTCTTCAAGTCCGCGCCGACGAGCAGCGCGTCGCCCGCCGAGAGCACGCCGCGCACGCGCCGCAAAAACGCGCCCGCCTCCGCCGCCTCGAAGTTGCCGACGTTCGAGCCGAGGAAGAGCGCGAGCGTGCGACCGCGCTCTTCGCGCCCTTCGCCGAGGCGCGCGAGCGCGGCGTCGTAGTCGCCCGCGTAAGCCTCTACGCGGAGCCGCGGGTACTCGTCGAGCAGCGCGTGCGCGCCCGCTTCGAGCGCGGTGTGAGAGATGTCGATGGGGACGTAAAGTAAACTCTGTTGCCGACGCAGAAGCGCCTCGACGACGCGCCGCGTCTTCGCCGAGCTGCCGCTGCCGAACTCGACGAGCGTCACGGGCTCGGACTTCGGCGCGTCGCGAGACGCTTCGTCGTGAAAGAGGAACTCGTCCAAGCCCTCGCACGCGAGCTTGGCGATCTCGTCGGCGTGTCGGGAGAGGATTTCGTCCTCGGCGCGCGTCAGGTAATACTCCGGGAGCTTGCAGATCGCCTCGAAGAGGAGCGAGCCCAGCTCGTCGTAAAAGTATTTCGGGAAGAGTCGCTTCGGGTGGGAGGTGAGACCGCGCCGCACGTCTTCGGCGAACGCTGTCGTCGCGCCGCCTTCGCCCGCGAGTCGGTGCAGGCGCAGGCGCGTCTGTGCGGGTTGGGGTGTAGTCGCTTGCATCGTCCGCCTAGCCGTCGTCGTCGTTCTTTCGACTGACTCTACGGCGCGCGTTCCGCGAACGGGCTCGCGCGCCGCCTCACAAACATTTTCGGATGCTTGCCATGATAGCCCAACACGGCTCATTATCCACGCGCACGCGCAGCACGAAATTTTCCGCCGGAGGCAGGGGCGACAGGGCATGAGGGACGACGGGCGAAGAGACGCGCGCGACGAGATCGCGCGCCGGTTGGAGAGGGCGCGCGCGCGCACCCTCGCGCTCTTCGATCTCGTGCCGCGCGAGGCTGACCTGCACGCGAGCCCCGGCTTCGGCTTCCGCCCGCTCATCTGGCACCTCGCGCACACCGGCGTCTTCGAGGCTTACTGGGTTCTGCAACGGGCGAAGAACGAGCCCGCGCCCGACGAGCGTTACGAGCGGATATTCGACCCCATCGCCACGCCGCGCGAGGAGTCGAAGGAGCTGCCCTCGCGGCGCGAGATGGAAGACTACCTCGCGCGCGTGCGCTCGCGCGTGCTCGACTTTCTAGCGCGCGCGCCTTTCGACTCGGACGACGAGTTGCTGCGAGACGGCTACGTCTTCCGCCTCATCCTCGAACACGAGCGACAGCACCAGGAGACGCTCGCCTACCTGCTCCAACTGCTCGACCCCGCGAAGAAATCTCGACCGACTATCGCGAAACGAGTTGACGACGAGACAGCACGCCTCTCGTCAACGCCCGCCGCGCCGCACGCCGATCCGGCGCCGGTCGCAAGTCCTGCGGGCGCGATGATCGAAGTGCCCGCGGGCGAGTTCGAGATGGGCGCGGCGGTTGAGTCTGAGAGTAGTCCGGTCGGCGGCTTCGTCTACGACAACGAGCGTCCGGCGCACGCGGTCTTCGTGCCCGCGTTCAGGATCGACCGCCGCCTCGTGACGAATGAAGAGTTCGCGCGCTTCGTCGCGGAGGGCGGCTACGCGCGCCGGGAGTTCTGGGGCGAAGAGGGCTGGGCGTGGCGCGAGAAAGAGGACTGGCAGCACCCGCTCTACTGGTCGCGCGAGGGCGGCGCCGCGTCGCCGTCGTGGAGCCTGCGCACGATGTTTGAGGACGCGCCTTTGCCGCCGAGTCATCCAGTGACCGGCGTCTCGTGGTACGAGGCGGAGGCTTACGCGCGCTTCGCGGGGAAGCGCCTGCCGACCGAAGCCGAGTGGGAGAAAGCCGCCGCGTGGGACGACGAAGGCAGACGCAGGCGACTCTTCGCGTGGGGCGACGCGGAGCCGACCGTCGAACGTTGCAACTCTGATTTTCGCTTCTGGGGCACGACGCCCGTCGACGCTTTCCCCGCGGGCGCGAGCGCGGCGGGCTGCCTCGACGCGACCGGCAACGTCTGGGAGTGGACTTCCTCGAAGTTCGCGGGCTACCCCGGCTTCCGCGCCTTCCCCTACCCCGAATACTCCGAGCTGTGGTTCGACGACGATCACCGCGTCCTGCGCGGCGGCTCCTGGGCGACCCACTCGTCCGTCCTCAGGACTTCATTCCGCAACTTCTTCCGCCGCCACTTCCGCATCGCCTTCGCTGGACTGCGCTGCGCCGCCGATGCCTGACGCGCTCGCGCCCGCGGCTAGATGACGCCCGCTTCTTTCAGCTCCAAAGTTTTTTCGTCGGCGTTGAGCGTCGCGGTGACGCCGAGCGGGAGCGTGAGTTGATCTGCGGTGTGACCGATGGTGAGACCGGAGAGGACGGGGACGCGGGTCGAGCCGAGAATCTGATCGAGCACCTCGCCGAGGGTGTAGTCCCACGCGAAGGAGGGCTTGTAGTCGTTCGGGGCGCACTCGCTGCACTCGCCGAAGACTATCCCAGCCGCCTGATCGAGTTTGCCCGCGAGGCGCAGCTGCGTGAGCATCCGGTCGATCCGGTAGGGCTCCTCGCCCACGTCCTCGATGAAGAGGATGCGCCCGCGCGTCTCGATCTCGTGGGGCGTGCCCATCAGCGCGGCGACGAGCGAGAGGTTGCCGCCGACGAGCTGCCCCGTCGCCGTCCCGGTGCGGACGGTGCGCAGCGGGTGTTCGGGGCGGAGCTGGTTCGACTCCTGCGGGTTGGTGAGCTTGCCCGCCGGTCTGGTGTCGAACAGAGCCTGCCGGAAACTGCGCTGCGTGTAGTCGGTGAAAGACGAGAGCACGATGGGTCCGTGGAAGGTCGCGAGACCGGCGTGCCGGTTGATGGCGAGGTGCAGGGCGGTGATGTCGCTGTAGCCGACGAAGACTTTGGGGTTGCGGCGGATGAGATCGTAGTCGACGCGGTCGAGCAGTTGCATCGAGCCGTAGCCGCCGCGGATGCAGAAGACGGCTTTGACTTCCGGATCGCGGAACATCGCGTGGAGATCGTCCAGGCGCTCCGCGACGCTGCGCGTGACGTGCCCGGAACCGGCGGCGACGTATCTGCCCACCTTCGCGCGCAGCCCGAAGAACTTGAGCGTCGGCTCGACGAGCGCGAGCCGTTCGGGATCGGGCACGGCTGTGCCGGGCGCGATGACGCCCACCGTGTCGCCCGCGCGCAGCGCCCTCGGCTTGATCAACTTGCCCGCGCCCGCCTGCGCCGCGGAGGCGAGGCGCGGTGCGAGCGGCAGCGCGAGCGCCGCCGCCCCCGAAGCGCGCAGGAAGTTTCGACGGTTCATCGTGTCGTCCCCTGATCGGAGTGGGTCTGCGTTCGTGCTCGTCCTCAAGCCGCCTGCAGATCGGCGCAGCAGGCTGAGCAGCGCGTCGCCTTGAGCGGGATCGAGGTGAGGCAGCGCGGGCAGTCCTTGGTCGTCGGCGCGGCGTCGCCCGCCTGCTTGCTCTTCGCGCGGTTGTAGGCTTTGACGACGAGGAAGACGACGAAGGCGACGACGAGGAAGATGATCACGTCGTTGATGACCTGCCCGTAGGCGACGACGGGGACGCCTTTCGCCTTGGCTTCGGCGAGCGAGGCGGGCACGCCCTTCGACGCGTCGAGCGTGTAGAAGAGGCTCGTGAAATCGACCCCGCCGAGGAGGAGCCCGGTGGGCGGCATGATGACGCCCTCGACGAAGCTGTTGATGATCTTGCCGAACGCGGCGGCGATGACGAGGGCGACGGCGAGATCGATGACGTTGCCGCGGTTGATGAACTCCCTGAATTCTTTTAGCATCGCGTCTCCTAGAAGTTTCTCTGAAGGCTTGAGCTGGCGTTTAGAGCCGGTGTGCGAACCGGACGTGTTTCTACTCCAAGCCCCCGCGCGAGTCAACAGTTTTCGGTTTTGAGTTCTCGGTTTTCAGCCTCAAGGGTTCTCGCCCATGCCGAAAACTCAAAACTGAAAACTGAAAACTGTCCGGTGGCGTTCGCGCGCGCCTTCCGTTAAACTCGAATCAACCAGAGAACCTCGCGCAGTAAAACCGATCTCATGAGTGAGCTGGGAGAACAACGCTGGTCTGTCCTGAGCGAGCGCGGTCGCGAGGCGGCGCGGCTCCGTTACGCGGACGCCGCCGCGCTCGTGCGGACTCTCACGGGTGAGAAAGTCCACGGGCTCTGCGTCATCACGGACGAAGCCGCCGCGCGGTTAGACGCGCAAGCCCCGTCGCCGAACGGGCGGATTAGAAGGAGAGAGCTTAGATGCTTTTCAATCCGCATTCCGCATTCCGCAATCTCACAATCGGCAGACCCGCCCGCTTGCAGCAGGCGGTTCCGACCTGTCACCACTTTTGCACGTGGCGACCACAACCACTGACCGCCTTCGAGGAGAACAACGCCGTGCGCCTCTTCACGTCACTCGCCGTCGCCTTCGCGCTCGTCTTCAGCCCCGCCCTGGCGCGGCAGGCGCAACCGTCCCAGCCCGCCGCGCCGCAGAGACCCGCGGAGCCGCCGAAAGTCGTGCTCCCGCCGCCGCGCGTCCGCGCCGAAGACTACCGCGCGGCAGCCTCGCGCATCATCGGCGCGGCGTTGACGAGCGACCGCGCTTACAAGCGGCTCGCTTACCTGACCGATCGCATCGGGCATCGTCTGAGCGGATCGGAGAGTCTGGAGCGCGCCGTCGAGTGGGCGCTCGCGGAGATGAAGCGCGACGGGTTGGAGAACGTGCGCGGCGAGAAGGTGATGGTCCCGCACTGGGTGCGCGGCGAGGAGAGCCTCGAGCTGACGAGTCCGGTCGCGCGTAAACTTTCCATGCTGGGTTTAGGCAACAGCGTCGGCACGCCGCCCGAAGGCGTCACGGCGGACGCGATCGTCGTCCGCAACTTCGACGAGCTGGAGGCGCGCTCGTCCGAGGTGCGCGGCAAAATCGTCGTCTACAACGTGCCGTTTACGACTTACGGCGCGACCGTGCAGTACCGCGGCGCGGGCGCTTCGCGCGCGGCGAAGTATGGCGCGGTCGCCGCGCTCGTCCGATCAGTCACGCCCGTCAGTTTGCAGACGCCGCACACCGGCTCGATGAGCTACGCCGCCGATCAGCCGAAAATCCCCGCCGCCGCGATCACCATTGAGGCGGCGGAGATGTTGCAGCGGATGCAGGAGCGTGGCGAGCGGTTGACGCTGACGCTCAAGATGCAGGCGAAGTTTCTGCCGGACGCGGAGTCGGCGAACGTCGTCGCGGAGTTGAGGGGGAGGGAGAAGCGCGAAGAGATCGTCCTCCTGAGCGGCCACTACGACTCTTGGGACGTAGGCGCGGGCGCGCACGACGACGGCGGCAGCTGCATCGCCGCGTGGGAAGCCGTGAGGCTTCTGAAAGAGCTGAACCTGCGACCGCGCCGCACCGTCCGCGCCGTCCTGTGGACGAACGAGGAGAATGGCTTGCGCGGAGGCAACGGCTATCACGACGCGCACAAGGCGGAGCTGGCGAAGCACGTCCTCGTCGTCGAATCCGACGGGGGCATCTACCGCCCGCAGGGCTTCGGCCTCGCCGCGAACGCGCCCCTCCAGGCGCGCGCGGACATGGAAGAGCTGGCGAAGCTCCTCTCAGGGATCCGCGCCGGGCGCATCGGCGCGAGCGGCGGCGGAGCCGACATCGGACCCTTGATGCGCGCCGGCGTCATCGGCGCGAGTCTCGACACCGACAACGAACGTTACTTCGACATCCACCACACGCACGCCGACACGATAGATAAGATCGACCCGAACGATCTCGCTTACTGCGTCGCCACGCT
Organism: Acidobacteriota bacterium; assembly: GCA_020200235.1. GTDB lineage: Bacteria > Acidobacteriota > Blastocatellia > Pyrinomonadales > Pyrinomonadaceae > JAIVGV01. The sequence goes on along the minus strand of JAIVJC010000170.1, from coordinate 12,863 downwards.
CGCCGTCATGGCGTACGCCGTCGCCGAAGCGCCGACCGCCCTCAACGAGCCCGCCCGCGCGGGCGCGCCCGGCAGGTGAGAGTGAGTCGGGGAAGTTGACGGACGCGGCGCCCAGGCGTTGACGCGCGCGATCAATTTTTTCCGGAACTGAAGAGCGGTCTGACCTCTTCGAGCGTCAGGTAGTGGTACTTGTAGAACCCGTCCACGCAGGCGATCCACCTGCCCGGCTCCAGCTCGTGCGCGTCGAGCGTGTGCATGCCTTTGGCGTTCCATCTCGTCCACGTTAAGAACTCGGCGCTCCCCGCGAGGATCGGACTCACCTCCGCCTCGTGCTCCCCATACTCGGTCGTCGTCAGCCTGTCGATGACGAACGCCCTCACAGCCCTGCCGTAGAACCGCCCGTCGTCCTGCGCGTAGCGCACGAGCTTGTCGCCGTAAGGCGTCAGCCTCCCGGCGGGGCGCGCCTTCGTGTTGTCGCCCGACACGACGGGGCTGCGCGGGTGCTCGACCCACGGTCCCTTGAGATCGTCGGCGTGGTAGAGGCGCAGCCTGTCGTTCGTGATCTCGACCGTGAAGAGCCACCACCTGTCGCCGTGGCGCACGACCGACGCGTCCGAGTAAGTGCCTTCGACGAGCGTCCCGGCGAAAGCCCAGCGCGCGGGGAACTCGACCGCCTTGTAGAGCCGGACGCTGTGCGACTGGTGCGCCTCCGGGATCATGTAGTAGTCGCCCTGCCACTTGAAGACGTAAGGGTAGGAGAGCGTGTAGGGCTCCGCGAGGACGACCTTTTGGTAAGTCCAGCGCAGCGCGTCGGGGCTCGTCGCGAGCGCGATGACGGCTCGCTTCGTGCGCGCGTCGACCGCCTCGAAGAACATGTACCACTGGTCGCCCTCACGCACCATGAAGGGGTCTGCCACGATCTCCGCGTCGATGTCGGTCACGTCGGCGGCGGTGAGGACGGGGTTTCGCGCGCCACGGGCGGGCGACCAGCGGAAGAGATCGCGCGCCTCGTAAATCCCGATGGAGAACTGCATCCGGACTTTGACGACACGCTTGTCGAAGCGCCAGACGTAGACGGGGACGCCGACGAGCAGCGCCACGAGAAGCGCCGCGACGACGCCGTAGCCGCGCCGCCTCTGTAGCACGCCCCTCAGTCTCTTCGCCCTCATCGGCGCGGCGCCCACCCCTCGCGCACGCGGAAATCCGCGACGAGCGGCAGGTGATCTGAGGCGACGAGAGAGATCGGGGTCTTGTGGAGCGTGAGGCGCGTGAGTTCGAGCGGCGGGTCGTAGTAGATGTGATCGATGTGCGCCAGGGGCAGCACGCCCGGGTAGGTGCGCGCGCTCCTGAGGTGCGCGCGCACGTCCGCGGCGCGCAGCTCTTCGGAGAGGAGGCGCGTCGCCAGCCCGCGCGGGAACTCGTTGAAGTCGCCGAGCACGACGCGCGCGCCATCGAGATCGGGCCGGCGCAGGATTTTCTCGCCGACGAGCTGCCGCGCCTGATGCCTGCGCTCGATGAAGGCGGTCCCGAGGTGGACGTTGAAGAGGTGCAGCGGGAGTTGGCGCCCCGCGCCGTCGTCGATCTGCACGTCCACGCGCAGCGCGCCTCTACGCTCCCTGCCGCGCCAGGTCCAAATCTCTTAACACAGACGCGATCCGGGCGGGGCGCACCCGCCGGTCGAGCCCCTGACACTTGTGGACGTTGTAGGTGACGATGCGAAGCATGACGTGTGGCGCGCGCTCGATCAGGCGTCGCCCTGCCGCCGCCCCGAGGCGATCCATTTGGAGGCGTGATCGGCGACGTTGAAGATGTCGCGCGGCTTGATCAGGTAGTCGTCTGCCCCGGCTCTCATCGCCTTCTCCCTCTCCTTCGGCATGGCGCGCGACGAGTAGAAGAGGATCGGCGTCGCCGCGTCCGTCTCCCGGAGCGCCATGCACAGCCCCACCCCCGCCGCCGGCGACTGTTCTACTGTTGACGCTCCAACAGCCAGCCGAAGAACTCGTGCGCGCGCTCGAAGACGGGGCGGCGCTTCCACTGCTCGTAAGTGACGAGTTTGCTCTCGGCGACGTCGCGCCGGAAGTCTTCGGCGATGCGCGCGGCGAGTCCCTCGCCGAAGGCGGCGAGGTTGACTTCGTCGTTCAAGCCGAAGGAGCGGTTGTCGAAGTTGGTCGTGCCGACGACGCTCCACTTGCCGTCGATGACGAGCGTCTTGCAGTGGATCATCGTCGGCTGGTACTCGTAAATCTGCGCGCCCGCTTCGAGCAGGTCGCCGTAGAGGCGGCGGCTCGCCCCGCGCGTCATCGCGTGATCCGTGTCCTTGCCCGGCGTGATGATGCGCACCTTCACGCCGCGTTCCCTGATGGCGCGCACCATCTCGGCGCGCGCGCTGCGGCTTCGAGCCAGTTCTCGGCGAACGTCGCCTGCAGGTGTGCGACCGCCTCGCCCTCGACCCTGAACATCGTGTCGCGCCAGCGCGGCTTACCCTTTTTCGGCGGGTAGCGCCAGTGGTCGGCGACCCCCGCCCCGCCCGTGAACCCGATCCGCCCGTCGATGAGGAACAACTCGCGGTGCGTGCGGTTGTTGATGCGCGCGAGCGTGTACCAGCGCAGACCGTTGTACCACGCGACGCGCCCGCCCGCGTCCGTCAAGGGTTTCAGGTAGCTGTCCCACGTCGCGAAGCTGCCGAGGGCGTCGGCGAGCAGCCGCACCTCGACGCCGGCGCGGGCGCGCTCCGTCAAAGACTCGACGAACTCCCGCGCGACCCTGCCCTTCTGGAAGATGTACGCCTCGATGTGGACGCTCTCGCTCGCCGCGCGGATGGCTTCCAGCTCCGCCGCGTAGTAATTCTCGCCGTTGGTGAAGACCTCGACGCGGTTGCGCCGCGTCACCCGCGCGTCGGTCACGGCTTCGAGCACGCGCTCGAACTCTTCGGAGTCGATCCCGGCGGGCGTCGTCGTCGTAATCTTGTAGGCGAGACCCGGCTCGAAGAGCGCGAGGAAGAGCATGAAACTCTGCACCACTATCGCGATCACGGCGATGACGAGGAATGCGTTCGAGTCCACAGGCAAGTCCTTACGAGACAGTTTTCAGTTTTGAGTTTTCAGTCTTCAGAAGGCAGCCCTCCGTCGAGGCTGAACACCGAAAACCGAAAACTGAAAACTGTTTTATGAGTTTATCACACGCGGGCGGCGCGGCGTCGGCGCGTTTTCGTCGCGCGGTGCGCGCGCGGGGTGTAAAAACTCGCCGCTGCCGTTAGAATCCTCCGCGGACAATCGAAGGAACGGCGCGAGGTGGAGGAATGATGTCTGAGGGTAAGACGGCGGCGGTCGGCGAGGCGGCGGTCGTGTGCGAAGTCTGCGAGCGCGAGAGCCGGCACCTGACGCGTTGGCTCGACCCGGACGGCTCGATGCACTGGGTCTGCGGGTCGTGCCTGCAAAGGCGCGAGAAGCGCGTTAACGTCAGCGAGCGCTGGAAGCGCGGCAGGCGCTAGGCGGCGGGCTCGCGCCGCCGCATCGTGCGGCGGCGGCGGAGGCGCGCGTTTGAGCGGCATCGTCACGAAGACTCAGACCTCCGCGGGCGGCGTCGTCTTCCGGCGTCGGGGCGGGCGCGTCGAGGTCGCGCTCATCTCGGTCGGCGCCGGGAACCGTTGGCAACTGCCGAAGGGGCTGGTGGACGCGGGCGAGTCGCCGGAGGCGGCGGCGGTGCGCGAGGCGCGCGAGGAGACGGGGCTCGACGCGGAGCTGGTCGCGCCCGTCGAGCAAGATCGAGTACTGGTATTTCTCCAACGAGCGCAGCGCGCGCGTGCGCTTCCACAAGTTCGTACACTTCTTCCTGCTGCGCTTCACCTCCGGCGACGTGTCCGCACACGATCACGAGGTTAACGAGGCGCGCTGGGTCGAGATCGGCGAGGCGGCGGGGATGCTCGCCTTCAAGGGCGAGCGCGCCGTCGTCGAAAGAGCGCGCGAGATGATCGAAGGAGAAGTCGGAACGAGGAACGATGAACGATGAAGTGAAGACGCTCTGTTCTTACTTCTTAGTCACTTAGCCGCGCTTCCGATCGCCGCGGTCGCCCTGCCCCGCGGGGACTTTCGTCTTCGCGGGCTTCTTCACGTCCCGCGCGAGCGAGCGACCCACGTCGTCGCTCTCTTTGAACTGCCCTCTCTCGTCGCGGCGGACGTAACGCTTGTCCGTGCCCGTGTCGATCAGTTCGCGCTTGCCACCGCTTTTCTCAGTCGCCATGTCGAAAAACCCCCTTTTTCGTTCTACAACTTTGAAGACCTCTCACGCGCGCGACGCACGCGCCTTCGGCTCGGCTGACAGAGCGCCTAACTTCTTCACGGCGTCGCCGAGCGTCTGCTTGTTCGCGAGCACGTCGCGGAAGAGATCGCCCTTGGCGCGGACGCGCGCCAGCACGTTCTCGATGGTGAAGTCCTGCGGCGTGATCCGCTTCGCCTCGACCTCGCGCCAGGTGAGCGGCGCGGAGACGGGCGCGCCCTCGCGCGGGCGCACCGAGTAGGGCGCGACGACTGATTTGCCGCGGGCGTTCTGCATGTGATCGACGTAGATCGTCCGCTTGCCGCGCTTGCTCTTCGAGCGCTCGACGGTCGCCGCTTCGGGGTGCTCCGCCGCGATCAGACCTGCGACGCGCGCGGCGAAATCGGCGATCTCGTCGTAGCCGTAAGCCGCCTTGATCGGCACATAAATGTGTAGCCCTCGCGAGCCGGAAGTCTTCGGGTAAGATTCGAGACCGAGCCTTTCCAGAATCCTGCGCGTCGTCGCGGCGACCTCGCAGATGGTCTCGAATCGCACGCCCTCGCCCGGATCGAGATCGAAGACGAACCAGTCGGGGCGGTCGAGGTTGCGCGCGCGCGAGTGCCACGGGTGGCGCTCGATGGCTCCGAGGTTCGCCATGTAGAGCAGCGTCGCCGTGCTGTCGCCGACGACGTAATCGACCGTGTGCCCGCCGCCGTCCTCCACCTCGAGCGGGACGGTGCGCACGAAGTCCGGCGCCTCGTTCACGTCGTGCTGGTGGAACGACTGACCCTTGATGCCCGCGGGGTAGCGCTTCATGATGAGCGGACGATCCTTGAGGTAGGGCAGGATGTGGTCCGAGACCTCGTAGTAGTAGCGGACGAGATCGCCCTTCGTCAGCTTCGCCGCGGGGAAGTAGACGCGGTCGAGACTCGTCAGCGGCACGACCGCGGTGCCGACCTTCACGTTCACGTCGCCCTTGAGCTCTTTCGACTTGAACAGCTTGCCCGCCGCGAACGTCTCCGCGTCGCCCTTCCGTCTAGTGCTGAATTTTTTGACGCCCTCCTTCTTCGCGCCCGCGCGCGCCCCGCGCCCCGCGCCCGCGCCCCTCCAACGCTTCGCCGCCTCGTCGTCCGCGACGCGCAGCTCCAGCTCCCAGCCCTTCTGCGCGTACTCGTCCCTGCTCTTGATGAGCAGCCACTGACCCTCGCGGCTGCCGAGGCGGATGAGGTTGAAAGTCCCGCGCAGCTTCTTCCCCTCGAGGTCGAACTTCATGCGCCCCGCCTCGTACTGCGCGAGCGCGTCCGCGCCGTCGGCCATCTCGTATTTGCCCTCGTCCCAGATCATGTGCTCGCCGCCGCCGTACTCGCCCGCGGGGATGCGCCCCTCGAACTTCGCGTACTCGACCGGGTGATCCTCGGTCTCGACGGCGAGCCTGCGCTCGTCGGGGTCGAGCGTGGGACCCTTGCGCACCGACCACGATTTGAGGACGCCGCCCACTTCGAGGCGGAAGTCGAAGTGCAGGTGCGAGGCGTGGTGCTCCTGCACGACGAAGCGACGGAGGTTGCGCTTCGCCACCCTGCCGCGCGGCTCGGGCGTCTTCTTGAAGTCGCGCTTCTTCCAGTAAGTTTCGAGTCCCATCGTTTGAGCCGTCCGAGTCGCCTTCGATCAGTCGCGCGGCGATCACGCTTGCGCGCTTCCCGTACATCGCGCGTCCGCAACTAGTTCGTTCGTTCGCGCGGGTGGAGCTTTTCAACTCGGAGGTTGCAACGCCAGTGCCAGCAACGCGCGCGAAAGTTTGTACGCCAGCGAACGCTCGCGCGGCATTCTAACGCCGATCATTTTTTCAGCTTCCTGATCTCGCGCTTGAGCAGCGCGAAATCCTCGCGCACCTTCTCGCCCAGGTCTTCGCGGTAGAAGCGGACAGCCGGGTGGTAGCCGACCAGAAATTTGCGCCCGTCGCGCTCGATGACGCGACCGCGCGCCTCGTTGATGCTCTTGACGCCGAGGATTTTCTTCGCGGCGACCGCGCCGAGCAGCATCACGAGTCGCGGGTTGACGAGCTCCATCTGCTCGAACAGGTAGTTCGACGTGCAGGTGTCGACCTCCGGTTTGCGCGGCGTGCGGTTCTTCGGCGGGCGGCACTTCACCGTGTTGGTGATGAAAAAATCCGCGCGATCGAGCCCCGTGCCTTCGAGGACGTGATCGAGGAAACGCCCCGTCGCGCCGACGAAGGGCTTGCCCGACTCGTCCTCCTCTCTACCCGGAGCCTCGCCGACGATCATCACCTTCGCCGCGTACCTGCCGTCGCCCGGCACCGCGCGCGTGCGCGACTCCCAGAGCGGGCAGAGCGTGCAGCGCCGTATCAACGCGGCCAGCTCGTCGAGCCTTTGCGCCTTCTTCGTCTTCGCCACCTTCCGCGCACCCCCCGCGCCATCCGGCTTGCAATTTGCATACTCAGGGCGTGATAACAAGCTCTGCCGATTATAGGTTCAAAGCGTACGGGTCTAACACGATGAAGCTCTCCGAACTCGCGCGCGTCTACGACCGCGTGGTCGCGGCGGGCGGCGAGCCAGCGCGGACGAAGCTGCTCGCCGACGCCTTCCGCCGCGCCGACAAAAGGACGCTCGCAGCCGTCGCGCACTTCACGGCGGGCGAGCTGGTCTCGCCGCAGCTCACAGACAAGCTCGGCATCGGACCCGGCGCGATCCGCGCCGCGCTCGCCGCGCTCTCCGGCAAGACCGACGAGGAGATCGACCGCGAGGTGAAGCGCACGGGCGATCTGAGCGAGGTGATGGCGCTCAACCAGATGCGGATCGGGGCGGGGCTGACGACGATCGCGCGCGCCCTCGCCTCGGCGTTCGGCGTCGACGCCGCGGCGGTCGAGCGGCTCTACGCGATGACGAACGACATCGGGCTCGCGGCGTCGAAGGCGCGCGTCGGGGCGCGCGCGCTGGAGCACGCCGGACTCACGCCGCTGCGCCCGTATCAATTCATGAACGCGCACAAGGTGGACGACCCCGACGAAATCTTCCGCGCGTTCGCGGGCAAGCAGATCATCTTCGAGGTGAAGTATGACGGCGCGCGTTTGCAGATTCACCTGAAGAAGGAGGGGCGCGCCGGGGCGCAAGTGAGACTCTACTCGCGCCGCCTGAACGACGACACGGCGGCGATGCCGGACGTGGTCGAGGCGCTCCGCGAGGCGTGGCGCGGCGGCGACGCCATCATCGAGGGCGAGGCGGTCGCCTTCGATCCGAAGCTGAAGAAGAAGCTGCCGTTCCAGTCGGTGCTGATGCGCCTCGGTCGCGTCCACGGGATAGAGGAGAAGGCGCGCGAGATTCCGCTCGTCCTCTACCTCTTCGACGTGCTCTACGACGACGGCGAAGATTTGATGGGGACGCCGCAAGGCGAGCGCCGGGCGCGGCTCGAAAAACTGTTCCGCCCGACCGCGCGCGTGAAGATGACGGAGGCGATCGTCACGGACAAGCGCGCGGCGGAAGACAAATTTTTCAAGAAGGCGATCCGCGCGGCGCAGGAAGGGTTGATGGCGAAAGACCCGGACGCGCCCTACGTGCCGGGGCGGCGCACGGAACACTGGCTGAAGATCAAGCCCGCGTTCGAAACCCTCGATGTCGTGATCGTCGGCGGCATTTACGGATCGGGCCGCCGCCGCGGTCTGTTGTCGAGCCTGATCGTCGCGGTGCGCGACGGCGGCGAGTACCTGACGGTCGGCAAGGTGGGCACGGGATTTTCGGAAGAGGCGCTGCGAGACTTGACGGCGCGGCTCGAACCGCTCGTCGTCTCTTCCAGCGGTCACGACGTCGAGATCGAGCCGCGCATCGTCATCGAGGTGGACTTCCAGGACATCCAGCAGACGAGCCGCTACCGCGCCGGGTATGTGCTGCGTATCCCGCGCTTCAAGCGCGAGCGCACCGACAAATCCGTGCGCGAGGCGGACACGCTCGAACGCCTCGAGCGGCTCTACAGTCAGTCGCACTGACACGCCGGTCAAGTCCCTCCATTGTTGAGCAAAGGCGGCAGGGCAGTTCACCGCCGCAGACGCAGAGGACGACGCAAACGATGAAGAATGAACGATGAACGATGAAGTAAAAGACAGATTCTTCTTACTTCATCGTTCATCGTTCACACTTCATCGTTCAACTCCCTGCGCCCCCCCTGCGTCTCTGCGGTGAATAAAAGGCTTCCCACCACTCGACCCGGGTCGTCGTCTAAAGCCCGAAATTGTTGAAAAACTGTCCCCGCGCGGCTGCCGACGCGCGCAGTCGGCTTGAGGAAACAGCCCGACTGACGCAAAATAGCCCAAGTTTCTTCCGCACACAGAGTTGTACGGGCGCGACACCGCGCGCGCGCCGAAATTTTTCGAGCATCCCGCGGGAGAGACCGGGAGCATCAATACTTCGTCCGCTCCCCGGAAATTTTCGTCGAGAGCCCCAGAGCCCGCTGCATGACGACTGACGCCAAGATGACAGAGCCGTTGGGGACCAGCGCCGCGAAGGTCGCGCTGCCCGCCAACCTGCGCCACTCGCGCGAGTTCCTCCTCAACCGCGAGACGAGCCTGCTCGAATTCTTCCGCCGCGTGCTCGAAGAGGCGCAGGACGCGCGCCAGCCCCCGCTCGAGCGCGTCAAGTTCCTCTCCATCTTCTCCTCGAACCTCGACGAGTTTTTCATGATCCGCGTCTCCGGCATCAAGGAGGAGCAGGAGCAGGAGCAGGTCTCGCCGACCGCCGACGGGCTCGCGCCCGAAGAGCAGCTGAGCCTCATCCGCCGTTACGTCTCGGAGATGGTCGCCGAGCAGTCGCGCTGCCTGACGGAAGAGGTGCTGCCGCAGCTCGCCGCCCGCGGCATCGAGATCGCGACTCACGACTCGCTCTCCTCGGACGAGCGCGCCCGGCTCAAAGAGTATTTCGACGAGCACGTCTTCCCCGTGCTGACGCCGCAGGGCGTCGATCCCGGTCACCCGTTCCCCTACATCTCGAACCTGAGCCTCAACATCGGCTTGATGGTCGAGCCGGCGATCGAGCACGGCATTACGCGCTCTCTGACCGGCAGGCCCGAGCCGCGCTTCGTCCGCATCAAAGTCCCGCCGACGGTGCCGCGGCTCGTTAAAGTCGGCACGGAGGGCGCGCGCTTCGTGCTGCTCGAAGACGTGATCGCGGCGAACGCGGGCGAGCTGTTCCAGCGCATGAACGCCGGCGCGTGCCACACCTTCCGCGTCACGCGCGACGCCGACATCGAGGTGCGCGACTACGAGGCGGACGATCTCCTGCGCAGCATGGAGCAGACCCTGCGCAAGCGGCGCTTCGGCAAGGCGGTGCGCCTCGAAGTCTCCGACCAGATGCCGCGCGAGATGGTTGACTACCTCGCGACCGAGATCGAACTCGAGGCGGAAGACGTGTACGCCATCGCGGGACCCCTCGGCGTCGGCGACCTGATGCAGCTCTACTCGCTCAAGCGCCCCGAGCTGAAGGACAAGCCGCTCAAGGCGACGACGCCCGCCGTCCTGAAAGGCGCCGAGTCGATCTTCGACGTGGTGCGCGCGCAGGACGTGCTGCTGCACCACCCCTACACCTCCTACGACACGGTCGTCGATTTCATGAAAGAGGCGGCGCGCGACCCCGACGTGGTCGCCATCAAGATGTGCCTCTACCGGACGGGGCAGAAGTCGCCGATCCCGAAGGCGCTCATCGAGGCGAGCGAGCGCGGCAAGCAGGTGACGGCGCTCGTCGAGCTCAAGGCGCGCTTCGACGAGGAGGCGAACATCGAGTGGGCGAAGAAGCTCGAAGAGGCGGGCGTCCACGTCATCTACGGCGTGCTGGGCTTGAAGACCCACTGCAAGGTCGCGCTCGTCGTGCGCCGCGAGGGCGAGGGGCTGCGCCGCTACGTCCACGTCGCGACGGGCAACTACAACCCGGTCACCTCGGGCGTCTACACGGACTTCGGCTTGCTCACGGCGGACGAGGAGATCGGCGAGGACTCCTCAGACCTCTTCAACTTCCTGACCGGCTTCTCGCGCCAGAAGGACTACCTGAAGCTGCTGGTCGCGCCCGCGAACCTGCGCGAGCGGATGCTCGCCCTGATCAACCGCGAGCGCGACAACCGGCTCGCCGGGAAGCCCGCGCGCATCGCGGCGAAGGTCAACCGCGTGGCGGACGCCGAGGTGATCCGCGCGCTCTACGAGGCTTCGCAGGCGGGAGTGCCGATCGACCTCGTCGTGCGCGGCGTGTGCATGCTGAAGCCGGGCGTCGCCGGCCTCTCCGAGACGATCCGCGTGCGCTCGATCGTCGGGCGCCTCCTCGAACACAGCCGCATCTTCCACTTCGCCAACGGCGGCGAGGACGAAATCTACATCGGCAGCGCCGACTGGATGACCCGCAACCTTGATCGGAGAGTGGAGGTGGTCGCGCCCGTCACCGACCCGAGCCTGCGCCGCTACCTGAAGGACGTGGTGCTCGCCGTCTACCTGCGCGACAACGCGAAGGCGCGCGAGCTGCGATCGGACGGCTCCTACGCGCGCGTGCTCCCCGCGCCCGGCGAAGAGCCCTTCGACAGCCAGACGCACTTCGAGGGCAGCGTGAGCCTGAAGATGTGAGCGCGACTCGGGAACGGGCGCGGAAGTGTTCGCCACAGCGCGAGGCTCTAACGGACGGGCGCGCGCCGGGTCACGTAAGTCATTGCCGGATTCTCATGCGGAACAGCTTTCGACATCGCTCTCCCCGGCGGTAAGGAGGAGTGATGCGGGTTCATAAGCTCAGCGGTTTACGCGGTCTCATGGCGTTGGCGCTCTTCGCATCCGCGGCGCAGCTCGCCGCGGCGCAGAAGGAGTCGAAGGGTGAAGACGCGCCGCCTCGCGGCACGCCCGTGCTGTGGCGCGCGCCCGACGACATCGCCGCGCGCGATCTCTTCTGGGGCGCGGGCGGCGAGGCGTCCCGTCCCGATCTCTCGAGCGTCACGTTCGTCAAGCAGGAGTCGGGCGGCTACTCGCCGAAGTTCCGCGTCAGGGACGGCGCGGGTAGAGTGTGGGTGGCGAAGCTCGGCAAGGAGGCGCAGAGCGAGACTGCCGCCGTGCGGCTCGTGTGGGCGGTCGGCTACGCGACCGAGATCAACTACCTCGCGCCGTGCGTGCGGATCAAGGGCGTGCCGAAGTTGCCGAAAGAGGTCGAGCGTTGCGCGAACGACGGCTTCTCGAACGTCCGCTTCGAGGCGCGTCCCGAGAACGTCAAACGGCTCGACGAGTGGAAGTGGGACGACAACCCGTTCACGGGCACGAAGGAGCTGCGCGGCCTGATCATCCTGATGGCGCTCCTGAACAACTGGGACATCAAGGACACCAACAACAAGGTGCTGCACGTGCGGGGCGCGGGGGCGGGGCGCGACGAGCTGCAATACGTCGTGAGCGACCTCGGCGCGACCTTCGGGCGGGTCAAGGTCGATCTGCCGGTCGTCTGGCGCATCAGGCGCAACCGCAACGACCCCGACGACTACGGCAAAGACCCCTTCCTCGAAGAGGTGAAAGGCGACCGGGTCTTCCTCTTCTACAAGGGCAAGCGGCAAGACCTGTTCGACGACCTGCGCGTCGGCGAGGCGCGCTGGATCGCGAGCCTGCTGTCGAAGCTGAGCGCGCGTCAGATCGCGGACGCCTTCCGCGCCGCCAACTACGCGCCCGCGGAGGTGCAGACGCTCGCGGCGGCGGTGCGCTCGCGCGTGGGCGAGCTGGCGCGTGCGACGGGCGTGACCGCGTCGGCGACGGGGGCGACGCGCGGGTCGCGCTGAGCGGCGGACGTTTAACGGAGGGCGACGGTGAGGATGACGAAGAGTACGCGCCAGATCGTTTTCGTGGGGCTCGGCTTCGCGCTCCTAGGGTTCCTGCTCGCCGCGCTCATCCTATCGGCGAGCCGCACGGGGACGCGCAATCAGAACGATTCCCAGGCGGCGGGCGTCGTCCAGCCAGCCGACAACGTGAACGCGCGTCTCGACAACGCGAACGCGCGGCGCGCGGACGAAGTCGGGGGCGGCGAGACGAGGGAGAGGGCGGAGACGGGGAACAGGGGCGAGGCGGGCGTCGACAGGCGCGAGGCGGAAGCGAATGACGACCCGTCGATCGGGAACCTCTTCGGCATCGGGCAGGGCGCGGGGTTCGCGCCGCACGAGCCTTGGACTTCGACCGTGCCGCGCATCCTGCTCAGGCTCGCGCTCGCCACGGCGCTCGCCGCCGTCCTCGCCTTCCGCCCGCGCCGCAACGCCGCGCTCGTCCAACGCAACCTCTACGTCGCGCAGACGCAAATCCTGATCGCGGTCGTCGCCTCGGCGCTGATGATGGTGGTGGGCGATAACGCGGCGCGCGCCTTCGGCATCTTCGCCGCCGCCTCGCTGGTGCGCTTCCGCACGAACATCCGCGACCCGAAAGAGATCACGGTGCTTTTGATCAGCCTCGCCGTCGGTCTCGCCACCGGCGTCGGGCGCATCGACGTGGCGGTCGTCCTCGCACTCTTCGTGCTCCCGCTGCTGTGGGTGCTGGAGCGGCGCGAGGACGAGCGGGTCTTCCGCTCGATGGAGCTGACCGTGAAGGCGCGCGACATCGAGCGGGCTCAAGC
>JAIVJC010000169.1 GCA_020200235.1 Acidobacteriota bacterium | reverse complement strand
CCTAACCCCTATCCCCCAACCCCCATTTTCACATTGCCGCCAGTCTCTGCTGCCGCCTGAGCAGCCAGAGGAAGACGGGCCCGCCCGCGAGCGCGGTGATCGCGCCGACGGGCAGCTCGCCGGAGCCGAGGGCGGTGCGCGCGACCGTGTCGGCGAGCATCAGGAACGCCGCGCCCAGGAGGAACGAGCACGGCAGCACGACGCGCACGTCCTCGCCGAACAGCAGTCTCACGGCGTGCGGCACGATGAGCCCGACGAAGCCGATGGTGCCGCCGACGGCGACCGTCACGCCGACGATCAGCGACGCCGCCGCGTAAGTGAGCCGCTCGCTGCGCCGGACGTTGACGCCCAAGCTGACCGCCGTCTCCTCGTCGACCGCGATCAGGTGCAGGTCGCGCGCCGCGAACGCGAGCACCACCCAGCCCGGCACGATGAAGATCATCATCCGCCACAAGAGCCCGAAGCCTACCACGTCGAGGCTGCCGATAGTCCAACGCAGGATCTGCAGCGCGCGCGAGTAGTCCGTCAAATACTGTATGAGGACGACGAACGACGCCGAGATGAAATTAAGGACGACGCCCGAGAGCAGGAGCGCCCCCGGCATCACGACCGCGCCCGTGCGCGCGAGCCGGTAGACGACCGAGACCGCCACACCAGCGCCCGCGAACGCCGCGAGGAAGACGAAGGGGACGCCCGCGACGCTCGCCCCCGCGCCGAACGCAATCGCCAGCGTCGCGCCCAAAGCGCCGCCGCCCGAGACGCCGAGCGTCAGAGGTTCCGCGAGCGGGTTGCGGAAGAGGGCTTGCAGCGCCGCGCCCACCGCCGCGAGCGACGCGCCGACGACCGCCGCCAGAGCCACGCGCGGCAGGCGCAGGCGGAAGAACAAAAGCCGCGCCGACTCGTCAGTCCACAGCGCGTGGAGATCGATGGGCGCGTAGCCGACCCGCAGCGCGACGAGCGCCGCGACCACGACCGTGATCGTCAGGATCAAAAGGGCGCGCAGCAAACGGGGGCCCGCCGGTCGCTGACGCTCTGATTGCGGATTGCGGATTGCGGATTGCGGATTCAAAGTCGATCTTCTACTCGTGGCGAACGCTCAGCCTTATTGAGTTCTCAAATTAAATCCGCAATCCGAATTCCGCAATCCGCAATCACTCTGACCAGACGAACGTGCGACCGAACGCCTGTCGGGCGCGCACGCGCGCGTCGTCGAAGACCGCGGCGAGGACTTCGTCGCGCAGGACTTCCGAGGGCGCGCCGGAAGCCGTGACCGCGCCGTCGCGCATGGCGAAGACTTCGTCGAAGGCGGGGTCGAGCAGTTGCAGATCGTGGGTCACGACGAGGGCGGTCAAGCCCCGCTCGTCGCGCAGGCGGCGCAGGTGGCGCAAGAGCCCCGCGCGGTGCTTGAGGTCGAGCGCGGACGAGGGCTCGTCTAATAACAGACAGTCGGGCTCCTGCGCCAGCGCGCGCGCGAGCGCGACGAGTTGCCGCTCGCCGCCCGAGAGTTCCGTCACGCTGCGCGCTTCGAGGTGCGCCGCGTCGACGGACGCGAGAGCCGCGCGCGCCACCTCCACGTCGCGCCCGGTCTCGAAGCGGAAGCGCGGCGTGTAGGGGCTGCGACCCGTCAACACTACTTCGAGCGCCGTCAGCGGGAAGACGCCCGCGCTCGACTGCGGGACGTAGGCGAGTCTGCGCGCCCTCACGCGCGGCTCGACCGAGCGGAGCGGCGCGCCGTCGAACACGATCTCGCCGCGCGTCGGAGTGAGCACGCCCGAGAGCAGGCGCACGAGCGTGGACTTGCCCGATCCGTTCGCGCCGACGAGCGCGGACAGCCGCCCGCGCCGCAGGGCGAGCGTCGCGCCGCGCACGACCTCCGCCGCGCCGTAGGCGAAGTGCGCGCCGCGCGCCTCGAGCAGTGCGCCCGCGCCGCTCACTTCTTGAACGCCTCCGGGTGGATCATCTCGGCGAACTTGCGCGCCGTGTCGCCGACGCGCTGCGACGGGTGCAGCACAGACGTGTCGCGCACGGCGAAGACGCGGCCCGAGCGCACGGCGTTGACCTGCGACAGCTCGCCCCAGACCTGTTTCTGGTCTTCCGCGAGCTTGCCCGTGTTGCTGCTCTGCACCATGTCGATGATGATCTCGGGGTCGAGCGTGGCGACGGCTTCTTTACTGATCTGCCCGAAGCCCAACGCCGAGGCGGGCGCGATTGAGACGCCGCCGGCGATCTCGATCAGCTCCGCGAAGAAGCTCCCGGTCGTCGCCGCGTAGAGGCCGCGCAATGTTCCCGGCACCCGATCCACGACGCAGAGCACGCGCGGTCGGGCGAGACCCTGCGTCTGAGAGCGCACGTCGTCGAGCTTGGCGCGCGTTTCAGTTAAGAGTTTTTGCGCGGCTTCCTCCTCGCCCGCCGCCGCGCCGATCTGCGTGATGGCGGAGCGCGCGTCGGCGAGCGTGCGGTCGGCGACCGAGACGTAGCGGATGCCCATCGCGTCGAGCTTGTCCTTGATGAACGGCTCTTGCGCCTTCGTCATCACGACGAGGTCGGGCTTGAGCGAGGCGACCTGTTCGAGGTTCGTGTTGCTCCACCCGCCGATCTTCGGGAGGTCTTTGACTTCGGGCGGGAAGTCGTCGTAGTCGGAGACGGCGACGACGCGCGTGAACGCGCCGACGCCCCACAGCACCTCGGTCGTGCTCGGGCTGAGCGAGATGATGCGCCGCGGCTTAGCACTCTTCCCGCCGCCCGCCCCCGTCTCGACGTAGACGGCGTCGCGGCACGCCGCCGAGGCGAGCAGCGAGCAAATGATTGCGACAATGAATGCGACGCGGCGCGAATCAACCGTTTTCACGTTCATTCGTCTTCGGTGCATCTTCGCGCGCCTCCTTCCTGAAACCGTAGGGGCAGTGGCGGCAGCCGCTCTCGCAGCAGTAGCCGCGCCGCAGGAGGAAGCGCCCGGTGAAGACCACCAGCGCGCCCTCGAAATAATAGTCCTCGCCTTCGACGAGTCTGTCTTCAGCCGCGCTCATCAGAAGTTGAACTGCGCGCCCGCGCGTGCGGTGCGGCCCGGCGTGCGGAAGCCGCTCTCGTAGTAGTCGCGCCCCGTCAGGTTCTCGACGACGCCGAAGAAGCGCAGCGCGCGCGACTCCGCGAGCGGCAGCCGGTAGCTCGCGCCCGCGTCCGCCTTCAACGCGCCGCCGAAGCGGTAGACGCGGCTCGCGAAGGACGACGGATCGAAGACGGGGGCGAGGTAGTCGCTCGTCGCCGCCAGATCGAAGTTGAAGAAGGCGCGGCGGCCGACGCGCCCGGTGGCGACGAGCGAGAACTGGTGATCGGGGATGGCGAACGCGCGGGTTTGACCGAGGCGCGGCGTGCGCTCGTCGCTGTTCGTGAAGGTGTAGGAGGCTCTCACGTCGAGCGCGCGCGTCGGAGCCGAGTCGAACTCCAGCTCGACGCCGCGCGCGAGACCGCCCCGCGTGTTGACGTAGCCGCCGAAGCGTTTGAAAGGATCGTCGGGCGGGACGAGCCCGGTGAAGTCGAAGACGATCACTTCCTGGAGCCGCGTGTAGAAGTAGGTCGCGGAGAGGCGCGCGCGGTTGCGGGAGAAAGTTTGATCGATTCCGGCGTCGAAGGCGATCGCTCGTTCGGGCGCGAGGCGCGGGTCGCCGAAGGGCGAGAAGCCGCCGAAGAGGCTGCTGAAGGAGCTGCCGAACCGCTCGAACAGCGACGGCGCGCGGTAGCCGTTGCCCGCGTGCGCGCGCAGCTTGGTGTTCGAGCGCGGGATGAAGGTGTAGCCGAAGCTCTCGAAGGGTCGGTGGTTGAAGCGCAGCGCGCCGGAGAAGAAGCGCGTGGCGCGCGAGGCGTCCGGGTCGTTCGCCGAGGGGATGAAGGTCGCGCCCGCGTTCGCGAGGCTCGCCGCCCGTGCGCCCGACTCGAAGCGGCGCAGCTCGGCGCGCGAGACCGGGCGCGCGTCGACGACGCCCGAGGGGAGTGTGCCTTCGACGGGTCGCGGGTCGTCATTGAGTTGTAGGAAAGAGTCAGAAGCGTAGCCGCGCGCCATGAGCGTCATCGCCGGCGTGAGGCGAAACAGCGCGCGCCCCCGACCGCTCGTGTTGCGCGCGGCGTCCGTAGAGTCGACGCCGCGCGTGACGTTGCGGTGCGAGACGCCCGCGCTGTACGCGACGCGGTTGTCATCCGTGCCGCCCGAAACTTGCGCGCGACCGCGGAAGAATCCGAGCGCGCCGCCCTCGAAGAGCAGTTGCCCGCGCGTCGGCGAGCCGCCCTCGTCGGTGACGATGTTGACGACGCCGCCGACGGCGTTCGTGCCGTAGAGCGAAGAGCCCGATCCGCGCAGCACCTCGACGCGCGAGAGGTTGACGATGTCGAGATCGCTCAGGTAGCCGGAGGCGTCGCCCTGCGGCGCGCCGGGGTCGCGGAAGCGAAGCCCGTCGAAGAGGACGGCGGTGTCCTGGTTGCGCAAGCCCCTCGTCTTGATCGAGAAGAACGAGCCGGGTCCGCCCAACTGCTGAACACGCAAGCCCGGCACGGTGCGCAGCGCCTCGGCGACCGAATACTCGTCGCGCTCCTCCGCCTCGCCGAGCGTCACGGTCGTCAGAGACTTCGAGACCTCGTCAACCGCCTGCGCCGTGTCCGACGCGGTGACGACGACCTCGTCGCGGAGCCCCGCGACTTCGAGCGCCAGGTCCGCCGTCGCGGATTCTCCCGACCGCAGGCGAACGCGCCGCGCCGGGGCGGGCGCGAAGCCGCGCGCGTCAGCCTCGATCAGGTACTCGCCCGGCGCGAGCCGCTCGAAGCGGTACGCGCCCGACGGATCGGTCACGGCGTTCAGGCGCAGCAGCGGCTCCCTCGCGTAGAGCGTGACGAGCGCGCCCGCGAGCCCCGCGCCCCGCGGATCGACGACGCGCCCCGTGATCGAAGACACGGCGGCGCCTTGCGACTGCGCGAGCGCGGCGCACGCCGCGACGCACACGGCGGCGAGCGCGATACTGATCTTGCTGAACAGAATTTTCCTCATCTCTTCCCTCGCGATCTCTCTGACGGGCGGCGGGGGCGCGCGCCGAAGCGGCGGGAAGACTCGAACGACGTGTGAAAAAGTCTGCGCGCGCGGAAATTATTTCCGCCGGAAACGCGGACGCCCTCGATCCTGCCGGGCGGCAAGATCGAGGGCGCGTCGAGTTTCAATTTGATCGGGACGGCGGGCGGGTAAAATATTTTGAAAAAATATTTTCGCGCCGCGCGCGATCAAACTCACAGACGCCACTCGCTCTTTCCCGGAGCGTCAGCGGTCGCCTCCGTCGTCGAAAGCGGTTAGCGATTAGCTGTTAGCTCTTAGCCAAACCAAAAGCTAAGAGCTAACAGCTAATCGCTAACGGCTCTTCCTACAGGCAAGGTTTCCTGACTCCCGGCTCTGACGCGCCGCCCGCGCCTTCCCCGCGCGCAATACGAGCGCGAGTGGCTGAAATTTTTGCGGGCGACACAATCGCCGGTGCACAGTGGCGGGAACCGCGCGGGATTTTCACCCGACTTCCCTTGTGAGCCCCTTTTCATGGGCTACCTGTGACGGTCGAGCCCGCGCGATTTTTCAAGCGCGCGGGTCGAATAGCGAATGCAATCTTTACGGCTGGCAAAGAACGGTTCGGGACGATCCGCCCCGGTCGACGGACGAAACGCTAACACCGCCGCCGCCGGGCGGTCAAGCCGCGCCCCCGCCCGTCGGCTGCGCGCGCGAATCGGCTCACGGTCTCTTCCACACGCTGCCGTCCGCGTATTCGACGCGGACTAACTCGATCCGCCCGTCGAGTGCTTCGTGCTCGCGCTCGCCGAGCGCGTGGACGCTGACGGTCTGCGCCGGGGGCTGGCGCGCGACGACCTTCAGCTCTTTCGACTTGCCCGGCGCGATCTTCTCCTCGCTCGTGAACTGGAGCCGCCCGACCTCGCGCGCCGTGCCCTTCTCGAAGAAGGCGTAGTCCCAATCGATCGCGCGGATCGGTTTCGCGCCGCCGTTGCGCAGCGAGACTTTGTACATGAAGACGTAGCGCGCGGGCTTCTGCCGCTCCTTGCGGACGGCTGCGACGTTAGCGGCGTCGGCGCGCGCCTCGCGGGTCGCCTTGTCGATGTCTGACTGGCTGCCGCCGCGCTTGGCGTCGTCGATGCGCTTCTCGTTGCGCGCGCGGGCGCGCATCTCGTCGAAGTTTTCGAGCGGGCCGGCGAAGGGGTCGCGCTCCCAGTTAAGCCGTTCCTTCGACCAGACGGACTTGACGACGACGACGCCGGGCGCATCCGCCGCGGCGGAAGGAGTGTCTTGCGCGGCGGCGGCGACCGTCGTCGCGGCGGCGAACAAGAGCGGCGCGAACAGTAATTTCATCGCCCTTCCCTCCAAATTTTGCCTAAGCATACTCCTGCGCCCTCCCGCCGCGGAAGACGAGCGTCGCGTGCGAGGCGTAAAACAAGGGGGCCGGGGAGTTAGCCCCCAGCCCCCGCAAGTGCCGACGCGCCGGGGCGTCGGGCGCGTCGGCGCGCGCGGTCGTCGCCCCGACGGGTGGCGGTTTAGAACACGTACCTCATGCCGACGATGACGCGGCGGTTGCCGCCGTTCGTGCCCCACTGGTTGAGGAAGTTAGCCGAGGTGATGGTCGACGTGGGGATGCCGAAGTCGCGCGTGTTCGTGGCGTTGAAGAAGTCGGCGCGGAGCTGGAGCCTCTGGTTCTCGCCGACGCGCGTGTTCTTCAGGATGCCGAAGTCGAAGTTGTTGACGCCGTCCGAGCGCAGCACGTTGCGCCCGATGTTGCCGACGCGCTGACCCGCGCTGAGCCCGCGGAAGAGGGCGCGCCCGCCCGCCGCCACGATCTCCTCGACCGACATGTTCGAGAGATCGAGATTCGTGTTCAGGTTCGGGCGGATGGAGTTACCCACCAAGCCGGAGATGCTCGCCAGCGCGCTCGTCGGGTCGGAGCCGAGGAGCGGTGTGAACGGCGAGCCGCTCTGGAACGTGAACAGGGAGTTCAACTGCCAGCCGCCGAGCAAGTGACCGGCAAAGCCGCGCTGCTCCTGGAACCACGGCAGCTCGTAGACGAAGTTGCCCGTCAGGCGGTGCGGGCGGTCGAAGCTCGAACGGCCGCGGTCGCAGGCGCGGCAGTAGGAGTCCTGCGCGACGGCGATCTCGCCCGACGAGACGTTGAAGATCTCCGACTGCGTGTCGATGAACGCGCTCCAGGTGTAGTGGACGCCGCCGCTGAAGCCGCGCGAGAGGCGCTTCTCGAGGCTCGTCTGGAGTGAGTGGTAGATGGAGCTGCCGGAGTTGGTGCGCAGGCGCGTCGGCCCCTGCAAGGGGTTGGTGCGGCAGAAGCCGTTGGCGGCTGACGCGCCGGTGCAGCCGATGATGGTCGGGTTGGCGTCGACCGACTCGAAGAGGCCCGTCCCCCTCGTCCCGACGTAGCCGAGCCTCATCACGACGTTGCGGCCGAACTCGCGCTGCATCTCGAGGCTGAACGAGTCGTAAGCCGGCATGTGGAAGTTCTCGTCGACGATGGTCTTGTTGACCGTCGCCGGGTCGAAGGGCGGGTTCTGGAGTCGCGTGTAGGCGTTCGGGATGCCGTTGCCGCCGGGGACTGAGACCACCTGCGGCGATAGACTCACTGCCGCGACGAACGGGAACGAACTCCAGATGTTCAGGGCGATGTTGGTGAAGGCGTAGTCGTGCGTGCGCGAGTAGCCCCCGCGCAGCACTAGCTTGTCGCCGCCCGTCAGGAAGCGCAGCGGGCTGCCCTCGCCCGTGCGCGGGTTCCAGTTGAAGCCGAGGCGCGGCTGGAAGTTGTTCGTGTCGCGACCGGGGATGGGGCCGACCTTGAAGCGGGGATCGCCGCCGGCGGCGCGCAAGACCGGATCGTTGAACTCGACGAGGTCCTGGATCGGCTGACCCGGGTTTTCGTAGCGCAAGCCGTAGGTCAGCGTGAAGTTCGGTCTCAACTTCCACTCGTCCTGCGCGTAGAAGAAGAAGTCGTGCCAGTCGAGGTGGAGCACGCGCGCCACGCCGGGCAGGTCTTTGTTGATCGAGGCGCGCGTCGCCACGTCGTTGACGAAGCGGTTCAGCGTGGCGTATTCGAGCAGCCCGCGCGTGGTGGGCTTGAAGAGCTGGTGGAGCTGGTTGCGGCGGATGTCCCCGCCGAACTTGATGCCGTGGTTGCCGGTCGTGAAGGACATGTTGTCCTGCCACTGGTAGGTGTTGCGCACCGACGCCTGCGGCAGGTTGACGCCCAGACCGATCGCCGTCCGCGTGTTGCCGGCGTTGAAGCCGCTCAGACCCAACTCGACGATCTCGATGGACGGGATGTCCTGCGAGCTGGGGTTGAGGGCGTTGGTCTCCGAGGCGTTGCGCAGGAACGCGGCGCGCGCCTCGTTGACCCAGCGCGAAGAGAGCACGCTGGTGAGCGAGAGGTTGACGCCCTGCGTGCGCCCGACCGCCGCCGAAGAGAAGCCCGGCGGCGTGATCTGCGAGCCCGCGCCGCCCAGCGTGTCGTTGTCCTGGTAGATGTAGCGGAAGTTAAGGTTGTTGTTCTTCGTCAGCCGGTGGTCGACGCGGGGGATGATCTGCCAGTCGTTGAACGCGGAGGGCTGCGAGCCGGTCAGCGCGCCGAGCGGCACGGTGAAGGTCTGACCGTTGCGCGTGAAGCTGGCGCTCTGCCCCGTGGCCGTCTGCGCCGCGGGGAGGAAGCGGAGGAGCGCCTGCACCTGCGGCAGATCGCCCGCCGCCGCTGCGAGCACCGCGCGCCCAGCGTCGGTCGGCGCGCCCTTCAGGGTGGTCCCGACGCCGAGCTGGCGATCCCACCAGCGCTGGACGGAGAAGAAGAAGAAGGTGCGATCCTTGCCGTTGATGTATGCAGGTCCCCCCTCGCCGAAGCGCGGCAGGTGGAGCGGACCGCCGAGCGTCGCGCCGAGCTGGTTCTCGATGCGGAAGGGCGCGCCGCGCCGCGACGGGTCGGTCGCGTTCTTGTTGCAGAAGCCGCCGCTCTTGTTCGTGTTGCTGCAAGCGTTCAGCGCGTTGTCGTTGTGGAACCAGAAGGCGGAGCCGTGGAAGTCGTTCGTGCCCGCTTTCGTGATCGCGTTGAAGACGGCGCTCGAGTTGCGCCCGTACTCGGCGCTGAACTGGTTCGTCACCAGCCGCACCTCCTGGATCGCGTCCGGGTTGTTGAGCGGGATGGCTGCCCCGGCGACGCCGAAGTCGTTGTTGTCCTGCCCGTCGATCATGAAGTTGTTCGAGCGGACGCGGCCGCCGTTGGCGGAGAAGTTGATGCCGTTGGCGAACTGCGACTGACCGGAGTTGATCTGGCTGACGCCCGCCGCCGAGAGGGCGACGTTGTAGACGCTGCGGTTCGTCGCGATGGGCAGCTCCGACAGTCGCTTGTCGTCGAAGCGCGTGCCGACCTCGGCGTTCGTCGTGTTGAGGAGCGCCGCGTTCTCGGAGACCGTGACGACCTCCTGCACGCCCCCCGCCTTCATCGTCACGTCGATGACCGCGGGCTGGTTGAGCAGGAGCTGGATGCCGGTCTGCACGTACTTGGCGAAGTTCGTCGCCTCGACCGTCACCTCGTAGTTGCCGACGGGCATGTTCTGGAAGCTGTAGCGCCCGTCGCTGTCGGTCTGGGTGGTGCGCGGGGAGTTGGTCTGCGTGTTGCGCGCCGTGACGGTCGCGCCGGGGATCGCCGCGCCCTTCTCGTCGAGCACCGATCCGGAGATCGAGCCGGTCGTCTGCGCCGACGCGCCGACGGCAGTGCCGACGAGCACGGCGGCGAGCGCGAGCGCGAGTTTCAAGGTTCTTAACATTTCTTCTGCCTCCTTCGAAGGGACGTTCGTAAACCGGAGTCGACTCCCCCGGGTTGACGTGACCGCGCGGGTGCCGGTTCAATCGACATCTGCGCGCGGGCTTCGGTGTGGGCTGCGGGCTCGATCCTAGGTTCGTATAAACCCTACGGATGAAAGCGGCGAGGCTGTGAGTAAGACTGGTAATGCCCCGTGATAATAAAAAGCACGACCAAAGCACGACCGACGCTTTAATTTCTTTGCAAGCATTATGCCCCGCCCCGCGCGCGTCCGGTTTGAGAATTTACTTACACTTAGCCGGACTACGCTGCCTGCCGCCGTCCATTTTTTTGGAATCTTTAAAATTTCATAGACCGCCCCCCGCCCGGCGCGCCGCGCGTGCTGCCGCCCGCATGACCCGTAAAGCCCCGACATACGACCGCCTCGCCGCCGTTTACGACCGCGCGATGCGACCGCTGGAGCGCTGGCTCGTCGCGCGGCTGCGGGCGCGCGCGTTCGCGGAGCTGGGAGAGGGCGCGCGCCTCGTCGAAGTGGGCGCGGGCACGGGCGCGAACTTCTCGCACTACCCGCGCGGCGCACAGGGCGCGTGCGTCGAGCTGAGCGCGGAGATGCTGAAGGTGGCGCGCGCCAAGGCGCGACCCGGAGGCTTCGCGCTCGTCGAGGCGCGCGCCGAAGCCTTGCCCTTCGCCGACGCGACGTTCGACGCGGCGGTCGCGACGCTCGTCTTCTGCTCGGTCGAGTCGCCGCAAACGTCTTTCGCCGAGCTGAAGCGCGTGGTGCGCGCGGGCGGTCGCGTCGTCTTGGTCGAGCACGTCAGACCGCCGGGCGCGCTCGGCTACGTCTTCGACGCGCTGAGCCTGTTGACGGCCTGGCTGCTCGACGATCACTTCAACCGGCGCACGGCTGAGGAGGCGCGGCGGGCGGGCTTGCGCGTCGTGCGCGTGGACTCTCACGCGCTCGGCATCGTACAGCTCATCGTGTGCGAGGTCTGATAGAATCTGGACCGATGCCTCCCGCTAAAGAATGCGCGCACGTCGGCTGTCAGGGCTGGAACTACGCGGACTGGGTGACGCCGCCCGCGGGCTCCGCGCCCGTCTTCTACCCGCAGGGCACGCGCGATGCGGACATGCTCGCCGTGTACGCGCGCGCCTTCGACTCGGTCGAGGTCGATTCCACCTTCTACGCCGTGCCGTCCGCCGCGGTCGTGGACGGCTGGAACAAGCGCACGCCGGCGCGCTTCACCTTCGCGCTCAAGCTCCCGCGCGAGATCACGCACGAGGCGGCGCTCGGCAAGGGCGGCGATCACGCGCTCGATGAGTTCTGCGATCACGCGCGGCTGCTCCAGGAGAAACTCGCCGCCGTGCTCGTCCAGCTCCCGCCGCAGTTCGTCGCCGCGCCCGACACCACTCGCGCGCTCGCGCGCTTCCTCGCGCGCCTGCCGAAAGACATGCGCTTCGCCGTCGAGTTCCGCCACGCGAGCTGGATCGAGGAGGGTGTGATTGAACTGCTGAACAAGCACGGCGTCGCGCTCGCGCTCGTCGAGGGCGAGTGGATCGAGCGGCGCGCGCTCTGGCGGTGCGTCGAGTCGTTGACGGCGGAGTTCGCCTACGTCCGCTGGATGGGCGAGCGCGATCTCACGCGCTTCGACGCGGTGCAGCGCCCGCGCGTGAAGAACCTTGAGCTGTGGGCTGAGGCGACGCGGCGTCTGTGCGAGCGCGTCCCGGCGGTCTTCGCCTACTTCAGCAACTTCTACGAGGGCTTCGCGCCTGCGAGCGCGAACCGGCTCAAAGAGCTGCTCGGTCTGCCCACCGTCCCGCCCGCCGATCTCGAAACGCAGCAGTCCCTGTTTTGACCGATCTGACTGCGGTAAACTGCGCCTGTGCTAACTGAAAAAGAGTGGTAAAATCCGCCTCCCTACTTTACCTCAACTTCGGCAAAGCTCTTGAAAGGAGATTCCTCATGAACAATGATTCCCTCGACCTTCAAGATTTTTTAGATGCAACAAGTGATTCCTCTAAGCGTAGCCGAACAATAATGATTGTACTGGTCGTCGCTTGTGTTTTAGCCCTCGTCGGTTTCTTGAATTCTCTGCGAACAGGTTGGATGCTTCAACGTCTTCAAATTATAAGCCATTCAGAGAATCCCTATGTGGCTAAAAAGCTCGGGACTCTAGTTGGCCTTGATGATGAGCGGTATAAAAATTTTCATAGTGCTGTTGCGAGAGGATATGTGGAAAATGCTCTTACCGTTCGGGTACCTTTTTTCGGTGTTGCATTTGATATTAACGATCTAGGTTTATTAGGTGGATTCGGTTTCATTACGGTACTGACACTGCTGAGGTTTAGTATCAGAACCGAAATTGTTAGTCTGAGGTTAGCGTTCAAGGCAGCTACTAGAGCCGCTAAAGGCGATCCTGAACAAATTGAAACTTTTTATGATTTGCTGGCAATGCGGCAAGTCCTAACGCTTCCGCATATGGAGGATGAAAATATTAAGTGGGTTGCTAACAGATCATGGCTATTACGATTTATCCCCAAGTTAATCTGTTTTCTGCCCGTCGTGGTTTATTCTCTCGTTGCGGGTCACGATTACATGACCCAAGATGTTGGAGATGCTATCAGCCCTACTCATACCCGAATCTTGCTTATTTATACCGGCATATTCTGGCTTATTATTCTTGCTCTTTCAGTCTGGTGTTTTTTAAAGCTAATAAAGATTGACAGCATTTGGGAAGAATACTGGACAATAATCCATCCAAACAAAGCTGTATTACCAAGAAATGTTGGTATGAAGTAAGACGCGCCTAACAGCGGCATGCACCCGACCCGCATCAGCGCGGCTCCCATCCGCAAGACTCGGCCGTGGCGACGTCCCGCGCGGGCGGGTGATGCCGGGCGTTATGCCGCCTGCACGAAACTTGACGGCGCACACTCTCTTCGGGTTGCTGGCGCTCGGCGCGGGCGGGGCTGTGCTCTTCCGGCGGAAGGGCACGTCGAGTCATCGCCGCCTCGGCCGGGTATATGTCCTGAGCATGGTCGGCCTACTGTCCTCCTCATTCCTCATCTACCGGCTTTTCGGACGCTTCGGCCCCTTCCATGTGCTCTCCGTGATTGCCTTCATCAGCCTGGCGGCAGGATTTCTGCCGGCTTGGACACGACGACCGCGGCAGTCATGGGTCCAGCGGCACTATCAATCAATGTCATACTCTTACGCCGGGCTGGTCGCGGCGACGGCCGCGGAGATAGCCGTCAGGCTCCCCGGGGCGCGCTTCGCATTTAGTACCTTTCTCGCTTCTGCGGTGGTGATAGTGATCGCGACGTTGATTATCCAGGTGCGTCGGCGGCGCACGATCTCGCCATTTATAGGTTAATGACCGGCGGCCTAACAGCGGCATGCACCCGACGCCCCTCCAGCATGCCGCTCATGAATCTTGAACAGGGGCGCGGGTGATGCCGGGCGTCGGGCGGGCTCCTTTGGGCACTAGCGACGGACCTGTGGCAGACCCGCGAAGTTCCCGCGGAGGGTGAGCGGTTCTGACGGCCACGCGTCGCCCGGACGAGCCCCGGCTTCCGTATCGAGGATCTTCCCCGTCTCGGCATTCACGCAGTTGGCGAGCTCGACGAGGAAGCTGCCGTCGAGCTCGCCGGAGCCCGCCCGCGTGGCGGCGCGGAGATAGCCCGTGGCACGTTCCGCGGGCCGGCAGCGCAGCGTCCGCCGTACCTCCGCGATCTCGATGGGGAAGACGAGGCGCGTCCCCGGTGCGATCCCCCCTCCGCCGTCCGCTTCGATCAAGAGGTCCCAGCCGTCGGCGCCGAGCTCGATGCGGTCGCGCCCGGCGACGCCGACACGGGCGCCGCGGCTCGCGTGACCGAATCGCAGCTCGCCTCCGAGTAGCTTCTCCTCGATCCTGACCGGGAGGATGCCGAAGAGGAACCGATCCATGCGAGGCTTCTCGACGCGCACCTCGAACGAAGGGACGCGGGAGTCGCCCGAGAGGCTCGCGGCGTCCGGCTCGTCGGGACGCGATCCGAGCCAGACGAGGCAGGCGATCAAAGCGAGCAGCGCCGGCGCGATGACGATCAGCGATCTCTTCACCCATGTCTTCATGCCACCCTAGATCACCGCAGATCGTGGCGGCGGTCAAGCGATGGGGGCGCGGGGATGGTAAACGCCTCGGACGATCCGGCACCGCCCCCCTGGACGCCTCAGTCGATTCGCGAAGTTCCCCGGGACGCCTCCATCTGTGGGCACGGTTCTACTGACAAGTATTTATAAATAACGGACGCCGTCCAACAACTCATTCGACCGGAGCGCTCGATAGCATTGCTTTCATCCGCGGGACTTGCCGTTTATGATAAGGACAAGATGAAGGGCAGCGTCGTGATGAAAGGCGGCGAGCTGCTTTCGACGCTCGCGCCGGGGTCCGGCTTAGTCATCAACCCCGGCTATCGAATCGGCACGGAGATTCCCGAACCCACAATCAAAGGCATCGTGCGGAAGTTCGTGAAAAACCGAAAACGCGGATGAGAGCAAAAGCCCAACCGGGCGCTCAAGCCGATTCGCCGCGTGAGTGCTGAATGAAGGAGAAGAGGTTTATGGCTACGACCAAAACGAAATCGCCGACCAAACGTTTCCGCGTGCTGCTCGAAACAGACCCGGCGGGCAGCGCCGCGACGGGCATCCTCGTCCCCTTCGACGTGCAGAAGGTTTTCGGCACGCGCGCGCGCGTCCCCGTGCGCGGCAACATCAACGGCTTCCCCTACCGCGGCTCCATCTTCCCGATGGGCGGAGGCAAGCACTACATGATCGTCAACGCCAAGATTCGCGCCGGGGCGAATGTGAAGGGCGGCGAGCCGATCAGCATGACGATGGAGCGCGACGAGGAGCCGCGCACCGTCGAGCCGTCAGCCGACTTCGCGCGCGCGCTCAGAGGCAACAAGCAGGCGCGCTCGACCTGGGACGCGCTGAGCTTCACGCACCGCAGGGAGTACGCCGAGTGGATCGAGGAGGCGAAGAAGCCCGAGACGCGCGAGCGCAGGATCGCGAAGGCGGTCGAGGCTCTGGCGGCGGGTAAGAAGGAGAGGTACGACCGACAGTAACGGCGGGGCGGGTGATCAGCTCTCGCCGAGTTCGTTCATCACGCGCGCGAACTGCTCCATGTCTTCGCGCGCGCGAGAGAGGGCGCGGCGGCTGTCGAGGTAGGCAGCCCAGTGGGGCGTGGCGGTGAGGGATTTGAGCGTGTCTTCGTCGAGCGTCTGCGCCATCAGCGCGACGAGATCGCCCGTGACGCGCGTGTGTTCGAGCAGCACGCGCATGATCGAGTAGGCGAGCCGCGCCTGAGAGCCGTCGAGATCGCGGCGCGCCGCACCCGCGGAGTCGTTCGCGTCGCCCTTCGCGCCGGTCACGTCAGCCGCGCCGGTCGAAGACGGCGCCGCGCCGCTCACGTCATCCCCCGGCTCGCGCCCGCTCACGATTCAGCCCCCGCCGAGTCTTGCGCGTACCAGCTGCCGCGCACGAGGGGCAACCCGGCGACGCGTGCGCGACTCTGCCCGCGCTCGCCCTCGATCAAAACTTCCGTGCCCGGCGCGAGGAAGTCGTACTTGACGACGGCGAGCGCGATCTGTTTTCTCAAGCGCGGCGAGAAGACGACCGACGAGACGCGACCGATCTCGCGGCTCGCGTCCGTCGTCTTGATCTTCGCTTCCGGGGTGAGCGCCGCGACCGAGTCGTCGTCTTCGGGCAAGAGCCCCGACAGCCTTTTCGCGACGTGACCGCGCCAGTGGATGCGCGCGATGATCTCCTGCCCGACGTAGCAGCCCTTCGTGTAGCTTACCGCCTCGTCCAGGCCCGCTTCGAGCACCACGTTCGTCGCGTCCACGTCCGCGCCGTATCGGGCGACGCCCGCCTCGACGCGCAGCACTTCGAGCGCGTCCTGCCCCACGGGTCGCGCGCCCGCCGCGACGAGCGCCTCCCACAAGTCTGCCGCCCCGTCCGCACCCGTGACGAGATCGACGCCGTCCTCGCCGGTGTGCGTCGCGCGTGCGATGGTGATGACGCCGAGCTGCGAGTCAACGACCACGACGCGACCGCGTGTGAGCGACGACAAGTCTGTGCCGAGCGCCGAGCCGACGATGCTTGCGGCGCGCGCGCCCTGCACGGAGAGCTGCGCGCTGCGGTCGGTCGTGTCGCCGACCTTGAAATCACCGGCGAGCGAGAAGCGTTCGAGGTTTTTGAAGACGGCGGCGCGCGTGGGCGTCTCGGTGTCGAAGAGAAACGTGTCCTCGGCGGTCGCGCGCCACGCGCGCGCGAAGGCGAGCAGGCGACCCTGCGGGTTCGGGAACGCACAGTGCATCCACGAGCCTGCGGCGAGCGTCTTCACGTCGTTCGTGACGAGCCCGTTCAAGAACTGCACGGCGTCCTTGCCGCTCACTTCGATCCTTCCGCGCGCGGAGAGATCGACGATCCCCGCGCCCGCGCCGCCGCGCACGGCTTCGTACTCGGCGGCCGCGTCGCCGTAGGCGGCGGGGAGCAGGTAGCCGTCGCGCTCGACCAGAACTGCGCCGGCGCGCCGGTGCGTCTCGTCGAGCGAGAGTTTTCGTGTCGCCGCCTGTTCGACCGTGTTCGTCATGCGTGTTGCGAAAGAGCCTCGCGCCCGAGGGCGCGCGCGACGGCGCGGTAGTCTCTGAGCTGCGCGTCCTCGCGGCGGTGCGAGGCGAGCACCTGCGGGCTCGGGTGATAGAGCGGCACGAGCAGCCGCCCGCCCCACTCCACGACGCGCCCCGCGCACTCTCTCAGCGTGAACTCATGGTAGGCGACCGCCGAGAGCGCGGCAAGCGAGACGGCGCCGAGCGTGACGACGACGCGCGGATCGACGAGCCCGATCTGGCGGCGCAAAAACTCCGCGCAGTTTTTAACCTCCGCGCCCGTCGGCTTGCGGTTCGCGCCCGACTCTTTGCGCGGGTTGCAGAGCACGGCGTTCGTGATGAAGATGTCGGCTCGTAAGAGTCCGATGGAATCGAGGTAGCGCGCGAAGTTGCGCCCCGACTGATCGCCGGAGAAGGGCACGCGCGTGCGGTCGCCGCCCTGGCGACCGGGAGCCTCGCCGACGAACATGACGCGCGCCGACGGATCGCCGTTCCTCTCGCTCAGGACAGCCGTGCGCCCGCACATCGCCGCGCACCTGCGGCACGCCGCCGCTTCCGACGCGAGCGCGGCGAAGAGTGTGCGTTTGCGTTCGGCGTTGATCATCGAGTCCATCGAGTCGCCCGCGAGCCAGATGGGAGCCCACTGGTCGAGGTACTTCGCCTCGCCGCCGTCTACGGTGTAGCGCACGCGGTAGTCGCCGCCGTCGCCCGTGAGCCTCCCGTTCGAAAGCCAGAAGTCGATCATGATGGCGTCCGTATCCGCGCCCTTGTACTCGCCCTTCGGTCGGCTGTAGGTGAGGAGCGCTTTCGAGGGATCGACATCGCCGCCCTGGCTCGCGGGCATGTCCTTGCCCTCGGGCGCGGCGGCGGCGTTCGTGTTCGCGGCGTTCGCGTTCGCCGAGTTCGCGTTGTGGTTCGCCGCGGCGTTCCTGTTGTCAGCCATCGTCTGACCCGTGGCGGTCGTCGTCGGCTTCGTGGCGTCGCCGCCGCCCGCGACGGTGAAGGTCACCATCTGGAACGAGCCGTCGTTCTTGTAGGACTCGTGCCACGGACGCGAGGCGAAGACGCGCAGGGTGTGCTTGCCCGCGGCGACGTTGCGCAGCTCGAACGGCTCGCCGAGGTTGTAGTAAGCCTCGTATGGCTGGTTGTCGAGGATGACGTGGATGTGGTTGCCCATGCCGGTCGCCGGGTCTTTGTGCGGCTGGTAGCCCTTGAGATCGCCGCCCAACGCGAGGCGAACTTTGACGGTCGAGCCCGCGATGCTCGCGCCGTTGCGCGGCTCGACGAAGCGCAGCGTCGGCTTCGCCTCGTCCTGCGCGCCGCGACTAGCCATCAAGTCTTTGATCTTCTGCGGGCGCTCGACCTCGGAGAGCGTCTGCACGGGCGTGGCGGTCGTGGGCGGCGAGACGTTGGTCGTCGCGGTCGTGTTGGAGTTGGCATTCTCGGATGGCGCGCAAGCCGCCGCGGTCAGGGCGACGACGACGGCGCACAGCGACGCGGGCAGGAATGCGCGGGCGGAAAACCTCATCAGAGCCTCCGGTCTGGGATGAATTTTGGATCGTGCGGCGGAAGTATAGAACGAAACGCGGGGCGGGGCGAAGTTAGAATGCGGAATGCGGATTTCGGATTGCGGATTAGAAGACCAGGACTCTTGCTAATCCGCAATCCGAAATCCGCATTCCGCAATCAGTACCTCCGCATTCCGCATTTCATTACGCGGTCGCCGGGCGCGAGACCGTGTTGACTTGCAGCCGCTTCTCGACCGCCGCCCAGTCGATGTTGGAGAAGAACGCCTCGATGTACTTGGGTCGGTCGGCGGGCGCGTAGTCGAGGATGAAGGCGTGCTCCCACACGTCCATCACGAGCGCCGGCACGAAGCCCGCGATGTTGCCCGTCTCGTGCAGGCTGATCCAGTGGTTCGAGAGCGCGCCGTTCGCCGGGTTCTGGTAGCAGATCGCCCAGCCCACCCCGCGCATCTTGCCGACCGAGACGAAGTCGGCCTTCCAGATGTCGTAGCTGCCGAAACTATCTTCGGCGAGCTTGAAGAAGGTCGAATTCTTATCCGGATCGACCGAGCCCTGCCGCTTCATGTTGCCGAAGTAGTACTCGTGCAGGACCATGCCGTTGTACTCGAAGCCGAGGCGGCGCGTCAGCTCGGAGTAGGCGGGCACCTCCTCCTGATCGATCTTGCCGTCCTGCAGGAACTCGGAAATTTTCTCCGTCAGCTTGTTCGTCTCCTTGACGTAGCCCTCGTAGAGCTTGAAGTGCATCTCCAGAGTCTTGTCCGAGATGCCGCTCAGGCCGGAGAGATCGAACTGCTTCGGCTGGTACGTGAACTTATTGATCATGGCTTCACCTCATTTCGACGATTAACCTGTCAGGCGTGACGACAGTTTACACCCGAAAATGCTGTAAACGGTAAACCGTGACGGGTGACAGGAGAAAACCCTGTCTCGTCCTGTCACGGTTTACGGTTAACGGTTTACGGCTCTTCTATCGTCCGAAGATGATCCAGTCGCCGTGCGAGGTCGCCATGAAGAAGAGCATCGGGAGCGAGAGCCAGGCGTTGGTGCGCGAGGCGAGGAAGGCGCGCCGCGCGAACTCGGGCGGGGCGGCGGGCCCCGTCCCGGCGGTGCCGGCGATGATGCGCTTCTGGAGGGGCCAGATGATGCCCCACACGTTCAGCATCATGATCAGCCCCAGCGCGCCGCCGATGCCGATGGAGAAAGTTTTGTTCGAGGCGAAGCTGTCGCGCCCGACCGTCAACTGCCCGTCGAGCCAGCGCACGATCAAAAACCCCATCACGATGACGAGCACCGCGACCACCGCCGCGAAGACCTTCCCGTCCTTCGTCAGTGCGGGGACCTTCATGATGATCATGTACTCGATGGCGAAGACGACGATGCCGATCAGCATCCAGACCGCGAGCACGACCCAGACGTTGACGTTGCCGCCCGCGGCGTTGGCGTTCTTCACGTCTCCGGCGAGGATGTACATCGCGTAGTACATCAACCCGACGAGGACGGTGCCGACCGCGCCCCAGCGGAAGTACCAGAGGGCGCGAGAGAGCAGATCGGGATTCACCTTCTTCTTCGTGTCGGCGTCGAGCCCCTTCTGGAAGGGGACGTTGACGAGGTTGAAGAAGTAGAGGAGCCCGATCCAGGTGATGCCGAAGACGAAGTGGCTCCAGCGCAGCAGGATGCGCGGCAGTTGATCGCCGCCCGGCGCGTGGAAGAGGTCTTGAAACATGGCGAGACCGACGGGGAGATGCGCGGTTGACTCGATCAGCATAAGCCCTCCGAAAGTGTTAGTTTTTCGGTGCGAGATGGAAGAACTCTTGAGTGTCTCGGTTATCGCGCGTGAGATTATCACAAAGCGGGGGATGGGGGATAGGGG
>JAIVJC010000251.1 GCA_020200235.1 Acidobacteriota bacterium | reverse complement strand
CCCCTATCCCCTGTTCTTCTTTGAGTAGACGTAGAACATGACGCCGATGACGGCGAGGAGGAGGAGTTCGAGCTGGGCGAAGTACGACCAGTCCGTGACGCCGACCTCGTCGCGCGCGAGCGGGTAGAGGAAGAACGTGCCGAGCACGACGCCCGTCGTGAGCCAGATGATCTGTCGCTTCGTGTCCCACATCACGCTTGCTGCTAACACTCAAGTTCAGCCGCGTTTCTTCACGTGATAGCCCGCGTGCTTGAGCACCCTCTGGCACAACTCTATGAACGCTTCCAGCGACAAGTCATTTTTCGCATCGTTGGTGCGCCAACCACAGATACGAAAGCTCGCTTCCGTTGCTTCTGCTGACACATGATCTACTGTCGGCAACAGCGCAAAGCCTGCTTTGTACCCGTGGCGACCTTTCTTTGACTCTTCGTTATTGTATGTACTGATGAGATTCCAATGAAGCAGCTCGCCCGTGTAAGCGTCTTTGCCTTTGGAGTTGAGCACGGCTGCGTGGATTGCTTCTTTATAGAGCGCAACACTGCAAGTACGATCACGCTTCCGGTCACGTACCACGTGCGCCATGGCTTTCCGCTTTAACCAACGCTCGTACAATTCTGGCTTGACCTTATTCACGAGAAAGGAAGGCATCGAGTGTTTTGTAGGCATGGCGGTAGCTTACTCAAGCGCGAAGTTTTTGGAGTCGCTCGGCGGCGGCTTGTAGCGTCTCGTCTCGCTTGCAGAAGCAGAAGCGCACCTGCTGCGCGCCGAGCGCCGGATCGGAGTAGAAGGACGAGCCGGGGACGCAGGCGACGCCGACCTCGCGGATCAGATGCCTGGTGAACTCCACGTCGTCCGCGAAGCCGAAGGCGGAGATGTCGGTCATCACGTAGTAGGCGCCGTCGGGTCGGAAGACTTTGAAGCCGGCGCGTTCGAGTTCGGGCAGCAGCATGTCGCGGCGGCGCTCGTAGTCGGCGCGCAAGTGCTCGTAGTAGTCGCGCGGCAGGCGCAAAGCGAGCGCGCCCGCGGCTTGCAGGGGCGCGGCGGCTCCGACCGTGAGGAAGTCGTGGACTTTGCGGACGGCAGAGGTGATCGCGGGCGGCGCGATCACGTAGCCGACCCTCCAGCCCGTCACCGAGTAGGTCTTCGACATCGAGTTGACGACGACCGTGCGCTCGCGCATCCCTTCGAGCTGCGCCATCGAGACGTGCTCGACCTCTCTGTCGGCGCGCGGGTAGAGGATGTGCTCGTAGATTTCGTCCGTGAAGCAGAGCGCGTCGAACTCGCGGCAGAGCGTGGCGATGAACTCCATCTCTTCGCGCGTGAAAACTTTTCCGGTCGGGTTGTTCGGGTTGCAGATGATGATCGCTTTGGTCTTCGCGTTGAAGGCGGCGCGCAGCTCTTCGCGGTCGAACGTCCAGTCGGGCGCGCGCAAGGGGACGTAGCGCGGGCGCGCGTCCGAGAGGACGGCGTCGGGCGCGTAGTTCTCGTAGAAGGGCTCGAAGATGACGACCTCTTCGCCCGGATCGACGGTCGCCATCATCGCGGCGATCATCCCCTCGGTCGAGCCGCAGGTGACGGTCAGTTCGGTCTCGGGATCGACTTCGAGACCGAGGTGCCACTTCGTCTTCTCGGCGATCGCGTCGCGGAAATCCTTCGCGCCCCAAGTGATCGCGTACTGGTTGATGTCGTCCTCGATGGCGCGGGCGGCGGCTCGCTTGATCTCGGCGGGCGCGGGGAAGTCCGGGAAGCCCTGCGAGAGGTTGACGGCTCCGTAACGCAGAGCCTCGCGCGTCATCTCGCGGATGACCGACTCGGTGAACCGGCCCGCCTTCTGCGAGACGCGGCTTTTCGTTGTAGCAGGTGTTGTCATATTACTTCGGAGAAGCTCTACTTAAATTGGGCGAAGCGCGCGTCTATCTCAGGACGAAGTTCAATGCCAACCTGCTCAAATACATTAAGCAGTTGTTCATATGCTCCATCTCCGCCGATAAAATTCCAGAACTCTTGTGCAACGAGGAGCTGTGAATCGGGCTTTACGTCAAGCATTCCTTTCATAGTCCATCGGCTATATGGCTTAGGCTCATAT
>JAIVJC010000061.1 GCA_020200235.1 Acidobacteriota bacterium | reverse complement strand
GCGCAGATCACTTACCTGCTGGAAGCCGTGCGCGCGAACTTCGACGTCTGTCGGGACGCCGAAGTGACGATGGAGATGAACCCCGGCACGGTGACGAAAGAAGTGGCGGAGGGCTTCCGCGCCGCCGGGGTAAATCGCGCGAGCTTCGGTCTGCAAACCTTCGACGACGCGCAGTTGCGCCGCCTCGGTCGCACGCACACGGCGGAGGACGCGCGCCGCACGCTCTCGACGCTCCGAGCCGCGGGCTTTACGAACGTCAGCTTCGATCTCATCGCCGGTCTGCCCGGACAAACTGTCGCGCAGTGGTCGCGCAACATGGACGAGGCTCTTGCGCTTAGCCCCGAGCACCTCTCGCTCTACCTCCTCGAAGTCCACGAGGGCACGCCGCTCGCGGATCAGATCCGCCGCGGCGCGCACCCGCAGCCCGACGGGGACGCGGCCGCCGAGATGTACGAGCTGCTCGTCGGGCGCACGCGCGCTGCCGGGTATGAGCACTACGAGATCTCCAACTTCTGCCTCGCGGGTCGAGAGTCGCGGCACAACCTGAAATACTGGACGGGCGCGCCCTACTACGGCTTCGGCTGCTCCGCGCACTCCTACGACGGCGGCGGCGCGCGCTGGTCGAACGAGCGCGACACGCTGCGCTACGTCGAGTTGATCGAGCGGGCGGGCAGCGCCGTCGTCGAGACGACGAGCCTGACCGCGCGCGACCGCGAAGCCGAATCCCTCTTCCTCGGCTTGCGCCTCATGCGCGGCGTCGATCTGCGGCAACACCGCGCGCGGTTCGGCGCCGACGTTCGCGCCACGCACGCCGCCGATCTCGCGCGCTTCCGCGACGCGGGCTTGATCGAACTCGACTCCGACACCTTGCGCCTCACGCCCGCGGGCGCGCTGATGTCGAACGAAGTGTTCGCCGCATTCGTCTAGAACTCACTAAAATGATGCTAAGGAGACGACCTCACCATGACCCTCACGGATTGGAACGCTCTTGCCCAGTTGTTCTATAACGTCACCGGCGGGATCGCCGCCCTCGGCACGGTCGGGGCAGCCATCTACGCCGCGCGCATTTATAAGAGCAACTCGCGGCTCGAACGCGCCCGCTGGGCTTCGAGTCTGTACGAGAAGTTTTACGAGCGGCAGGAGTTGAAAAAAGTCCGC
The DNA here is from genome assembly GCA_020200235.1 of Acidobacteriota bacterium. Classification (GTDB taxonomy): domain Bacteria; phylum Acidobacteriota; class Blastocatellia; order Pyrinomonadales; family Pyrinomonadaceae; genus JAIVGV01. The sequence continues at coordinate 14,182 of JAIVJC010000061.1, read as the reverse complement.
GACGCTTTGGACTGCGACGCGGGCACGAAGCAGGTCGACGCGCTCGTCGCGATGGAGGATTCTGATTTCACTGACTACCTCAACTTCTTCGAGTACGTCGCCTTCCTCAAGCACCGCGAGCAGCTTAAACTCGAAGAGGTTCAGGACTTGTTCGGGTATTATCTCGGCTGTCTCAGCAGGCACGCGGGCGTCCACGCGTACATCCGGCGGAACGGTTACGAGCGGCTGGACGAACTTCTGAATGCGGAGGCGTTGAAGTGAAAGATTACCTCTTCGTTTACGGCACGCTGTCGCCGAAGCACGCGCCGGGCGAGGTCGCCGATGCCGTCGGGCGTCTGCGACCCGTCGGGGCGGCGACGGTGAAAGGACGTCTCTACGATCTGGGTGAATACCCCGGCGCCATCCCCGACGCCTCCGCGCGGAGGAAAATTTCGGGCAGGGTGTTCGCACTCCCCGACGATCAGTCGGTGCTGAAGTCTCTGGACGAGTACGAGGACTACAAGCCGCACGATCCGGCGGCGAGCCTGTTCGTCAGGAAGCGGGCGACCGTGAGGCTCGACGGCGGGCGCGAGTTGCGGTGCTGGATGTACGTTTACAACCGCGACCCCGGCGACGCGCCGCTCGTCTCCGGCGGCGACTACACGAAATCAAAAGCGGCGTGAGTGAAGGCTGAATCTCGACTTCCCATGATCGATCTCAGAAGCGACACCGTGACGAAGCCGACGCCCGCGATGCGTCGCGCGATGGCGGAAGCCGAGGTGGGCGACGACGTGTACGGCGAAGACCCGACCGTCAACCGACTCCAGGAGAGAGCCGCCGAACTCTTCGGGAAGGAAGCCGCCATCTTCGTGCCCACCGGCTCGATGGGCAACCAGATCGCGGTGAAGCTTCACACGCGACCCGGCAACGAGGTCGTCATCGAGGAGCGCGGGCACATCTTCAACTACGAGATGGCGGCGATGTCGGCGGTCGCCGGCACGGTCGCGCGCCCCGTCAGAAGCGCGGACGGAAGCGGCATCCTCCGCTGGGAAGAGATCGCTTCGGGCTTGCACGTCAACAGCCATTACTACGTCGCGCCCACCGGGCTCGTCGCCATCGAGAACTCGCACAACCTCGCGGGCGGCACGGTCTACACGCGCGCCCGCACCGAGGAAGTGTGCGAGCGCGCGCACGCTACGGGGTTGCCCGTCCACCTCGACGGCGCGCGCATCTTCAACGCAGGTCGGCGTCCTCGCCGCCGCCGGTCTCGTCGCGCTCGAAGAGACGCCGCAAAAATTGCACGACGATCACGCCAACGCGCGCCGACTCGCCGAAGGTCTCGCGGAGCTGCCCGGCGTGAAGATCGACCCCGAAAAGGTCGTCACCAACATCGTCATCTTCGATGTCGCAGGCACTGGCATCGCGGCTGACGCCGTCTGCGCGCGGCTCGCCGAGCGCCAAGTCCTCGCCTCCGGCTTCGGCACCTCCATCCGCATGGTCACGCACTACGACGTCTCGCGCGAAGGCGTCGAGACAGCCCTCGCCGCGCTACGGGAAGTCATTCAAAAACGTCCGTAGTCAGTTGTCCGTCGTCCGTTGTTTGTCTCTCGCGAGAGGCGTGCTTTGGAACAGATCGAACGAATTACATCGGACGACAACAACAGACTACTAACAACTGACAACGGACAACTGACCACGGACAGCTCTTAATGAAGCCACTCGTCATCGCCATCGACGGACCTTCGGGCGCGGGCAAATCGACGCTCGGCAGGATGCTCGCGCGCGAGCTCGGTCTGCTCTACGCCGACACGGGCGCGATGTACCGCGCGGTCGCCATCGCTGTCGTCGCGGGGAACGTGAGCGCGCACGACGAGGCGCGGGTCGCCGAAGTCGCGCGTCGCGCGCGCGTGGAGCTGTCGGGCGATCCCGATCACATCCGCGTCACACTCGACGGGCGCGACGTGACCGCGGAGATTCGCACGGAGCAGGCGAGCCGCCTCGCCTCCGTCATTTCGACGATCCCCGAGGTGCGACGCGAGCTCGTCCGCCGCCAGCGCGAGATGGGCAGGAGCGGCGCCGGCGTCGTGCTCGACGGGCGCGACATCGGCACGGTCGTCTTCCCCGACGCCGGCGTGAAGTTCTTCGTCACCGCCGTCCCCGAAGAGCGCGCGCGCCGGCGCTACGAGCAGGATCACGCGAAGGCGCCGGCGCTGACGCTCGCCGACACGCTCGCCGACATCAACGCGCGCGACCTGAGGGATTCGACCCGCGCCGACTCGCCCCTGAAGATCGCCGAAGACGCCGTCGTCATCGACACCACCGAACTCCCCGTCGAAGAGGTCTTCGCGCGGATGCTGGAAGTCGTGCGCGAGCGGCAGATGTAATGACAAAACACCATGAATTTTAAAGCCAGACACTGCAACATAAAAATCAAATACTTGATTTATAGAAATTACCTTTGGCTTTTTGCTCTATTGATTCCAATTGCGAGTGCAGCGGCGATATTTCTCTATTGGGTAAGATACGACTGGAAAATTTCATTTACTATCGTTGGCGGCGCGGTCTCCTTCATTTACTTCATTCAAAAGCAACAACTCGAAGAAACCAAACTATTCAAAGAGTTATTTGTTACCTTTAACTGTAGTTATAACGATAAGAATGAGAAGTTGAACCTAATAAAGAAGAAGCCGAAACTCGATCCTCCCGATATTGCTGAACTCTATGATTATTTCAATCTCTGTAGCGAAGAATATCTATTTTACCGTACCGGGTATATTTACCCGGAAGTTTGGAAGGCTTGGTGCAACGGCATGCTTGATTATCTAAAGAATGATGAGATTAAAAATCTCTGGGAGCAAGAAGAAGAGCTATCGAAGTCATATTACGGACTTACATTGAGTGAAATAAAGCAAGGCAGCAAGTTAAAAATATAAAACGTATGTTCACAGGTATCATCGAAGAACTCGGTCGCGTGCGAAGACTTGAGCGGCGGGGCGAGGGCGTGCGGATTCGCGTCGAGGCGCGGGTGGTGAGCGAGGGGACGAAGGAGGGGGATTCGATCGCGGTCAACGGCGTGTGCCTGACCGCGCTCGACGTTGAGAAGGGATCGTTCGCGGCGGACGGATCGCGCGAGACGTTGCAGCGCTCGACCTTGGGAAACCTGCGCGCCGGTTCGTTCGTCAATCTTGAGCGCGCCGTCACGCCCGCGACGCGGCTCGGCGGTCACATCGTGCAGGGGCACGTGGACGCGCGCGGTCGCTTCCTCTCGGCGGAGTCGCACGGCGGGTCGTGGACCGTTCGCGTCGGCTACCCGAAAGAGCTCGCGCGCTACCTCGTCTTCAAGGGCTCGGTCGCGGTCGAGGGCATCAGCCTCACCGTCGCCGCGCTCGCCGAAGAGCATTTCGAGATCGCCGTCATCCCGAAGACGTGGGCGGTGACGAACCTCTCGCGCCTCAGACCGGGCGACGACGTGAACCTCGAAGCCGACATCATCGCCAAGTACGTCGAGCGCATCCTCGCGGTCGGCAGGTCGGGCGACGGCGAGCCTCAACCGCCGGGCTTGACGTTAGAGAAGCTGGCAGACCTCGGCTTCAAATAATCCCCGCCCGAAACCCGGCTCGCACCGCAGTCCTGCCCCTGCAAATCCCGCCGCGCCCTCTCGCCGCTCCCGCGCGCGCCGTCAAAAAGCCGGGTCGCAAAACGGCGGGCTTTCGGGTAACATATTGCAGGAACGAACCATCTCCCCCGAACCAGAGAAAACCGCAATGCCTTTCGCTTCGATTGAAGAGGCTGCCGCCGACATTCGCGAAGGTCGGCTGGTGATCATCGTGGACGATGAGTCGCGCGAGAACGAGGGCGACCTCGCCTGCGCGGCGGAGTGCGTCACGCCCGAGATCATCAACTTCATGGCGACCCACGCGCGCGGTCTCGTCTGCATGCCGCTCACGGAGGAGCGCTGCGACGAGCTGCACCTGACGATGCAGGTCAACGACAACACCTCCTTCTTCGGCACCGCCTTCACCGTCTCGGTCGAGGCTAGACGGGGCGTGACGACCGGCATCTCTGCGTCCGACCGCGCGACGACGATCCTGACGGCGGTCGATCCGCGCACGCGCCCGCAAGACCTCGCGCGCCCCGGTCACGTCTTCCCGCTCAGGGCGCGCAAAGGGGGCGTGCTCGTCCGGCCCGGTCAGACCGAGGCGATCGTCGATCTCGCGCGCATCGCGGGGCTCCAGCCCGCGGGCGTGATCTGCGAGATCATGAACGCCGACGGCACGATGGCGCGCCTGCCGCAGCTCACGGAGTTCGCGAAAGAGCACGACCTGAAGATCATCTCGGTCGCAGATCTCGTGCGCTACCGCGTGCGGAGAGAGACCCTGGTGCGCCGGGCGGTCGAGACGGACGTGCCGACCGTCTTCGGTCGCTTCCGCGCCGTCGCCTACGAGAACGTCGTCAACGGCGAGATTCACCTCGCGATGGTGATGAGCGACGTGGCGACCGACGAGCCGGTGCTGGTGCGCGTCCACACCGAGAGCGTGACGGGCGACGTGTTCGGCTCGCTCCTCGACGATTCGGGGTTCCAGCTGCACACCGCCCTGGAGAAGATCGCGGCGGAGGGGCGCGGCGTCGTGCTCTATTTGAAGCAGCGCGAGCACGGGCTCGACCTGATGCACCAGCTCAAGACCTACGCGGTGATGCAGGAGCAGCAGATCAGTTTTCAGGAGGCGAGCGTGGAGACCGGGTACGGCGCGAACCGCGACTACGGCGTCGGCGCGCAGATACTCCACGACCTCGGCTTGCGCCGCATCCTGCTCCTCTCGAACCACCCGCCGCGCGTCGCCGCGCTCGAAGGCTTCGGGCTGGAGGTGGTCGGCAACGTGCCGCTCGGCACGCCGGCGAAGGAAACGATGAACGCGGAATGATGAATGATGAACGGGAAGCCGCGTGATCTTCGTCGCGGAGGTTGTAATTACAGACCAACGTTCATCGTTCCGCGTTCATCATTCATTGTTAGTTCCTTTCTCTCCTAAGAGCATTCGGGTTTTCGAACGACAAAGAAGTCCGCGGGTGGGTCTGAAGGTTTATGCCTGTTGACGATCAAGAGGGGCGTTCCGGGGAAACCTCTCCGGGGGCGGGCGATGGCGGCGGCGGGGCGTCACGCGGGGAGTCCGCGCCCGCGCCCGCGCCCGCGCAGCCCGCGCCGCGCCGCGGCTGGCGCAGGCGCTACGTCACGCGCCGCAACGCCGGGCTCGCCGCCGCGGCAATCGTCGCGGCAGTCATCCTGCTCGTCGTCGTCGCCTTCCTCCTCTACCGCACGGGTCAGCTCGACAACCTCATCGAGCGCCAGATCAAGACCACGCTCGCCCAGTACGGCGTCCGCGCCGAACTCCACGGCTTCCGCGCTAGATTGGGACCGCGCACGGCGGAGCTGACCGGCGTCGATCTCTACGACGCGCAGACGGGCGAGAAGCTCGGTCACGTCGATCGCATCTACGCGACCGTCCGCGTCGAGGACATGTACGCGCTCCGCCTGCGGCGCAACGTCAACCTCGAATCGCTCGAACTCGACGGGCTGGAGCTGTGGGTCAAGTTCGACGACGAGGGTCGCTCCAACTTCGCCAACATCCACCTCCCGCCGCCCTCGGAGAACCAGCGCATCGTCTTCTCCTACGCGACCGCGCGCATCGTCTTCAAGAACGCGCTCGTCCACTACGGCGACGCCCGGCACGAGCTGTCGGGCGAGGCGCGCAACCTCCGCGCCACCGTCGAGCCGGACGATCCGAACGCGCCCGCCTCGAGCCGCATGAACCGCGTCGCCCTCGCGCTCGACAACTCGACGCTCACTTACGACGGCAAGCCCACGCTCGAAAACATCTCCATCGATCTCAAGGCGCGCGTGGATCAGACGCGCGCCGAGATTCAGGACTTGACCTTGCGCTCGCCCGTCGCCGAAGCGCACCTCACGGGCACGCTGCCCGACTGGCGATCCTTGCGCTACGAGATGCAGGTCACTTCCTCCGTCGATCTCACGCAAATCTCGAACACCTTCCTCACGGGCACGGCGCTGCGCGGCGCGGGCCGCTTCGAGGGCAAGGTCACGGGCGAGGGCGACAAGTATCACGTCGACGGACACATCGCATCCGACGCGCTCGCCGCGGGAAACATCCGGCTCAAAAACCTGAACGTCAACGCGAAGGCGTCGGGCGAGGGCACGGAGAGTTACAACGCGCAGGGGCGCGCCGTCGCGGAGATGCTGACGGCGGGCGACTTCCAGTTGAACCTCATGCAGGTGCAGGGCGGCGTGATGGGGTCGGGCACGGACTTCAAATTCCTCGGCGACCTGAGAGCCGCCGCCGCGCGCAGCGGCGAGGCTTCCATCGCGAACCTGATCCTCGCCGACGCGGTCGCCGAATACCGCGACGGTCTGCTCGACGCGAGCGCGAAGAACGCGAGCGCCGGCAGCGTCCGCGCGTCGGGCGCGCAAGTCGGCGGCGCGCAGGCGTCGGGCTTGCGCCTGAAGATGAAGGACGCCGATAACTTCGACGCCTCCGCCGCGCGCGTCCAGACCGGCGCGATCACTTCGAAGGGCACGCGGCTGAACGGCGTCACGGCGTCGAACGTGACCGCGAGTGCGCGCGGGGGCGTGACGAAGGTCGAGACCAACGACGTGCGCGTCGCGGGCGGCGAGATCGCGGGCGCGCGGGTCGGCGCGGTCAACATCGCGGGCGTCAGGCTCTCGATCTATGACGGCGGGCGCATGGAAGGCACGACCTCAGACATCAACGCGGGCACTATCTCCTTCAAGGGGAACGTCGGCAGGGGCTACACCGAGGGGCGCGTCGAAAACGTCCGGCTCGCGCGCCCGGTCTTCGTCGTCGAGCCTTCGGGTCGCTACCGCGCGAGCGCAGACCTGAGCCTCGGCGGCGGTGTCCTTGGCGAAGTGCCCCTCGGCGCGGCGCGCGCGAGCGTGATCGCGACGAACAGCGAGATACAGCTCAACAACTTCACCGCCGACGCCTTCAAGGGGCGCGCGCGAGGCAGCGCCGTCATCAACACGGCGCGCGGCGCGTCGCGCGTCAACGCGACCTTCGAGGGTTTGGACGTTGGCGGCCTGCTCGCCGTCCTGACGGGTCGCGCCGTGCCTCTCACGGGCTCGGCGACGGGCTCGGCGAACCTGACCTTCCCCGGCACCGAGTTCGCCCGCGCGTCGGGCACGCTCGACGCGCGACTCGCGGGCGAGACCGGCGACGACGTGAGCGGGCGCACGCCCGTCACCGGCGAGCTGAACTTGCGCGCGGATCACGGCCTCTTCCAGATCGCGCGCGCGAGCTTGCAGGCGGGCGCGAGCCGGCTCGACGCGACGGGGCAGTTCTCGTTCGAAGGGAACTCGAACCTGCGAGTCAATCTAGTCTCCGACGACGCGGCGGAACTCCAGCGCGTCCTGGTCGCGTCGAACCTCTCGCCGCAGCTCGAGAACGCGCTGCACGACTACGGCGTCGATCTCGCCGGTCGTTTGGAGTTCAACGGGACGCTGACGGGCGCGCTCGCCGATCCGATCGTTAACGGTCGTGCCTCCCTCGCCACGCTCCTCGTCAACGGTCGCGACCTCGGCTCGCTCGTCGCCCAGCTTGAGTCCGACGCCGCGGCGACGCGCGTCACCGGGGGGCGACTGACCGCGCGCGGCGGCGGCACGGCGCAGTTCACCGCGAACATCCCACGCGCGGGGAAGGACAACGTCTCGCTCGAAGCCACGCTCGACCGCTTCGACGTCGGCGGCATCATCGGCCTGCTGCCTCTCCCCTCGCTCGGCGGCCCGGCAGGCGCGGCGGGCGCGGAACTCGCCGCGGTCGGTCCCACTTCGGGTCACGTCAAAGTTGACGGCCTGCCCGGCGCGATGACGGGGAGCGCGGATTTGCGCGCCGGACCCGGAAGGATCAGGGGCGAGCCCTTCGAAGAGATCGTCGCGAAGGCGACCTTCGCCGGATCGAGCATCACCGTGGACACGCTCGACGCGCGCTTCCCCAACGGGCGCGTCACGGGCAGCGGCAAGTACGACACGAAGGATAAGGGGTTCGAGTTCACGGCGAAGGGCGCGGGCGTCCGCCTCGACCTCGTGCAGTCGCTCTTCGGCGTGGCGGCGCTCCGCAACGTCGGCGGATCGTTCGACTTCACGGCGCGAGGCTCCGGCATCGCGGGCAAGCCGCGCACCTACAGCGTGACGCTCGACGGCGCGGGGCGCGACGTGACGATCAACGGTCAGAGCGCGGGCACGCTCGCGCTCACCGGGCGCACCGAGAACGATCACATCAAGCTGGAACTGACGACCGGCATCCTCGGTCAGCCGCAGGTCATCTCGGCGGACGTGAACCTCGCCGACGAGAGGATGACGACGACCATCAGGACTTCGCTCGCGGGCGCCGACCTGACGCAGCTCTTCGCGACGCTTCTGCCCGGCGCGGGCGTGAAGGTGTCGGGGCGCGCGACCGGCACGCTCGACGCTTCGGGTCCGCTCCTCGACGACGAGGGCAACTTCGACTTCAGCGCGCTCGCCGGCACGGCGACCTTCAACCAGTTCACCGTCCAGATCGAGGACGTGCTGCTCGTCGCCGAAGACCCGCTCGTCGTCAAGTTCTCGCCGAACGAACTGACGTTCGACCGCACGAGGTTTACGGGTCCGAACACGAACCTCGTCTTCGGCGGAACCGCCGCGCTCGGCGCGGGCGGGCGGCAGAACTTCTCGGTGGACGGCGATCTCAACCTGAGGGTTCTGAACGGCGTCTCGCGCAACAACTTCTTCGCGGGCGTCGCGCGCCTCGAAGCGCGCGTCACGGGATCGTTCGAGAACCCGCGCGTGACCGGCACGGCGACCGTGGCGGACGCGACCTTCTCCACGATCGTCGAGGACGAGCGCCTCACCGTGCAGAACGTCAACGGCGCGATCCGCTTCACGGCCGACCGCGCCGAGGTGCAGAACCTGACGGGCACGCTCGGCGGCGGGCGCGTGCGCGTCTCCGGCGGCGCGCTGCTCGCGGGCTACCGCCCGACGCAGTTCCGCCTGAGCGTCGCGGGCGAGCAGATCACCGTCCCGTTCCCGCGCGACTTCCGCTCGACCGCCGACGCAGACCTCGTCGTGCAGGGCTCGCTCGGCGGGCTCACCGTCATCGTCTCGCTGCAACTGCGCGGGCGCATCGAGGAGCCGATCATCTCGGGGCGCATCACCGCCACGCGCGGCACGATCAACTTCATACGCAACCAGCGCTACGAGCTGACGCGCGCCATCATCGACCTGCCGCCGAGCCAGGAGATCGATCCCGTCTTGAACGTGCAGGCGGAGTCAGAGATCAAGGGCTACCGCACCATCGTGCAGTTGACGGGACCGCTCTCGCAGTTGACGGCGAACGTGCGCTCCGAGCCGGGTCTGCCGCAGGCGGACGTGATCGCGCTCATCACGACGGGCAACCTCTCTTCGGGCGACGAGAGCCAGTCGGTGCTCTCGCAGACCGGCGTCGGCACGGCGGCGAGCCTGCTCACCGAGACGCTGATCAACGCGCCCGTACAGCGCGCGACCGACAAGCTCTTCGGCTTGAACCGCTTCGAGCTCGACCCGCTGATCGCCGGTCGCGGCGGCGCGAGCCCGACCGCGCGGCTCACCGTCGGCCGCCAGATCAACCGCAACCTGAGCGTCACCTACTCGACCAACGTCACGACGGATCAGAACCAGGTGCTCGCGCTCGAATACCGCGTCTCCGATCGCATCTCGTTCGTCGCGCAGTACCAGCAGGGACCCGTCAACACCCTGCGCTCGCAGCGCGACAACTTCAGTTTCGAGATTCGGTTCAGGAGAAGATTCTAAAAACTGTCCGTTGTCCGTGGTCAGTCGTCCGTTGCATGGGGATCGACGGGCGGGCGGCGGGGGACGATGTTAGCAACTGACCACGGACAACGGACAACGGACAGAATGATTTTTCGCCGCATCATCCTCGCCCTCGTCTTCGCCGCCGCCGTCGCGTGCGGTGCGGGGGCGCGCGCCGCGTCGGGGCTGCCCGACCTGAGCCGCTACGAGGGGCGCAACGTCGTCTCCGTCGAGGTGGTCTTCGAGGGCGCGCCGCGCGACGAGAGGGCGGAGGCTGACCTGCGCGCGACGCTGATCATCACGCCGAACACCCCGTTCGCGGCGGCGCGCGTGCGCGAGTCGCTCATCAAGCTCTTCGACGCGGGCAAGGGCAAGGTCGCCAACGCGCGCGTCGAGGCTACGGAGTCGGGCGCGGGCGTCGCCCTGCGCTTCATCGTGCGCCCGCAGGTGCGCGTCACGCGCGTCGCCGTCGAGTTGAGTGTGCCGCCGGAGTCGGGCGTCACCGCCGACGACATACGCGGGCGGCTGAACCTGCTGGAGACCGGCGCGCGCGTCTCCGATCAGGTCTTGAAGAACAACGCCGATCTGATCCAGGCGTACTTGCGCGACCGCGGCTTCTACCGGGCGGACGTGACGCCGCGCACGGAGATCGAGCCGTCGGGCACGGGCGCGGTCGTCACCTTCGCCGTGAACGCGGGCGAGCAGGCGACGGTCGAGAACTTCCAGATCGACGTGAAGGGGTTCGACCCGACGGCGGTGCGCCCGCTCCTGAAGCTCCAGCCGGGCGCGCCCTTCTCGCGCGCGGCGCTCGCCGACGACGTGGCGCGCGTCCGCCAGGCGATCATCGACGCGGGCTTCCTCGCCCCTCAGCTCGACGACCGCGCGCAGCTCGACTCGCAGCGCAACGCCGTCAACGTCGCCTTGACGGGCGGCGTCGGGCCCAAGGTCGCGGTCGCCGTGCGCGGCTACGAGACGAAGGACAAGAAGCTGCGCGAGCTCCTGCCCGTCCGCCGCGAGGGCACGATCGATCAGTCGGCGATCGAGGAGGGGCGCCGCCGCCTGCGCGTGAAGCTTCAGGAGGGCGGCTACTTCTTCGCGCACGTGAGAGCCGTCTGCACGGTGGACACGCCCGCGCCGCAGTCGAGCGTCGAGGAGGTGCAGTTCGAGGAGGAGGACGAAGGGATCGACGCGATCTGCCAGAACCTGAACGCGCAGGCGCTGAGCGGCCACACCGTCAACATCGTCTATGAAGTCAGCCGCGGTCGCCGCTTCCGCCTCACCGACATCCGCATCGAGGGCACGGAGGAGCTGGCGGTCGAGGACGTGGCTGACGATCTCAAATCACAGACGAAGAACCTCCTGGAGTTCATCCCGTTCCTCGGCTTCGGTCACGGCTTCACGAGCGAGGAGGCGCTGGAGCGCGACCGCCGCACCGTCGAGAACCGCATGAAGGAGCTCGGCTACCGCAAGGCGCACGTCGACGTGCGGCGCGGCATCGCGCTCAACAGCGAAGACCTCGTCGTCACTTTCGCCGTCACGGAGGGACCCCTGACGCGCGTCGCGGGCGTCGAGGTGCGCGGCAACCAGATTTACGAGGCGAAGCGGCTGCTCGACGAGCCGTGCGACGCCGCGAAGCTGCGCGGCGAGCCCTGCATCGTCGTCGGCGCGCCCTACGCCCGCTCGCTCACGCGCGCCGACGCCGGCCGCATCCGCGATCTCTACGCGCGCAACGGCTACGTCGATTCGGAGGTCAACGCGAGCGTCGTCGAGCTGCCCTCGAAGGACGGCGACGAGCAGGTGCGGGTCGTCTACGACGTGAAGGAGGGCGGCAAGGTCTTCGTCGATCAGATCGTCATCAACGGCAACGTGCGCACGAAGCGCGAGGCGATCCTCGAAGCCATCCCCTTGAAGCCCGGCAGGGAGCTGCGCCTCGACGAGTTGAGGGAGAGCGAGCGCGTCCTCTACAACACGAACGCCTTCCGCCAGGTGATCGTCCGCTCCGAGCCGCACGGCGAGACGGCTTCGGGCTTCGCCAAGCACGACGTCGTGATCGACTTGGAAGAGCTGCCCCCGCGCCGCATGGACTACGGCGGCGGCTACTCGACCGACGGCGGGCCGCTCGGCCTCTTCGAGATTTACCACAACAACCTCGGGGGGACGCTGCGCCAGGGGGCGCTGCGCGCGCGCGGCAGCAGCCTGCACCAGTTGTTCCGCCTCGAATTTTTCGACCCGCGCTTCCGCCAGTACGGGCAGACGAAGTTCTCGCCGCTCGCCGTCTCGGCGCAGTACCAGACCGACAAGAGCGTGACGCGCTTCTTCCGCTCGACGCTCGACCGCGGCACCTTCGGCATCGTCCAGCGGCTCGACCCCGAAGGGCACCCGATCCTCGTCGCCTGCACGCTGCCCGAGACCGAGTGCGAGCGCACGGGCGAGCCCGCGATCAACCGCTTCACCTTCAATATCGAGTCGCAGCGCGTCATCCAGGAGGCGTCGCGCACGGTGCTGTTCGTCCGCTACAACTACGAGGACGTGCGCCTCTTCAACATCGGGAGCCTGCTGCTCGCGCCCATCCTCCAGCCCGACCGCGCCGTGCGCCTCTCGCGCTTCGGGGCGACTTTGACGCGCGACACGAGAGACAGCCAGTTCGATCCGACGCGCGGCGAGTTCTTCACCGCCGACTTCGGGGTCGCCTTCAAACAGCTCGGCGGCAACCTCTCGTTCACGAAGCTGCTCGCGACCTACCGGCGCTACTGGCGGCTGGGCGGCAAGCCACTCTCGCGCGCCGCGCAGCTCGACCGCCCGCGCGGCCTGCTCGGCAACGTCGGCGGTGCCGTCCGCCAGACGATCTTCGCCTTCAACGCCACGCTCGGCGCGGCGAACCTCTTCCACCCGCGCGACCGCGACGGCGTGCCCGGCATCTCCGACGTGGATCGCACGCTCCCGATCAGCGAGCGCTTCTTCTCCGGCGGCTCGTCCACCCTGCGCGGCTTCGGGTTCGAGGAGGCGGGTCCGCGCCTCGCCGTCTGCCCCGGCTCGCTCACCGTCACCGGCGTCAACAACTGCTCGGGCGCGCTCTTCCGCAACCAGAAGGGCGAGCAGGTGCTCTTAAACCCGTTCGACGTGCCCGTGGGCGGCAACGCCCTCGCCGTCGTCAACGCCGAGGCGCGCATCCCTTTGAAGACGGACTTCCAGATCGTGCCGTTCTACGACGGGGGCAACGTCTTCCGCCGCGTCGGCGACATCTTCGGGCGCAACGACCGCAGCACCTCGACCGACATCAACGAGAGGAACCTGCGCGTCACGTGGTCGCACACCGTCGGCTTGGGGTTCCGCATCAAGACGCCGCTCGGGCCGATCGCCATCGACTACGGCTACCTGCTCAACCCGCCGGAGTTCGAGATACCGCAAGCCTTTGGCGCGCCCGCGATCCACCGCCTGCGCCGCACGCGCCTCCACTTCCGCTTCGGGCAGACGTTCTGAGTCGATTGCGGAATGCGGATTGCGGAATGCGGATTTAAGAAGGAGTGGAGGCGAAGAGGGAAGGGTCGAAATGAAGGAGACGCTGCGAGGCGAGGTTGACATGAAAGACGAAACGAGGGAGGTGAGCGGAGTGAAGACTTTGACGGCGAAGGGATGCGATCGCGGAAGCGTGCCTCGCCGCCGCGCGCCTCGTCGCTTCGTCGTCATTCTCTGCCTCCTGCCCGTTTACTTTTGTCTCGGCGCGCGCGTCACCGCGGCGCAGGAGGTAGTCGATAAGATGGTCGCGACGATCAACGGGCGCGATCTCATCACGTACACCGATCTGCTGTGGCAACTGGCGCTCCAGCCGGAGTCGTCGCTGGAGAACCCGCGCTCGCAGGACTTGCAGGAGGCGCGCGACCGCCTGATCGATCAGCGACTCATCTCCGAGGAGTCCGGGCGGCTCCCGACCGTCACGCCGAGCGACAAGGAGGTGCAGGACGAAATCACCGCGCTCGTCAAACGCTTCCCCTCGCAGCAGGCTTTCTACGCGCGGATCGCGCGCGTCGGCTTGACCGCCGAGATGCTGCGCGAGATCGTCAGCCAGCGCCTGGAGATCGAGAAGTACCTCGACTTCCGCTTCCGATCCTTCGTCGTCGTCTCGCCCAAAGACATCGCCGACTACTACCGCGACACCTACGTCCCACGCTTCCGCCGCCAGCGACCGGGCGTCATCGTGCCGACGCTCGAACAGGCGACGCCGCAGATCGAGGAAATACTGCGCGAGGCGAAGGTCGAGTCCGACACCGACGCCTTCCTCGAAGACGCCCGCGCCCGCGCCGAGATCGTCATTTTAAATCCGGTATGATTTAGGGGATGGGGGATGGGGGT
>JAIVJC010000002.1 GCA_020200235.1 Acidobacteriota bacterium | reverse complement strand
ACCCCCAACCCCTATTCGCTATCCCCTATCCAGCAGTTTCTTCAAAAGGGCTTCGAGCTGATCGAAGTCGATCGGCTTGGTGACGTACTCGTTGCAGCCCGCGGCGAGTGCGTCGGCGTGAAAGTCCGTGGTGTCGTGCGCGGAGACGGCGACGATGGGGACTTTCGAGAGGGCCTCGTGCTGGCGGATGCGGCGCGTGGCGGCGAGCCCGTCGAGTTTCGGCAGGCTCAGGTCCATCAGGATGAGGTCGGGCTGCTCGCCGACGGCCGTCTCGACCGCCTGCTCGCCGTTCACGGCTTCCACGACGCGGTAGCCGCTCATCTCAAGTAACCTTCTCATCATAAAGCGGTTATCCTCGAAGTCTTCGACCACGAGGACGACCGGCTCGGCGGCGCTCGCTTGCGTCATCCGCTGCTCTCCTGTCGGCGCTTCAGTCTCAGCGGGGAGAAATCGGCAGCTCATGTCGTATCACTAGCAAACACTCTGCTTTTTTGCTAAGATGCGAACCGAAATACAACACACTAAAGAACATCGTTCGGGGTTAATCCGTTCGGGCAGCGCGACTTGCGCTGCCTTCTAACAGCGACGAGCCGCACGGCACACGAGTCCCTTTTGATTGAAATGACGCCGCAACCGCACACTACAGACGACGCCGCAGCCCTCCAGGAGCTGGGTCGCGCGTCGGTCGAGGTCGTGCACGACATCAAGAATCAGCTTAACGGTCTCAAACTCTATGCCACGTTCCTGCGCCGCCGCTGCGAGCGCGACGAGCGACCGGCGGACGAGATCGAGACCGTCAACAAGATCATCGCCGGCCTCGAACGCTCAGCCGCCGAGTTGAGCCTGCTCGTGCGCTACGGTCGCCCCATCGAGCTGAGCCGCGCGCCGCGAACAGACCTCGCCGAGATCGTCCGCGCCGCTGCGGTCGGCGAAGCGGAGATCGAAGGGGGCGGCGGCGCGGACTTCGCCGGCGACTTCGACGCCGCCAAGCTCGGCGAGGCGCTCG
Source organism: Acidobacteriota bacterium (assembly GCA_020200235.1). Classification (GTDB taxonomy): domain Bacteria; phylum Acidobacteriota; class Blastocatellia; order Pyrinomonadales; family Pyrinomonadaceae; genus JAIVGV01. The sequence goes on along the minus strand of JAIVJC010000002.1, from coordinate 25,474 downwards.
CCGACATCAACGCGGCTGTGCGCGCTCACTCGCCCGCGGACTCGCCCGCGCGCGTCTCGCTGCGCCGCGACCTGTCGGCGGGCGCCGAGGCGGCGGCACTCGTCGAGTGGCGCGGCGTCGGCGGCGCGGGCGGCAAAAACATTTTCGGCGCGCTCGACGGCAACGCGTCCCTGCGCGCGGCGCTCGCCGCGCGCGTCGTCGCCGCGCACGGCGGCGCGGTCTCGCACGAGGGCGACACGGTCAGCGTGCGCATACCATTAAAGCCGTGACGGGTGACGGGTGACGGGTGACGAGTAAAACCTTTCTTACTTGTCACCCGTCACCCGTCACCCGTCACGCTCCGAAGGAGCAACAAGGTGGATCGTAAAGACATTCGCATCATGGTCGTGGACGACGAGCCGATGATGGCGGACTCGCTCAAGCAGAACCTCGCCGAGGAGGGCTACACGGTGGACACCGCCTCTTCGGGCGCGGAGGCGATCGAGCAGTTCGAACGCGGCGGGCACCACCTCGTCGTCTGCGACGTGAAGCTGCCGGACATGGACGGGATGGAAGTGCTCAAGCACGTCAAGGACACGCACCCGGCGACCGAGGTCATCGTCATGACGGGCTACGGGTCGGTCGAGCGCGCGGTCGAGGCGACGAAGGCGGGCGCGTACTGGTTCCTCCAGAAGCCCTTCGACTTCGAGGTCCTGCAGCCGCTCGTCGAGAAGGCGCTGGAGCGGCGCGAGCTGATGGCCGAGACCGAGACGATGCGCCGCCAGCTCTCGACGCGCACCGAGTACTTCAACATCATCGGCGCGTCCAAGCAGATGCAGATGATCTACGAGACCATCGAGTCGGTGGCGAAGTCGGACGCGAACGTCCTGATCGTCGGCGAGTCGGGCACGGGCAAGGAGTTGATCGCGAACGCGATCCACTACAACTCCCTGCGCGCGAAGAAGCCCTTCATCAAGGTCAACTGCGCGGCGCTCCCCAAAGAGCTGATCGAGTCCGAGCTCTTCGGTCACACGAAGGGCGCGTTCACCGGCGCGCACGCAGACAAGGACGGGCTCATCCAGCACGCGGCGGGCGGCTCGCTCCTCTTAGACGAGATCGCCGAGATGCCCGTGGAGCTTCAGCCGAAACTCCTGCGCGTGCTGCAGGAGCGCAGCTACCGCAAGATCGGGTCGGAGCGCACCTACGCCGTGGACTTCCGCCTCATCACCTCGACGAACCGTTTGCCGGCGGACGCGATCCGCGACGGTCAACTCCGGGACGATCTCTTCTACCGCATCTCGACGATCACGATCCACGTCCCCCCCTTGCGCGAGCGCACGGAGGACATCCAACTGCTCGCCGAGCACTTCTTCAAGATGTACGCGCGCAAGTACCAGCGCGGCGTCAACGGCATCTCGCAGGCGGCTTACCAGAGGTTGTTCTCGCACGCGTGGCCCGGCAACGTCCGCGAGCTGCAGAACGTCATCGAGCGCGCGGTGCTGCTGGCGAAGTCGAACAAGATCGACCCGGTCGATCTCCCTTTCGACAACGGCTCGCTCCCCGAGAAGGGCGCGCAGGGCGGCGGCTGGGACGTGCCGCCCAACATGACGCTCGAAGACATCGAGAAGCTGGTCATCGAGAAGACCCTACAGCGCACGGGCGGCAACAAGCAGGCGGCGGCAAACCTCCTCGGCATCTACCGCCCGCGCCTCTACTCGAAGATCAGGAAGTACAACATCGACGTGGCGACGCTCGTCGCATCATGAACCGGTGCGCGGAAGAGTTTTGAGGCGTGAGCGCCGAACCCGTCCGGCAACACGTCCGGGTTGACTGCAAGAGCGTGGCGCGTGTGATCTCTCACACGCGCCACGCTCTTTATTCGTTGCAGCTCAGTTCGCCGCGACTCGCGAATGCGTCGCCGCGTTGTTTGTCAGTCGTACTCTCTACCGGGGCGGCGGCTTGTCGTCATTCTTGTCGTCGATCTCTTTGATCTCGGCGCTCGTGCGGAAGCGTTTGTAGTTCGCGTTGGTCTGCCGCGTCCGGAAGAAGGGCTGGCGCGCGCCCTTAAGAACCCTCACCCACTCGTACGAAACGGGGAGCAGCAACGTCTGTTCCGGGTCGCGGAACGTGACGGGCTGGAAGCGGATCGTCATTTCGGACTTCTCCCACGCCAGCTCGCGCGAGAAGGCGGGCTTGAAGAGGGCGCCGCGGCGCACGACGCGCGTCGAAGTCCGCCCCGCGAACTTCTCTGCCAGCTCCCAGCGGACTTCCAGCACGTCGTATGTTTTTGGATCGATGAGCACGCGCCCCCTGTACCGCAGCCCGCGCGAGAGGCGGAAGCATCTGCCGTCGTCCGTCAGCTCCGGCGGCGCGTCCGCCGGCGTCTCGGCAAAGCTGACGACTTTGACCTTCCGACCTTCGAGTTCCGACTCGCCCTCGTAAGCGAAGACGAAGCGATTGCTGTAGGGCGGCAGCAGGAACGAGAGCGGGTCGCCGTAGCTCCGCGGCGGCTCTATGTCGCCGCACTTCGAGCGCGCCTCGTCGTCGCGCGACGGACTCGTCGGCTGTTTTTCGGGCTTGGCGGGTTTGCCGTCGACGGACTTGAGCCGCCGCGTCATCACGGGCGCGCCGGTCTCCGCGTCCTTCGCCCCGCCGCGCCGCACGACCGTCGTCTCGTAGACGAACTCGCGCGGCTTCCCCTTCGGCTGCCCGTCCGCGCGCAGCTCCTGCTGCCTGACGGTCTCCGTGAAGGTGACGCTGAACAGCCGCTCCTGATACTTCGCGACGCGCTCGCCGACCCGCGCCAGCAACTCCTTCAACCCGTCCGCGCCGCCGACAACACCCGGCGCGTCCTGAGCCGCACTCCGCCGCGACCCCGCGGACACGCAGGACAGCGCGGCGAGCGCGCACGCGAGGGCGACCCGTGCGGCTGTTTTCATGTTGTCCCTTCCCTGTTCGTTGACGACGGACTGACCGGCTCACGACCACGCGGGCGGCTCTCGCGGTCCGGTCAATCGATCTGGTAGGTGGCGACGCTCGTCGGCGTCTCGAAGCAGCGCACCTTGAAGACGCTGACGCGCTCGTCGGTGACGCGCGAGGCGACTCGTTCGAGGATGTAGCGCGCGAGGTTTTCGGCGGACGGGTTCAGCTCCGCGTCGAAGGGCGGCAGCTCGTTGATGTTGCGGTGGTCGAGGTAGGCGACGATCTCGTCCGCCGCCTCTTTCAGCTCGCCGAAGTCCACGAGCAGGCCGATGTGATCCAGCTCGCGCCCGCGCGCATAGATTTCGATCTTGTAATTGTGCCCGTGCAGGTTCTCGCACTTCCCCTTGTAGCCGCGCAGCTGGTGCGCGCTCGAAAAGTTGCGCTCGATCATCACCTCGAAAGTTCCGCCCATCCCTCTCCTCATTCCCGCCGTGCCTTAGTCTTTCGTCGCCCTCATTATCGCGCCGCCACTTCGTCAGGCTCAAACACGCGCGCCACCTCTTCGAGATCGCTCGTGACGCGGCACGGCGGCAGGCTCGCGAGGAACTGTCGGCCGTAGCCCTGCGTCCTCAAACGCGGGTCGAGCACCGAGAGCACGCCGCGGTCGGTGGCGCTGCGGATGAGCCGCCCCAGGCCCTGCTTGAGCGAGATGATCGCCTGCGGCACGCTGTACTCGTAGAAGCTCGATCCGCCCGCGTCCTCGATGAAGCGCAGGCGCGCGGCGACTACCGGGTCGGTCGGCACGGCGAACGGCAGCTTGTCGATGACGACGCACGAGAGCTGCTCGCCGCGCACGTCCACGCCCTGCCAGAAGCTCGACGTGGCGAACAACACGGCGTGCGGCGTCTGCCGGAATTTTTCCAGCAGGTAGGTCTTCGAGGCGTCGCCCTGCACGAAGCAGGGGAAGTCCACGCGCGGCGCGACCCTCTCGTAGAGCGCGCGCATCCCGCTCAGGGAGGTCGAGAGCACGAAGGCGCGACCGCGCGAGACTTCCAGAAGGTTCACGATCTCGTCCGCCGCCGCGTCCGCCCACTCAGGCTTCCGCGGGTCGGGCATCCGCGGCGGGAGGTAGAGGACGGTGTTCCGTGCGTAGTCGTAGGCGCCGGGCGCGAGCAGCTCGTCGGTCTTCTCCGTCAGTCCCAGGCGCTCGCGCACGAAGGTGAACTTGCCCGCGCTCGCGAGCGTCGCCGAGGTCAGGACGCACGTCTCGACGCGATCGAATAATTTGTCCTGCAGCAGTGTCGAAACGTCGATCGGCGAGGCGCGCAGGAACGTGCCGCGCCCGCGACGTTCGAGCCAGTAGACGAAGCGCTTGTCGTCGCCCGCGACGATGAACTCCAACTGGAAGCGCAGCTCCCGCACGCGCCGCAAGAGGTTATCGACTTCGGGCGGCTGCTCCCTGAGCGCGTCGAGTGTGGCGTCCATGCGCGCGAGCGCGCCGTCCAGGGCGAGGTAGGCTTGACCGAGCGGCGTGGGCTCGATCTCGCCGCGCGCGCTCTTACGCGCGAACGTGCCGGGCAGGATCGGCGCGCGCGAGCCCTCGTCGCCGCGACCATTCTGCTGGAAGCCGAGCCACAGGTGCTCCGCGAAGCGCGAGACGCGCGCCGCCGACTTCGTCAACTCCCTGTTCGCGTCCGCGTCATTAATCGGCAGCGTTTGCAGGTCGCGCAAGATGTCTTCCACCTGATAGCTCGACACCTGCGCGCCGAAGTATTCCGCCGCCACGTCCTCGATCTGGTGCGCCTCGTCGAAGATGACCGCGGAGTAGTCCGGGATGACCTGCCCGTACTCGCCGCCGCGCAGGGCGAGGTCTGCGAAGAACAGATGATGGTTGACGATGATGATGTCGGCGTCGGTCGCGCGCTGGCGCATCCGCGTGATGAAGCAGGGATCGTATTCGGGGCACTTCTGCCCGAGGCAGGTCTCGCTGCGCGCGTCGACGTGCCGCCAGAAGGAGAGGTTTTCGGGAAGCTCGACGAGCTCCGCGCGGTCGCCCGTCTGCGAGTCGCGCGCCCACTGCTTCACCTGGTCGAAGTGGTCGACGTCGTCGAGCCCGTCGAGGATGGGCGAGCTCTCGGCGCGCTTGATGCGCTGGAGGCAGGCGTAGTTGTTGCGCCCCTTCATGTAGGCGGCGGAGAACTTCTTCGGGAGCACGCGCTGGAGGAAGGGGATGTCCTTACCCATCAACTGCTCCTGCAAATTTTTCGTCCCCGTCGAGATGACGACGCGCCCGCCGCGCGCGGTCGCCGCCGCGATCGCGGGGACGAGGTAGGCGAGCGTCTTGCCCGTGCCCGTGCCCGCCTCGACGACGAGGTGGCGGCGCGACTCGAAGGCGCGCAGGACGGCCTCAGCCATCTCGACCTGACCGGGGCGGTACTCGTAATCTGGGTGCGCGCGCGAGATCAACCCGCCGCGCCCGAAAATTTCTTCCATGCTCGGTTAACTTCCGGCGTGAGTTGAGAACTTAAGATGCCGCCGCTGCGGCGCGAGCGGCTTAGCGCGCTGCGGCGAGCCGTAATGATTCGACGAAGATGTCGCGCTCCTTGGCAGAGCCTTCGCCGAAGCCCAGCGTGACCATCATGTAGAGCGTGCGCTCGCCCGCCACGACACGGTAACGACCCGTCACATTCCCGACGTTGAAGTCCTGCTCCTGCGCTTCACGACCGGCGGCGACGACTTTGCGCGGCTCAGCCGAAGTCAGCTTCGCCTGTATCCCCATCTTCTCCAACTGCTGCTGCATCCCGGATGAAAAGTTCTTCCAGAAGCCGTTGAAGATGATCTCCTTCGCCGCCGGCGTGATCTTGATGTTGCTCGGCGCGATCAGTTCCAGATAGCCCGCGAGGTAAACGCCGGCTGGCGTCTCGGCGCTCAGTATGTGCACGATGGAATAAGCGCCGTTCGTTACCTCGGTTTTCTCGACGCTCTCGGTGGGCGCTTTCGGGAAGAAGACGCTCATCGTATCCCCTTCGCCGTACTTGAACTCGTAGCGCTTCCACCCCACGGGAGCGGCTGTATCCTCTACGAGGCGCGCGGTCTGCGGCGGCACGGGCGGCGGCGGCACGAATGGCAGCGGCGTAGGCGGAGGCACGGTCTTGCCGCTCTGCGCGCGCGCACTCGCGAGACACAGGCAACAGAGGACGAGCGACGACAACACGGCGAGCGATAGCTTCACTCTCATCAGGCGAATCTCGACTTTCAGAATTTATCAAGCGGCGAACTTGCCGCGCGAGACCGTCCGCCCGAAAAATTTCGTGCGAACTTTCCGCGCGCGGGCGGGGCGACGCGCGCGCGACCATCTTAGCGTAGAAGTTCCGCGGGCGGTATCGGCGGGCGGGTCGCGCGGATCGCGCGCCTCAGTGGGGATTCTGCGGGAGGCAGTCGGGGCCGCCCGCGAGCGTGAGCACGTCGATGGCGACGACCTTGCTGCTCTTCCTGCCGAGGAGTTTGCTGATCGGCTCGACGCGACCGGGCTGCCTGTTCTCGACGCGGAACCTGATGCCGGGGTACTGGTAAGCCCACGACTCGCCCGCCGCCGACGGCTCAGCCGGCCCGTAAGCCTTGACGACGTCGCGCGCGCTGCTCTCGCCCATCACAACGCCGCGCGCGGTGAAGCCGCGGAAGGGCGCGCGGCACTCGACGCGGAAGATGCGCTTGCGCGCGTCGTCGCGGCAGTAGTGGAATGAGAGACCGAGCGCGGCGTACTTCATCTCTGAAGACTGTGCGCCGTGCTCGATCAGCTCGAACTCTTTACCGTAAGCCGCGACCACATCATCAGCCGTCGAGCGCCCGACGTAGACGCCGCGCACGCCCAAGCCCTCGCTGATCAACTCGCGCCCCTCGCGGTCGTCAGCGGCCACAGCCGCAGACCACGAAGGGCACGCGGCGACAAAACCGACCGCCAGCAGACAAACAAACACCCGCCCACACCGTTTCATTCTCATCATTCTCCGAGTCGTCCCCGTTCTAGTCCGCGCCCACGCCCTCGACCTCCGGAAGTTTCTTCAGGCGTCGAGCGTAGAGCGGGAAGCGCGCCGCGAGCCCCGCGACCTCGCGCCTCACGCGGGCGCGCACCTCTTCCGACTGCGGCTCGTGTATCACCTCGCTGATGAGGCGCGCGACCTGCCGCATCTCCTCTTCGCCCATCCCGCGCGTGGTGAGCGCGGGCGTCCCCAAACGTATGCCGGAGGTGACGAAGGGCTTGTTGGTGTCGAACGGGATCGTGTTCTTGTTGGCGGTGAGCCCCGCCGCTTCGAGCGACTTCTCCGCCTCCTTGCCCGTGATGCCCTTCCCGTCGAGGAAGACATCGACGAGGACGAGGTGGTTGTCCGTCCCGCCGGAGACGATCCGCAAGCCCTGCTCCTGAAGCTCGGAGGCGAGCGCCTTCGCGTTTCGCAAGACCCGGCGCTGGTACTCCTTGAAGTCTTCGCGCAGAGCCTCGCCGAAGGCGACCGCCTTCGCCGCGATGATGTGGACGAGGGGACCGCCCTGCACGCCGGGGAACAGCTTCTTATTGACTTCAGCCGCGTGCTCTTCCTTGCAGAGTATCAAGCCGCCGCGCGGACCGCGCAGCGTCTTGTGCGTCGTCGTCGTGACGTAGTCGGCGTGCGGGACGGGCGAGGGGTGGAGTCCCGCGGCGACAGGACCCGCGATGTGCGCGATGTCTGCCATCACTTTCGCGCCGACGCTTCGGGCGATCTCGCCGATGCGCTCGAAGTTGATCGTGCGCGGGTAGGCGCTCGCGCCGCAGACGATCATGGCGGGGCGGTGCTCCTCTGCGCGGCGCGCGAGATCGTCGTAGTCGATCTGCTCCGTCTCGCGCGAGACGCCGTAGTCGGCGACCTTGTAGCTGATGCCGGAGAAGTTCAGCGGGTGACCGTGCGTCAAGTGTCCGCCGTGCGAGAGGTTCATGCCGAGGATCGTGTCGCCGTACTTGATGGCGGCGAGGTAGACGCTCATGTTCGCCTGCGCGCCCGAGTGCGGCTGGACGTTCGCGTGGTCGGCTCCGAACAGCTCCTTCGCGCGATCGATCGCCGCCTGCTCGACCACGTCGGCGAACTCGCAGCCGCCGTAGTAGCGCTTCCCCGGATAACCTTCCGCGTACTTGTTCGTGAAGACCGAGCCCATCGCTTCGAGCACGGCTTCCGACACGAAGTTCTCCGAGGCGATCAGCTCCAGGCAGCCCGCCTGCCGCGCGACCTCGTCGTCGATGGCGCGGCTGATGAGCGGATCAACTTCTGCGAGCGGCGCGTTCCTGCGGTCGTCCATCTCTGTACCTCTCGCGTGCGCGTTGTGTGGGTGTAAAAGCGGACTGGATGTTACCTCACGCGTCTGGGCGGTGCAACGGACAGATGGATGAGGGATGAAGGATGAAGGATGAAGGATGAAGTTAAGAGAGATGATCTTAACTTCATCCTTCATCCTTCATCCTTCATCCTTCTGTTCGCCCCCGCGAAATTATTTTGAACCTTTCGCCCCGCGCGGCGTTTGACTGACTGAAAGTTGATTTCGGTCAGTGGTCAGCGGGGGCTAAAATGGCGGTAATTTCGGCAAATCCTGAGGTGAGGGACGCGATTCTGGACGCGACCGACCGGCTGCTGGCGCGCTACGGCTACCGGAAGATGACTATCGAGGACATCGCGCGCGAGGTGGGGATCGGCAAGGGCTCGGTCTACCTCCACTTCGCCAGCAAGGAGGAGATCGTCCTCTCGCGCGTCGACCGGCTCGTCGAGCGGCTCAAGGAGCGGCTGCGCGCCCTCGCCGCTTCGGACGCCGACGCCGCCATCCGCCTGCGCCTGATGCTGCTCACACGCGTCCTCTACCGCTTCGACAGCGTCCAGCACTACACGCAGAGCCTCAACGATCTGCTCGCCGCGCTCCGCCCCCGCCTGCTCGCACGCCGCGCGCGCTACTTCGACGAGGAGGCGCAGATCTTCGCGGAGGTCTTAAGCGAGGGGCGCGCGAGCGGCGAGTTCGAGTTCGCCGACGCGCTCACGACCGCCGACGCGCTGCTCGACGCGACCAACTCGCTGCTCCCCTACAGCCTCAGCACGACCGAGCTCGGCGAGCGCGAAGAGGTGAAGGAGCGCACCACGCAGATTGCCGATCTCATGCTGCACGGGCTGCTCAAGAGCAAACGCGGAAGTATGAAGGATGAACGATGAACTGAAAACCACCTGCATTTCGTTCATCGTTCATCGTTCATCGTTCATCGTTTCAAACGCCCCGCCCCGCGGCGGACACTAACAAGGAGAAGCATCAGATGAAGAGATTGTCACCCGCCGCCACGCTCGCGGCACTCGCACTGATCGTGCTGGCGCTGCCCGCGACGGGCGCGGCACAGCAGCCGGGCGGACAGCCCGACGGCACCGTCGACGCCGCGGCGCGTCAGCAGATCATCGACAACGTCGCCAAGCGGCTCAACGAGTCCTACGTCTTCCCCGAAGTCGCGCAGGCGGTGGAGAAGTCTCTGCGCGAGAGGGCGGGGCGCGGCGAGTACGAGCAGATCACGAGCGCGCAGAAGTTCGCCGAGACGCTCACCGAGCACCTCCAGTCCGTGAGCAAGGACAAGCACCTGCGCGTGCGCTACTCGTCCCAGCCGATCCCGGAGCGCGGAGCGCGGCGCGAGCCGACCGAGGCGGAGCGCGCCGAGGAGCGCCGCGAGCTCAACTGGATGAACCACGGCTTCAACCGCGTCGAGCGCCTGCGCGGCAACATCGGCTACATCGAGTTCAACGGCTTCATGGACGCGGAGGCGGGCGCGGAGGCGGTCGCCGCCGCGATGAACTTCGTCGCCAACACCGACGCGCTCATCATCGACCTGCGCAAGAACGGCGGCGGCAGCCCGCAGATGGTCGCGCTCGTCTGCTCCTACCTCTTCGGGCCGGAGCCCGTCCACCTCAACGATCTCTACTGGCGCGAGGGCAACCGCCCCTAGGAGTTCTGGACGCTCAAACAGGTCGCGGGCAAGCGCTACCTCAACAAGGGCGTCTACGTGCTGACGAGCAAGCGCACCTTCTCCGGCGCGGAGGAGTTCAGCTACAACCTGAAGAACTTGAAGCGCGCGACCGTCGTCGGCGAGACGACCGGCGGAGGGGCGCACCCCGGCGGCGGCGTCCGTGTGGGCGAGCACTTCATGATGTTCGTCCCGCGCGGGCGCGCCATCAGCCCCGTCACGAAGACGAACTGGGAGGGCACGGGCGTCAAGCCGGACGTCGAGGTGCCCGCCGAGCAGGCGCTCACGGTGGCGCACGTCGCGGCACTGAAGAAGTCGCTCCCGACGCTCCCCAACCCACAGATGAAGGCGGCAGTGCAGAGCCTGATCGATCAGATGGAGAAAGAGCTGGGCGTGATGAAGACCGGCAAGAAGTGAGGCGGCGTCAGCCGAAGGTCTGCGGATACGAACGGGGCGGGGCGTGGCTCGACGGAGTCACGCCCCGTCTTTTTGCGGCTTGCCGCCGAAAGTCTTAACGGCTTTCGCGAACTCCGCGGTCCGGCTCGACGGGAATTCGCCGCGGCGGTTTGCGCCCGCCCTCCGCCCTGCGCCACAATGCTCGCTCATTTCGGTCGCGGGTTTAGCCATCAAGAGACGGAGACGAAACTTTCATGCGCTGGTCACAATTCTTCATCCCCACTTTGCGCGAAGACCCGGCGGACGCCGAAGTGGTCTCGCACAAGCTGCTGCTTCGCGCCGGTCTCATCCGGCAGCTCGCCGCCGGGATCTACTCGTACCTGCCTCTCGCGTGGCGCGTGATGCGCCGGATCGAGAAGATCATTCGCGAGGAGATGGACGCCATCAATGGTCAGGAGTTCCTGCTGCCCGCCTTGAACCCGAAAGAGGTCTGGGAGGAGTCGGGCCGCTGGACGGTGATGGGCGACAACATGTTCCGCCTGAAGGATCGCCGCGGCGCGGAGCTCTGCCTCGGCATGACGCACGAGGAGATTTTCACTTCCATCGCGCGCCACGAGCTGCGCTCCTACAAGCAACTGCCGCAGGTCTGGTACCAGATTCAGACGAAGTTCCGCGACGAGCAGCGACCGAAGTCGGGCGTGCTGCGCGTCCGGCAGTTCATCATGAAGGACGCCTACTCGTTCGACGTTGATCAGGCGGGACTCGACAAGTCGTTCGAGGATCAGCGCGCGGCTTACGTCCGCATCTTCACGCGCTGCGGCTTGAAGTTCTCGATGGTCGAAGCCTCTTCGGGCGCGATGGGCGGCTCCGCTTCAAACGAGTTCATGGTCAAGACGGACGCGGGCGAGGATTTGATCGCGACGTGCGAGAGTTGCGGCTACGCGGCGAACCTTGAGAAGGCGACTTCGAAACTGGACGCGATCGCGGACGAGCCTTCCGCGTTGAGCGCGCCCGAAGAGTTCCCGACGCCGAATGTTCGCACCATCGAAGACCTGATCAACTTCCCCGGCGGCGCGGTTGCCTCCCGGCAGATCAAGTCGCTCGTCTACGTCGCCAAAACGGAAGCGGGCGAGGAGCAGCCCGTCATCGCGCTCCTGCGCGGCGATCAGCAACTGCACGAGACGAAGCTCGCCGACGCGCTCGGCGCGACCGAGGTGCGACCCGCGCACCCGGAAGAGATTCGCGACCTGATGGGCGCGGCGGCGGGCAGCCTCGGCGGCGTCGGCGTGAAGCAGAAGGCGAAGGCGGCTGGTCGCGATCTCCGCATCGTCGCCGACAACGCGCTCCGGGGTCGCACCGACATGACGACCGGCGCGAACAAGGACGACCACCACCTGCGCGGCGTGGACATCGGGCGCGACATCGAAGTCGATCAGTGGACAGACCTCCGCATGGTCGCGTCGGGCGAGCGCTGCCCCGTCTGCGAGGCGGGGACGCTCGACGTGGCGAAGGCGCTCGAAGTCGGGCACATCTTCAAGCTCGGCACGAAGTATTCCGTCTCGATGGGCGCGAACGTGCTCGATCAGAACGGCAAGGAAGTGCCCATCGTGATGGGCAGCTACGGCATCGGCGTCGAGCGCATCATGGCGGCGGCGATCGAATTGCACCACGACGCGGACGGCATCGTCTGGACGCCCGCGATCGCGCCCTTCGACGTGGTCGTCACCGTCACCAACATGAAGCAGCAGGAGCTGAAGGACGCGGGCGAGAAACTTTATCGAGAGTTGCAAGCCGCCGGGCTCGACGTGCTCTTGGACGACCGCGACGAGCGCGCGGGCGTCAAGTTTAAGGACGCAGACCTCATCGGCATCCCCTTCCGCGTCACCGTCGGCAAGAAGATCACGGACTCGACGGTCGAGCTCTTCGACCGCGCGAAGAAAGAGTCGGCGGACGTGAAGCTCGACGAAGTCGTCGCGCGCGTGCAGCAGCTCGCGCTCGCGGGGCGGTAAGCGGGCGACTCACCTTAAAATAGATCGGGGGCAGCGCGATCGGGCTGCCCCCGATCTATTTCATTCGCCACAGCTTCACCGTGTTGTCGTCGCCACCCGTGGCGAGCGTGCGCCCGTCGGGCGAGAAGCGCGCGGCGTGGACTGCGCCGCGGTGCGCCTTGAACGCGCGCAGCAGCCGCCCCGTGCGCGCGTCCCAGAGCTTGACCAAGCCGTCGCGACCGGCGCTCGCGAGCTTCTGTCCGTCGGGCGAGTAGGCGAGGGCGCGCGCTTCTTCCTCGTGCGCCTTGAAGGTGTGTCGCGCCCGCCCGTTCTGCGCGCCCCAGACGATGAGCGTGCCGTCGGAGTCTGCGCTGGCGATAGTCTTGCCGTCGGGCGCGAAGGCGACCGCCTGCACCTGCTCTCCGTGCCCGCCGAGCGTTGACTTCAACACGCCCGCCTGAGAATCCCAGAGCTTGACGGCGCGGTCGTCGCTCCCCGTTGCGATCACGCTGCCGTCCGCCGAGTAGGCGACGGCGTTGACGAAGCCCTCGTGACCCGAGAGCGTCCGCGCGGGCTTCCACTTCGCGGCGTCCCAGAGCGTGACGGTCTCGTCCTCGTTCCCGCTCGCCAGTTGCCGACCGTCGGGCGAGTAGGCGAGCGAGCGCGCCCAGTTGTGCCCCGTTTTGATCGTCGCGCGCCGCCTGCCCGTGCGCGCGTCCCACAGCACCAGCACGTCGTAAGTCCCGGCGACGACCGTGCGCCCGTCGGGCGAGACGGCGAGCGAAGTGATGACGTCCTCGACGCCGCGCAGCGTCCTGAGCAGCCTGCCGGTGCGCGCGTCCCACAGCCTCACCGTCGCGTCCTCGCCCGCGCTGACGACGGTGCGCCCGTCGCGCGTGAAGCAGAGATCGCCGACCAGTTCCGTGTGCCCGCGCAGCGTCCGTACGGCGTGCGACTGCGCCGCGGCGGCGGCGACCGACATCGCCAGCACCGCAATCATGAGGGTGACGCGAGCGCTTCTGTTCCTCATGGGAGATCGCCCCCGGCGTTATCCGTCCCGATTGATCTAACAAAGTCTGAGAGTTTGATCCGGCGTTCAAGCCGCGCGCGGTTCGCGCGCCGCCGTGATGAGGGCAGAGTCTAGCACCGGCGGGCGGCGGCGGGCACGCGTTTTTTTGCGGCGCTGTCCGGTGTGGATTCCGGATCGCGATCAGTTCATCAGCTCGCCGAGGAGCAGCGTGAGCGCGTTGTCCTGGATGGTCTTGTTAGTTTGCAGGTCGCTGTGGAGGTCGCAGGCGAAGACGGCATAGGTGAGGGGGAAGGGGCTGTTGAAGAGGGGGCTTCGGCGCGGCGGGACGTGCGCCTCGCCGAGGAGCGAGCGGCGCGTGACGCGGCCGTCGCCGGGCTCGTACATCGCGCGCTCGACCTCCTTGCGCTTCCACTCCCTGCCCGCCGAGTTGCGGAAGGGGTGGGGCTGCGTGATCGTCTGCCAGCGGTTGGTTTTGGGATCGCGCCGGAGGACGGGCGCGGAGAGGGTCTCCTCGCAGTCGCCGCCGAAGGCGAAGAGGCCGACCGGTCGCGCGGGGTCCGGCGCGGCGGCGTCGAGCGCGTCGTGGAAGCGGCGCGCGCGGTCGAGGACGGCGGCGAAATATTTTTCCAGCTCGTCGAGCGAGCCGGGCTTGGCGCTCGCCTTCTCGTCGCGCCAGCGACCCGTAGCGTGGCGCTTCAGGAACTCCGGATCGTCGAGTGGCGACCAGCCGTACTCGCGCCACGTCGCCGGGCTGTAGAGATCGACCTTGATCTCTTTCAAGTCCTCGTCGAGGAAGCGCACGCCGCCGTCGTGCGGGAGCAGCTGGAAGATGGCGGGCGCGGTGATGGCGTCCTCGCGCGAGAGTTTATTCAGCAGGCGGACGCGGCGGCGCAAGCCTTCGGTGACGGAGTAGCCTTCGAGCAGCGTGACGAGCGCCTCAGCCGACCCCTCGTTCGGCGTCCCGATCATGAAAATCTTGCCGACGTGCGCCGCGCCCGCCCAACTCGGCTGAGGCTGGACGCCCGCGGGCGGCAGATCGCTCGCCCCGTAGGCGGCGGCGTAGCGCGCGACGAGGCCGCCCATCGAGTGCGCGATGATATTGAAGTGAAGATCGGGCTTGCCGAGTTTGAGTTTCAGCGCCTCGATCTTCTCGATGAGCAGTCGCGCCGTCTCGACGTTGTCGCGCCGCCAGTCGTAGGGGAAGACGAAGAAGGTGTCGGCGTCGTCGCCCGGCAGGGGGTTCTCCCAGCTGCCCTCGCGGTAGCCGCCGTAAGTCCGGAGCGCGCCGATCAGCTCGCGGTAGACGAGGACTTCGGGCGAGAAGCGTTCGAGCTTCGGGACGAGCCGCGCGGTGGTGACGATCCCGTCGGCGACCAAGTCGTCGCGGTTATTCTCGAGCACGGGCGTCGTCGGCAGGCTCAAGCCGTCGACGTCGGAGCGGATGGCGGAGGGCCAGACGATCTCACGCGTGGTCTTGTTGCGGAGCTGCGAGCCGAGGATGCCGGGGATGATGATGAGCGGCGGCTTGCCCCGGCGCGCGCGCGCGCCCTCGAAGATGCGCGCGAGGTCGGGCGTGCGCCGCGCGCCGCAACCGCCGCTCGCCACCGCTAGCGCGACGGCGAGAGTGATGAGTAATGAGTGATGTGTGATGAGTCGCCCGCGCTGCGGCAATGTCTTTCTACTCATGACTCATCACTCATGACTCATCACTTCGTGCTTGCGGTTGATGAGGCTCGCGACGAAGCCCGCGCCGAAGCCGTTGTCGATGTTGACGACCGTGACGTTCGACGCGCAGGAGTTGAGCATCCCCAGGAGAGCCGCGAGACCATTGAACGACGCGCCGTAGCCGACGCTCGTCGGCACGGCGATGACGGGGACGCCGACGAGCCCGCCGACGACGCTCGGGAGCGCGCCCTCCATCCCCGCGGCGACGACGACGACGCGGAACTCCCTCAGACGCTCGCGCTCGGCGAGTATCCTGTGAATCCCGGCGACGCCCGCGTCCCAGATGCGCGCGACGCGGTTGCCCATCGCCTCCGCCGTGAGCGCGGCTTCCTCGGCGACGGGGATGTCGCTCGTCCCCGCCGTGACGACGCCGATCTCGCCGGCGCCGCGCTCCTCGCGGTCGCGGCGGATGCGTATGAGGCGCGCCGACTCGTGCCACTCGGCGTCCGTGCAGATGTTGCGCACCTCGCCGAAGGTCGCCGCGTCCGTGCGCGTCACCAGCACGTTCGGCGCGCGCTCGACCAACTTCTCGACGATCTCGCAGACCTGCGCGCGCGTCTTCCCCTGACCGAAGACGACTTCCGGAAAGCCCTGGCGCGCCGCCCGCGCGTGATCGACGCGCGCGCTCGGCGTCTCCTCGAAGTGGAGGTTCGAGAGCCGCCGCGCGGCATCATGCGTGCCGAGCGAGCCCGACTTGTGCGCGCGCAGCAGTTGTTCGATTTCACGTAAGTTCATTCTTACTCTTTGCCGACGCCCACGAGGAGAAGTAGGAGGTAAGTGATTGCCGCTCCAGCCGGAATTATCAGCATGGAAGATAACAGTACTAACATTACTGCGACCCCGGCAGTTGAAGATGTTGAGTTAAAGAATGCCCCGTAGCATACTATTAAATCTATCGCCAGGTAGAGTAACAGCCCGCCGCCCGCCGCAATTTTGAGTCTTCCTGAAGGGAGCCGCCTCCCGACAGTGAAGACGATCAGGTATGGCAAAGAGCTAGGTACGAGTGCGATCAGCAGCCCGAAGAATCCGACGGGGGAAATGCCGGCGATCGTTATTACGGAACAGAGGAGAACCCCTGCGGCGGTGGCTATTAGTAACCCCCCGTCAACGTTAAAATCATGGCTGGACCCGCCTTCTCTCACGCTGCTCTCCGTTTGACCAGCCGCCGATAGGTGTGTGGGATTCTAACATGCGAAGCTCGTCTTAAGTCGCCTTGCGCACGCTGAGGGCACACCGTATATTTCCGCCGGACGTTTAACCCACATGGAGTTGACAGTCGCAGTCACGGGCGCATCTGGTTCGATCTACGCGCAGCGCACGCTCGTCCAACTCGCGGCGAGCGGCGAGGTCGAGCGCGTGAATCTGATCACTTCGCAGTCGGCGCTCGTCGTCGCGCGGGTCGAGCTGGGCGCGGCGCTGCGCGAGGGCGACGCGGGCGCGCTGAACGAGTGGCTGGGCTTGCCAGCCGACTCGAAGCTCGTGCGCTGGCACCGGCTGGACAACATGGCGGCGGTGCCCGCCTCGGGCTCGCACCCGCAAGCCGGGATGATCGTCGTGCCCTGCTCGATGGGCACGCTCGGCGCGATCGCCTCGGGCGCGGGCACGAACCTCATCCACCGCGCGGCGGACGTGACGTTGAAGGAGGGGCGCAGGCTCGTCGTCGTCCCGCGCGAGTCGCCGTATAACGCGATCCATCTCGAGAACATGCTGCGCCTCTCCCGCGCGGGCGCGCGCATACTTCCGGCGAGCCCGGCGTTCTACCACCGCCCGCAGACGATCACGGAGATGGTCGATCACCTCGTCTTCCGCATCCTCGATCAGTTCAACGTCCCGCACACGCGCGCGACCGCCTGGAAGGAAGAAACGCCGTGACGAGTGACAGGTGACAGGTGACAAGCAAGAACAGTAACGAGTAACGAGTGACTAGCAAGGGGCTTGAAACCGCGGTGGAACTCGCATCAGGTTTTGCCTGTCACCTGTCACCGTTTACCTGTCACGGCTTTGAGCTATGAGCGACGAGTGGACGAAAGGCGAGTACACCATCAGCTGCGACCCGGCGCGGCTCGACCTCGAAGTGGTTTACGCCTTCCTGAGCGGCGAGAGCTATTGGGCTCAGGGGCGCAGCCGCGAGCGCGTCGAGCGCTCGGTCGCGAACTCGCTCCCCTTCGGTCTCTACAGAGACGGCGCGCAGGTCGGCTTCGCGCGCGTCGTGACGGACTACGCGACCTTCGCGTGGCTGGCTGACGTGTTCGTGCTCGACTCTGTGCGCGGTCGGGGCTTGGGGCTTTGGCTCGTCGAGACGATCCTGGCGCACCCGCAACTCCGAGGCGTGCGAAGGTGGCTCCTCGCCACGCGCGACGCGCAGGAACTATACCGCCGCTTCGGCTTCCGCGATCTCGCCGGCTCGCCGCTCGGCTGGATGGAGAAACTCGACGCGCAGATCGTCTGAGCCGCCGCGCCTCTGGCACATTGCCACGCGGCGCGCGCGGCGGTGGCAAAGTGCGAACGGGTGGAGCGCCGTCCGCCCTTTTCCACGCCATCCTTCGCGGCGCGCGTTTTGCTTTGAACGTAACGGTGGGAGGGCACGTCGTGAGATTCGGGATGATGAGCTTGCCGGTCGTGGAGGGCGTGATACGCAGGCGCGTCCTCGTTAACTTCCGCGTCGACGCTGAAGTGATGCGGCGGCAACTCCCCGCGCGCTTCGCGCCGAAACTGCACGCGGGATACGCCGTCGCCGGGATTTGCCTCATCCGTCTGGAAGAGGTACGCCCGAAGACGCTGCCGCGCGCCGTCGGGGTGAGCAGCGAGAACGTGGCGCACCGCGTCGCCGTCCGCTGGGTGGACGACGACGGCGCGGCACGCGAGGGCGTCTACATCCCCCGGCGCGACACCGGCTCGCGACTCAACCACCTCGCCGGCGGGCGGCTCTTCCCCGGCGAGCAGCACCTCGCCTCCTTCGCCGTCGGCGACGACGAAAAGTCGATCCATATCTCGGTGCGGTCACGCGACTCGACGATCTCGGTCGAGATCGCGGGTCGCATCGCGGAGTCGCTGCCGCCGACTTCGATCTTCGGGACGCTCGCCGAGGCGTCGGCGTTCTTCGAGGCGGGCTCGCTCGGCTACTCCGTGACGAGCGAGGCGGGGCGGCTCGACGGCATCGAGCTGGCGACGAGGGGGTGGCGCGTCGAGCCGCTCGCGCTCGACAAAGTTTATTCGAGCTACTTCGCCGACGAGTCGAAGTTCCCGCGTGGGAGCGTCGAGTTCGATCACGCGCTCATCATGCGCGACGTCGCGCACGAGTGGCGCGGCGCGCCCGCGATGCACGTCTGACGCGCGCGGCTTTCAGTCGGTGAAAGACGCGACGACGAATATTTCAAACAGGATGTCCACCGTCACCGAGAGCGTCCGCACGACGCTCGACATGATCAAGATCGAGCACACGCTCTTCGCGCTGCCCTTCGCGCTGCTCGGCACTGTGCTGGCGGCGCGCGGCGTGCCTTCCGTCTGGCAGCTCGCCTGGATCACGGCGGCGATGGTCGGCGCGCGCTCCGCCGCGATGACCTTCAACCGCATCGCCGACCGGCACATCGACGCCGCCAACCCGCGCACCAGCGCGCGCGCCATCCCCGCCGGGCTGCTCTCGCTGCGCTTCGCCTGGGCGTTCACGATCCTCTCCGCCGCGCTCTTCTTCCTCGCCTCGGCGATGCTCAACCGGCTGACGCTCCTGCTCTCGCCCGTCGCGCTCTTCTCCGTTCTGCTCTACTCGTACACGAAGCGTTTCACGTCGCTCTCGCACCTCGCGCTCGGCTGGTGCCTGTCGATCGCGCCGACGGGGGCGTGGGTCGCCGTGCGCGGCGCCATCGACAGCCCCGTGCCGCTCCTGCTCTCGCTCGTCGTGCTGCTCTGGACCGCAGGGTTCGACGTGCTCTACGCCTGCCAGGATTTCGACTTCGACCGCAAGGCGGGTCTGCGCTCCGTCCCGGCGCGCGTCGGCGTCGCGCGAGCCCTGTGGGTCGCGCGCGCGCTCCACGCGGGGGCGTTCGTCGCGCTCGTCGGGTTATACTCGACGGTCGGCTTGGGCTGGCTCGCGCTCGCCGGGGTCGCGGCGACGGGCGCGCTCCTCGTCTACCAGCACTCGCTCGTGCGCGCCGACGACCTGTCGAGGCTGAACGCCGCGTTCTTCACGACGAACGCCTTCGTCAGCGTCATCCTCCTCGTCACCTTCGGCGGCGCCGCGCTGCTGGGACGGTAGCGTGGCGGGCTCTCGATCAAGTTTGAGATTTGAATTTTCGGACTCGGAATCTTACGCGATGCAATTTTCACACGACACGAACCTCAACCGGATCGCCCCGCGCGTCGGGGCGGGCGAACGGCTCTCGTTCGACGACGGGCTCGCGCTCTTCGCGACCGAAGATTTGCCGGCGCTCGGCAAGCTCGCCGACACGGTGCGCCGTCGTCTGCACGGCCGCACGACCTACTTCAACGTCAACCGCCACTTCAACTACACGAACGTCTGCTACGCCGACTGCAAGTTCTGCGGCTTCTACCGCACGCCGCGCCAGCCCGACGCCTACACGCACAACGTCGAGGAGGCTTTGAAGATCGCGGGCGAGGCGGTTGCGGAGGGCGCGACCGAGCTGCACATCGTCGGCGGTCTGAACACGAAGCTGCCGTTCAGCTATTACACCGATCTGCTGTCGAGTCTGAAGCGCACCTTCCCCGCCCTGCACCTGAAGGCGTTCACGATGGTCGAGCTCGATCACATGGCGGGCTTCTACAAGATGTCGGACGAGGACGTGATCACGCGGCTGAAGGACGCTGGCTTGGACTCGTGCCCCGGCGGCGGCGCGGAGATTTTCCGCGAGCCCACGCGCTCCTCGATCTGCGCGCACAAGACGGACGCCGCGCGCTGGCTCTCGCTCGCCGGGAAAGTCCACGCCGCGGGCCTCAAGACGAACGCGACGATGCTCTACGGTCACGTCGAATCCGTCGAGGATCGCGTCGATCACCTCGTCCGGCTGCGCGAGCAGCAGGACTTATCGGGCGGCTTCCAGTGCTTCATCCCGCTCGCCTTCTACCCGCCGGGCACGAAGCTCTCGCACTGCCCCGGTCCGAGCGGAGTGGATTCCCTGAAGACGATGGCGGTCTCGCGCCTCCTGCTCGACAACTTCCCGCACGTCAAAGCCTACTGGGTGATGCTCGGCAAGCGGCTCGCGCAGGTCGCGCTCCACTACGGCGCGAACGATCTCGACGGCACGATCACCGAAGGCGGCGAGCTTACCCAAAGCTACTCGGTCGAGTCGAACAATGAAGTGAAGATGAGCAAGCAGGAGATCGCCGCGCTCATCCGAGACGCCGGCTTCGACGCGGTCGAGCGAGACACGCTCTACCACCCGGTCGCGGAACTGTCCGCCGCCTGAGCGGCGCGCGGCGCCCGCCTTCCGCCGATGAGTGAGACATTCCTCTTACCGCTGATCTTCTCGGGCGTCGGGGCGCTGCTATTGCTCATCGCGGTGTTCGTCCTGACGAGGACGAGGCGCTTCGTGGCGGAGTCGCTGAGAGCGCAGGGGCAGGTCGTCGGCTTCGAAGAGAGCGCAGGCGACGGCGGGACGACTTACGCGCCCGTCGTCACCTTCACGTCGCAGAGCGGCGACGATGTGCAGTTCACTGATTCGATCTACAGCCGCCCGCGCGGCTACGACGTGGGGCAGCAGGTCGAGGTGCTCTACCACTACCGGGATCACAGCCGCGCGCGGCTCGCCTCGCCCTTCCGGCTCTACTTCGTGCCGGGGCTGCTCGGCTTCATCGGTCTCGTCTTCACCTCCGTGGGGGTGATCGTCTTCTGGTTCACGTCGGGACGGGCAGAGAAATGGTGAGCGAGGTCGAGACGGCGGCGCGGTTCAACGACCGCGTCGCGAACTACGTCGCGTACAGACCGGGCTACCCGGCGGAGGTGATCGAGTTCCTGCGCGACGAGCTGGGGCTCGCGCCCGGCGCGCTCGTTGCCGACGTCGGCTCGGGCACGGGGATTCTGTCGGGGCTGCTGTTGGAGGCGGGCTGCCGGGTCGCCGGCGTCGAGCCGAACGACGCGATGAGGGCGGCGGCGGAGTCGCGTCTGAAAAGTTTCGCCGAGTTCCGCAGCGTCAAAGGCACGGCGGAGGCGACGACGCTCGAACCTGCGAGCGTCGATTTCGTCGCGGCGGCGCAGGCGTTCCACTGGTTCGACGCCGAAGGGGCGCGCGCGGAGTTCCGGCGCATCCTGAAGCCCGGCGGGTGGGTCGTGCTCGTCTGGAACATGAGGCGCACGGACTCGACCCCGTTTCTGCGCGACTACGAAAAACTCTTGCGCGAGTTCGGCACAGACTACGCGCAGGTCAACTGCGAGCAGGCGTCGGAGGATCAGATCGCCGAGTTCTTCGCGGGAGGGTTCGGGTCTGCGTCCTTCGACAACTTCCAGTCGTTCGACTTCTCCGGCTTGCGCGGTCGCCTCCTCTCGTCTTCCTACGTGCCGCTCGCAGGGCACCCGAAGTTCGAGCCGATGCTTGCGGCGTTGCGCCAACTCTTCGACGCGCACCAGCGGCAGGATCGCGTCCGCGTCGAGTACGACGCGAAAGTTTATTACGGTCGGCTCGCGTGATGAGCCGGCTAGTGGTCAGTTGTCCGTAGTCAGTTGTTAGTTGTCCGTTGTCCGTCGCACAGTTTCCATCGGCAGCTCAAATTAAGGACTCGGACTCGCGACCACTAAACAACTGACAACGGACAACGGACAACGGACAACGGACATTTTATGACCACACGCACCATCACCGTCGCGCACTCTCCCGACTCGGACGACGCCTTCATGTTCTACGGGCTCGCGACGAACAAGCTCGACACCGGGAGCCTGCGGTTCGAGCACGTCCTCGAAGACATCCAGACGCTGAACGAGAAGGCGATGCGCGGCGTCTACGACGTGACGGCGGTGAGCTTCCACGCCTACGCCTACATCGCGGACAAGTACGCGCTGCTGCCGCACGGGGCAAGCATCGGCGACAACTACGGTCCCATCGTCGTCTCGCGCGCTCGGGCGTTGCCGGAGGAGATGTCGCGCCTGAAAGTCGCCGTGCCCGGGAAACTGACGAGCGCCTTCCTCGCGCTCAGGATTTTCTGCGCCGACTTCGAGTACGAGGTCGTCCCCTTCGACAAGATCATCGATCACGTCCGCGAGGGCAGAGCCGACGCGGGGCTCCTCATTCACGAGGGTCAGCTTTTTTATCAGGAGCTGGGGCTGCACAAAGTCCTGGACCTCGGCGAGTGGTGGCACGCGCGCACGGGCTTGCCGCTGCCGATGGGCGGCAACGTCATCCGCCGCGACCTCGGCGGAGACCTGATGCGCCGCGTCTCCGAAGCACTGCGCGCGAGCATCCGCTACTCGCTCGACCACCGCGCCGACGCGCTTCGTTACGCCATGCAGTTCGCGCGCGACATGGACGTGAGGACGGCTGACAAGTTCGTCGGGATGTGGGTCAACGAGCTGACGCTCGACTACACCGACCGCGGGCGCGAAGCCGTCCAGCGGCTGCTCGACGAGGGCGCGGAGCGCGGCATCATCCCCCGCCGCGTCGAAGTGCGATTCGCGGAATGAGTGGCAACAGCCCGTCGGCGCGGCGCATCTTAAATCTTCCCCGGAGGGTCGTCCGAGCTCTCCCCGCGGGACTCCAAAGCTGAACAAAGACACTCGAAGGTTTATGAGACGTAACTGCCTGCTTCGATTCCTCGCGGCGACCCTGTGCGCCGTCGTCTTTTCTTCCGCGGTCGCGGCTGCGCAGGCGCAGGAGCCGCCCGTCAAGCCCGCGCCCGCGGGCACGGACGAGGCGCGCATCGTCGCGCAGCTCGTCGCCAAGGAGACGGCGTTCCAGCGCGCGTTCGCGGGCTACAGCTTCGAGCGCGAGGCGATCATCCAGAGCATCGGGATGGGCCGGCAGGTGACGGGCGAATACTTCCGCCGCTCGCGCATCTCCTTCGACCCGCAGGGCGTGATGCGCGAGCGCGTCATCAAAATGCCCGTGCCGGGACTCGCGCCGTCGCAGACCGACATCGACGATCTCAACACCATCCAGCTCTTCGTCCTCGAAGAAGTCTTCCCCACCTTCGACTACTACCGCGAGCACGACGGGCGCAGCTGGCTGCCCTCGACCGTCTTCGCCGACGACGAGCTGGAGCTCAAGAGCGGCGCGGTCGTGCGCGTCCGCATCCGCGTCAAATACCGCGACTACGATTCGACCGGCGCGAGGCAGTGAAGACCGGAGCGGTTCCGACATCCGAAAAGTTGAGAGCCCCGCGAGGCGCGCCTCGCGGGGCTCTTTGATTTGCAAGCCGGCGTGAGGTGTGAGGCGTGGCTCAGTCGGCTGCGTCCCGCGGCGTGCGCGCGAGTTTGACGGAGCGCGCGACGCCGAGGAGTTCGAGCGCGCGGATGCCCCACCAGTTCACGTCGACCTCGTACCAGCGCAGGCCGTGGCGCGCCGAGCGCGGGTGCGCGTGGTGGTTGTTGTGCCAGCCCTCGCCGAAGGTGAGGAGCGCGACCCACCAGTTGTTGCGCGAGTCGTCGCGCGTGGCGAAACGCTGCGTGCCCCACATGTGCGTCGCCGAGTTGACGAGCCACGTCGCGTGCAGCCCGAGCGTGACGCGCAGGAAGACGCCCCACATCACCCAGCCGGCGCCGCCGACGACGCCCAGCACGACGCCCGTCGCGACGAGCGGCAGAAACCACCAGCTCAGCAGCCGGCGGTAGAAGCCGTCCTTCATCAGATCGGGCGCGTAGCGTTCGAGCGTGGCGCGGTCGTGCTGCTGCGCCGTGCCGACCAGGATCCAGCCGACGTGCGCCCACCAGCCGCCGTCGCGCGGCGTGTGCGGGTCGCCCTCCGCGTCGGCGTGCGCGTGGTGAATGCGGTGGGTGACGACCCAGTGGGCGGGGCTGCCTTCGAGCGCGAGCGTGCCGCAGAGCGCGAGGAAGTATTCGACCGCCTTCGAGAGCCCCGGCGTGGAAGAGCAGCATGAAGATCAGCGTGTTCCAGTTGATCCCCGTGTTGCCCGCCGCTGCCGACGCTCTCGTCTGCTGCATCGTCGTTCGGAAAATTACGCGCCGACCGCGAAGGGTCTTACCCCTGCTGCGGTCGCGCGTGGATGAGCCGGCGCATCCTGTCCGGGAAGAGCACGTCGATCTTCTGCGGCTCGATGACCGCCGTCACCTCGCCCTCGCCGAAGACGGGGTGGGTGAGCGACTGACCGGCGCGGTAGGTGCGCGCGCGGTCGTAGGGCGCGCCCGCCTTCGCCGGCGAGCGGCGCACGCCCGCGTCGCCGTTCTTGAAAGTGCTGCGCGTGCCGCACTGCGGGCAACTGACGCGCGCGATCTGACCGCGCTTGGTGATCGAAGCCACCACGTGCCCCCGCTCCTCGCCGCACGGCGCGCAGAACTTCTCCACGCGCTCGCCGACCGTGTACGTCTGCTTCTCCAGCTTCTCCACGAATTGCCCTCCTGCTTATTGTCCGTTACCCGCTTGAAAAGTTACCTGCTCGCGCGCCGGGGCTTGAAGGAGCGCCGGCTCGACGAGCCCGTGCGCTTGAGCGCGCGGATCGGCTTCGTCGCGTTCGAAGGCGAGCCGAGGGTCATGCCCCCGAAGCCCGGCATCACCACGCGCTCGACCGCCTGACCAGTCAGCCGCTCGATGGCGCGCATCGACAGCTCCTCGACCGGCGTCACCAAAGTGATCGCCCGCCCGCCTTTGCCGGCTCTACCCGTGCGACCGATGCGGTGGATGTAGTCCTCCGGCTGCTCCGGCACGTCGTAGTTGATGACGTGCGAGACGGAGTCGACGTCGATGCCGCGCGCGGCGATGTCGGTCGCGACCAGCACCCGCGTCCTGCCCTCCTTGAACCCGCGCAGGGCGGCTTCGCGCTGGGGCTGCGTGCGGTCGGCGTGGATGCGGTTGACCTTGTGCTCGCGCGCCTCGAGGATGTGCGAGAGCCGCTCGGCGGCGCGGCGCGTGCGCGTGAAGACGAGCACGCGCTCGAAGTTATCGCTCTCGCGCTCTCTCTCCAGGAGATCGAGCAGCAGAGCCGTCTTCGACTCGCTCGCGACGGGGTACGCCTTCTGCTCGACCGTGATCGCCGCGCGGCCGCGCGGGCTCACCTCGACGAGCTTCGGCGAGCGCATGGTCGAGCGCGCGAGCTTCTCGATGGGCGCCGACATCGTCGCCGAGAACAGGAGCGTCTGCCGCTCCCGCGGGAGCATGGCGAGGACGCGGCTGATCTGCGGCAGGAAGCCCATGTCGAGCATCCGGTCGGCTTCGTCGAGCACTAAAACTTCGATGTGAGAGAGATCGACCCAGCCGCGCTCGACCAGATCGAGCAGGCGACCCGGCGTGGCGACGATGATCCCGACGC
>JAIVJC010000060.1 GCA_020200235.1 Acidobacteriota bacterium | reverse complement strand
GTTGACGAGATCGATCTGCACCTGCACCCGAAGTGGCAGCGCACGCTGATGGGCTACCTGAGCGAGCGTTTCCCGAACACGCAGTTCATCGCCACCGCGCACAGCCCGCTCGTTGTGCAGGCCGCGACTGACGCCAACATCGTCCTCTTGAAGCGCGTCGGCGATCACGTCGTCATCGAGAACGACGTGAAGGCGATCCACGGCTGGCGCGTCGATCAAATCTTGACGAGTGACCTGTTCGGTTTAGAGAGCGCCCGCCCGCCGCAACTCGACCCGCTGCTCGAAGAGCGCGCCAAGCTACTTTCCAAGAGTCGCCTCACGAAGAAAGATCGCGCACGGCTTGCGGAGCTGGAAGAAGAGATCGGCGCGCTCCCCACCGGGGAGACGCCAGAAGACATGGAGGCGATGGACATCATCCGCCGCGCCGCCCAACGCCTGAAGAAAGAAGGACGCGACACCTCACATGATTCGGGTGACTAAGCCTCGGCAAGCCCCCGCCGTCCTCACAACCAGAGGCAAAAAGAAGAGACGCGCCGACTGCGCGTCTTTCACGCGCTTCGCCGCCGATTACAGAGCGGGGCGGAGAAGTTTCAGCTTCAACTCGAAAATCTACGGACACAACACGATCAAGCAGTCGCTGATCCGGGCTCAGCACGACAAGTGCTTCCTCTGCGAGTCGAAGATCACGCACATCGCCTACGGCGATGTGGAACACTTCCGACCCAAAGCAGCCTACCGTCAAGACGACGGCGATGCGCTCCACAAGCCCGGCTACTACTGGCTGGCTTACGAATGGGGCAACCTCTTTCTGTCCTGCCAACTCTGCAATCAGCAGTTCAAGAAAAATCTATTTCCACTTGTTGATCCTTCCGCGCGTGCGACCTCACACAAAGACGACCTTGACCTCGAACAGCCGCTCTTCATCGATCCTTCAATAGACGATCCGGAACTGTTTATTTCTTTCAGAGGAGAAGTGCCGTTTGCTCGGGACGGTAATCCAAGAGGTGGGGCGACGATCAGAGGTTTAGGACTTGACCGGCAGAAGCTGAACGATAAACGTTTCGATCATTACGACAAGCTGCGGCTACTCTACACACTAGCCCGAAGAGACCCGCCACTAATCCCTGAGAGCATCGATGCCCAAAACTTTCTCGCCAGAGCAGTAGAAGATTCAGCCGAGTATGCTGGCATGGCACGCGCCGCGATAGAGGCAAACTTCAAATTAGTTTGAGCGTCACCCTGCCTTGCTCTTCTTCGCCTGTCTCTGTTTGAAAACTTTCTCGCCGCCGGGCTCGCCGAGTTTCGTGTCGGTGGGAACGGCGGCGGGGACCGAGGGGGAGTTGGAGCGCGGGCGCGCGGCGTTCGAGCCGGCGGCTTGCGCGGAGTCGTCGGCGTCGAACATGTTAGCGCCCTTGCGGCGTCCGCGCAGGGCGGGCGTCTGCTCCTCCGCCTGCTCCTGTTTGGCTGGGGCGTTCGTGCTGCGCGCGTCGCCCATCTGCTGCCCGCGCCTCTCTGCGGCGATGCCCGCCTTGCCCTGTGCTTTCCTGTTCGCCATCTCTCTCCCCCGCGCCGTTAGAATTTTCCTCCGATGATAACTGATCACCGCCCGGATGCGAGCACGCGGGGCGCGTGCTGCGACATCGTGGGGGAGACGACCATGCTGAATATCGAGCCGCGCTTAAATCTAATGCCTCCCGTGTCAGACCTTGCACCGTCCCTTCCCCAAGCCCTTCCGGCTCTCCGACCGACCAGCTTGCCCAACTCCCTTGTCGGCTCGCGGGGCGTGTGGTAAATTGCGGCGGTCGTAAGGACGTACCCAAATTTGCAGACTTGCCCTTAAGCCCTCTTGCTGACCATCGCCCATCACGTCGTCCCGAATTAAGCGGCGACAGTTTTACGCCGAAGGAGAATTAGTGAAATGAGTCCCCTCTCTGTCAGACGTTTGCTCTCAGTCATGCTCCTCCTCTGCCTCGTCGCCGCCGCGCGGCACGCCGCGGCTCAAGATTTTGGCTCCGGCGGCGCGGCGAAGTTGAAGACGCCCATCGCCCAGCGGAAAGTCATACCGTCGCCATCCTCCTCAAAAATCGAGTCAGTCTCCGTCTCCGCCGGGGAGTTGATCATCAGCGAGTTCCGCGTGCGCGGGCCCAACGGCGCCAACGACGAGTTCATCGAAATCTACAACGCCTCGGGCGCGGATCACACCGTCGCCGGCGGCGGGACGGGCTACGCCGTCGCCGCCTCTAATGGCGTGGCGCGCTGCGTCATCCCGAACGGCACCGTCATCCCGAACAGGGGGCACTACCTGTGCGTCAACTCGGTCGGCTACTCGCTCGCCTCGTACCCCGCCGGGAACGGCACGACCGCGACGGGCGACGCCACCTACACCACCGACATCCCGGACAACGCCGGCATCGCCATCTTCAACACGTCGGTCGCGGCGAACTTCACGCTCGCCAACCGGCTCGACGCCGTGGGCTCGACCTCCGAGGCGGACACGCTCTACAAGGAAGGCACGGGCTACCCGGCCCTCACCCCCTTCTCCATCGACTACTCCTTCTACCGCGACAACTGCGGCAACAGCGGCTCGATCACGACCTTCCTGCCGTGCTCCAGGAACACGCCGGGGGACACGAACAACAACGCCGCCGATTTCATCTTCGTCGACACCAACGGCACCTCGGCGGGCGCGGGTCAGCGTCTCGGCGCGCCCGCTCCCGAAAACCTCTCGTCGCCGATCAATCGCTTCTCCTCGTTCACCACGACCCTGCTCGACCCGTGCGTCGCGTCGTCGTCGCCGCCCAACCGCGTGCGCGACTTCACCAGCGATCCGGCGAACAACTCGACCTTCGGCACGTTGGACATCCGCCGCACCTTTACCAACAACACCGGCGCGAACGTCACGCGGCTCCGGTTCCGCATCGTCGATCTGACGACCTTCCCGGCTCCGTCCGGCATCGCCGACCTGCGCCCGCGCACCTCGACGGCGGTCGTCGTGACGGTCGATCGCGCGCCGTGCGGATCGGGCACGAGCAACGTTACCGTGCAGGGGACGACGCTGGAGCAGCCGCCCTCGCAGCCCAACGGCGGCGGGTTCAACTCGTCGATGTCGGCGGGGACGGTGACGCTCGCCACGCCGCTCGCCAACGGCGCGTCCATCGACCTGCGTTTCCTCGTCGGCATCCAGCAGACGGGGAGCTTCAAGATCGCCGTGTTCATGGAGGCGCTGCCGTAAGCCATCAACCGAACCCGGCGCGACACCTCCTGCGGCGCGCGCCGCGAGAATGAAAATCCCCGGCGGGCTCGCTTCAGCCCGCCGGGGATTTTTTCTTTCAAGACTTTGAGTCAGCCGCGCCGCGCGCCCGTCAGACGCCGCGCACGCGCAGCGGTTCCGGCTCCGGCGAAGCCTGAGTGTCGCGCGCCGCCGCGTCGGGCGCGAGCGGCGGCGGCGGGTTGGCGACGAGCTTGTCGAGCGCGGCGTCGAGCGCCTCGCTG
The DNA here is from genome assembly GCA_020200235.1 of Acidobacteriota bacterium. Classification (GTDB taxonomy): domain Bacteria; phylum Acidobacteriota; class Blastocatellia; order Pyrinomonadales; family Pyrinomonadaceae; genus JAIVGV01. Next base: position 6,766 of record JAIVJC010000060.1, on the reverse strand, counting down.
ATGCGCGTGACGAAGACGATCTCTAACTCCTTGCGGACTTCTTCGGGGATGTCCTCCGCGTCGCCCTCGTTCTGCGCGGGCAGGATGATGCGGCGAATCCCCGCGCGGTGCGCGGCGAGCACCTTCTCCTTGATGCCGCCCACTGGGAAGACCAGACCCGAGAGCGTGATCTCGCCCGTCATCGCCGTGTTGTGGTTCACCCTCCGCCCCGTGAAGAGCGACGCGAGCGCGGAGGTCATCGCCACGCCCGCCGAGGGACCGTCCTTCGGGATCGCGCCCGCGGGCACGTGCAGGTGCACGCCGTAACTCTTGAACATCTCCGGCGAGATGCCGAACTCCGAGGCGTGCGACCACAGGTAAGATCGCGCCGCGCGCGCAGACTCCTGCATCACCTCGCCGAGCTGCCCCGTCATCGTCAGCCCCGACCCGCCCGGCAAAAGCGTCGCCTCGATGAAAAGTATCTGCCCCCCGGCTTCCGTCCAAGCCATGCCGGTGGCCACGCCCGCGGGCAGCTCTTTACGCGCCTCCTCGGGGTAGAAGTGCGGCGCGCCGAGCAGCTCCTTCACGTCGTCCGCCCCGACCCTGACTTCGGTCGCCAGCCCCTGCGCGATCTTCAGGGCGGCTTTGCGCGCGACGCTCCCCACGGCGCGCTCCAACTGGCGCACGCCCGCCTCTCTGGTGTAGCGCTGCGCGACGAGCGCGATCGCCTCGTCCGTGATCGAGAACTGCTCGGGCTTCAACCCGCTCTCGGCGATCTGCCGCGGCACGAGGTACTGCCGCGCGATACGCAGCTTCTCCTGATCGGTGTAGCCCGCGAGCGAGATGACCTCCATGCGATCGCGCAGGGGCGCCGGGATGGGAGCCAACTGGTTCGCCGTCGCGATGAAGAAGACCTTCGAGAGGTCGAAGGGCAGGTCGAGGTAGTGATCGCGGAAAGAGTTGTTCTGCTGCGGATCGAGAATCTCCAGGAGAGCCGCCGCCGGGTCGCCCCTGTAGTCGTTGCCGAGCTTGTCGATCTCGTCGAGCATCATCACGGGGTTGTTCACGCCCGCGCGCCGCAAGCTCTGGATGATGCGACCGGGCATCGCGCCGATGTAAGTGCGCCTGTGGCCGCGCAGCTCCGCCTCGTCTCTGACGCCGCCCAGGGAGATGCGCTCGAACTGGCGACCCAGGGCGCGCGCGATGGAGCGACCGAGGCTTGTCTTGCCGACCCCGGGCGGTCCGACGAAGCAGAGGATCGGCGACTTCGAGTCGGGGCGCAGCTTGACGACGGCGAGGTGCTCGAGGATGCGCTCCTTGATGTCTTCGAGCCCGTAGTGATCCTCGTCCAGGACGACGCGCGCGGCGTTCAGGTCGAGGTTGTCCTCGGACGACTTCTTCCACGGCAGCTCCAGCACGTATTCGAGGTAGGTGCGGATGACGTGGTAGTCGGGCGCGGCGGACGGCAGGCGCTCCATGCGCTTCAGCTCGCGCTCCGCCTCCTTGCGCACGTCGTCGGGCAGGTCCGCCTCGGCTAAACGCTCGCGCATCTGCTCGGCTTCCGCCGCCTCGCCGCCCTCGTCGTCGCCCAGCTCCTTCTGGATCGCCTTCATCTGCTGGCGCAGGATGTAGTCGCGCTGCGCCTTGTTCATCTCCGTCTGCGCCTCGGTCGCGATGCGCGATCTGATCTGGAGGATCTCGACCTCGCGGGCGAGCCGCGCGTGCGCGAGGCGGAGCAGGCGATTGACCGTGTTGGCTTCGAGCATCGCCTGCTCCTGCTCCGTGCCGAGGTTCAGGATCGAGGCGAGGAAGTAGGCGACCTGCACGGGGTCGTTCGCGTTGAGGACGGCGGTGCGCACCTCCGGCGGCACGGTCGGCATCAGCGCCAGCGCGTGCTCGACGAGCGTCTGCACGTTGCGCTTCAGAGCCTCGACCTCCTCGGCGTCGCCCGTCTCCAGCGGCGCGAGGATCTGCACGCGCGCCTTGAGGTGTGGGTCGGTCTGCGTCCACCCGACCACCTTCACGCGCTCCGTCCCCTGCACGATGATCTGGAGCGCGTCGTCGCCGCGGAACATGCGCTTGATCATGACGAGCGTGCCCACGTCGTAGAGGTCTTCCGGCACAGCCTCCTGCTCGTTGACCTTGTCCGAGCGGACGCTGAAGCACGCCAGCAGTTTCTCGGGGTGCGAGAGCGCGGCTTCGACGCCCGCGACCGAGCGCGGGCGACCGGCGGCGAGCGGCACGACCGTGCCCGGGAAGAGGGTCGTGTTCAGGAGCGGCAGCACCGCCAGCTCGAACGGCTCGCCCACGGCGCGCGCCGGCGCGTTCGGCTCCGAAGTTTCCGCCGGCGTCGCGCCCGCGTCGGCGGTCTCGGCGGTCTCGATGTTGTTCGGGTTCTCGACCATGATTTTAATTAGCCATCAGCATTCAGCATTCAGCTCTCAGCCAAGCCGTGAAAGCGGAAGATAATTCGTCGGTTGATCGATCATTCCTCCGGCTGAGGGCTGAGGGCTGACGGCTGACTGCTCGCGTCGTCGCAGTCCTGCTCGTTGCTGTGGAGGAAGATGAGGAGGAAGCCGTCGCGGTAGTCGCGCTCGATGCGCGCGCCGTCGATGGCGCAGGGGAAGCGCAGCGTCTTCTCGAAGCGGCTGTAGGTGATTTCGAGCTGGTGGTAAGAGAGCGTCTCTTCGCAGAAGGCGTCGCGGCGGCTGCCCTCGATGGCGAGCACGCGACCCGCGACCGTGATCTCGACCTCCTCGGGGCTGACGCCCGCGAGATCGACCTTGACGAGCCAGCCCTCCTTGATGCGGTACACGTCCGCCGCGGGCGACCAGCGCCGCTCCGAAGGCCTCTGCTGCCTGCCGCCCACCGGCATCAGTCGCATGTAGCGTTCGATTGATCTTGCCATCGTGCCCGTGGTCAGTCGTCCGTGGTCAGTTGTCCTGTTTGGCTGACGCGGCTCGGCTTTCCGTCAGAAGGTGAAAGTCTGTGAGCCGCGAACAACTGACAACTGACCACGGACGACTGACGGCTTTCATCCGAAGATTCTGTTCCAGAACGAGTGCCCGCTGGAAATCTCTTCGAGGGCTTCGGCGAGTTCGCGGTCGTCGTTGGTCTCGAGCGCGACGTCAGCCATCGAGATGATGCCGCGCAGCACGCCGTCGCGGTCGACGATGGGGATGCGGCGCACCTGCTTGTCGCCCATCTTGCGGATCGCGTCGATGACGCGGTCGTTCGGGTGCGCGGCGTGAACCTCCGCCGTCATGATCTCCTCGGCGCGGGTCGAGCGCGCGTCGCGCCCCTCGGCGAGCGCGCGCACCACGATGTCGCGATCCGTGATGAGACCGACGAGCCGACCGTTGCCGTGGAGCCCCGCGCCGCCGCCGCGCCTCGCCGCCGCGCCCTCGCCGCCGCGCCCGGCGGCAACGGCGCCGCCCGGCGCCGCCGCGCCATTCGCCGCCCCGGTCTGTGCCGGCGCGTCGCCCTCGCGCTCGACGACGGGGATGACGCCCGTGTCCTCGTCGCGCATCATGCGCGCGACCTCTTCGAGCGTGGCGTCGCGCGTGGCGACCGTCACGTCGCGCGTCATGATGTCGCGACAGCGGAGGTGCGAGCGCGAGGTGCGCCCGCGCCCGTAGCCCCGCCGCGGGAAGTAGTCGCGCCCGTCGTCGCGGGGCGGGCGCTCGTCGCGCCCCTCGCGATCTTCGCGGCCGCGGTAGCCGTACGCGGGCGGGCGCTCGTCGCGCCGCTCGTAGTCGCGAGCCTCGCCGCGATGCCCGACCGCGCCCGTGCCGTAGTCGTTGCGGAAGTAGTCGCGGTCGCGGTAGTCGCCCGCGTCGCGCCCGTCACGCTCGTAGCCGCGCCCGCGCCGCTCATCCTCCGCGTAGCGGCGCCCGCCGTAGTAGTCTTCTCTGTCGTCGCGGTATCCGGACATGATCTCCCTCCCCGATGATGTCGGCGATGCGGAAGCACTGACGGAGCGCGCGCACTTTCGACGCGTCCGCGCGCGCTTCCGAGGGCTTTCGCTTCACTTCAGGGGAACGCGAAGATTATAAGGGCAAACGCGAAAAGGCGGAAGAGAAGACGGCTCGACAGCCGTCGCCCTCCCGCCCCTCGCCGCTTCCGAGCGGTTTCCGAAGCGTCACTGGTTCGTCGTGATCTCGGCGACGAGTTGCACCTGCGAGCGTATGTCGAGCGTGCCGATCTCGACGGGCGTCTGCTGGGCATCGGTTGCCATCATCCTCCCGGCGGTTCCTTTGGCTTCGTACATCGGGATCGGGCGCGGCTGATCGGTCGCCTCCTGCACCTCGAGGATGCGCGTCACGCGGCCGCCCAGAGCCTGCGCGATGACCTGCGCCTTGGCGAGTGCGGCGCGCGTCGCCTCGGCGAGCGCCTGATCGCGCGCGGGTTTATCGTGCCTGAGCGTGAACGAGAGGTTGTCGACGTTGTTCGCGCCCGCAGACGTCGCCGCGTCGATCACCGCGCCGACTTTCGTCAGATCGCTCATCGTCACGTTGACGCCGTTGCGCGCCTGGTAGCCCTGGATGAGCGGCTGCTCGTTCTGCCGGTAGGTGTACTGCGGCTGCCCGCCGATGATCCGCTGCCGCCGTCGCCCGCGCCTTCGTCGCCGGCGCCGCCCGCGCTCGCCGCCCTGAGCGTGCGCGCCTCGAAGGGCGTGCCCTCCATCTGCGCCGACACCACGTCCGCGCGCACGGTGCCGCGCGCCTCGACCTCCGCGCCCGCGCGGAACCACGACTCGTTGCGCCACCTCTCGGCGTTAATCAGCAGGTACTTCTGCTTCGCGTTGATGACCCAGCCGCCCGCCTCGACCGTGCGCGCGAGCCGACCGCGCACAGTGATCTCCTGCGCCGCCGCGGCGGACGCCAGCGCGAAACATAGCGCGACGGCGCACGCCGCCCTCGGTAATGACTTCGACATTTCTCTCAACTCCTTCTCTCTCTCTCGCTCTCAACCCGCGCGGGAGAGAGTGTCTTGTGCGCGGCGTGTGGTGACGCTGTCACGTCGATCGCGTCACTCCGGAAGAACGTGCGCGGGCGCGCGGGCTTGCGCGTTGGCGTCGCCCGCGCCATTTTGTTACGCTTTCGCGAGCGATGCAATCGTTCGAGCAAGAGCAGGGCGACGCGGGGCGCACGAAGAGGGCGGGCGAGCTCGTCACGGTCGGGCGCGCTGACGAAGTGCCCGAAGGGCGCACTGCTACCGTCGAGCTGGAGAACGGGGCGGAGCTGGCGCTCTTCCACACGGAAGGCTCCTTCTACGCCGTCGACAATTCCTGCCCGCACCGCGGCTCGCCCTTAGCCGAGGGGAACCTCTGCGGCGCCTCCATCGAGTGCGACTGGCACGGCTGGCGCTTCGATCTCCGCACCGGCGCGTGCCTCACGCACGCGACCACCCGATGTGGCTGGAAATGGTATCGCCGAGATAGATCGGCTCGACCGCGAACTTTCGAGGCGGTTTGAGGGCAGGATAACTGTGCAGCCATCTTTCACGCGCTCACTAGTCAGTTTCCAAGCTAACAAGTCCAGAGCCGTTTACCGTTGGTACAAGTATAAAGAGGGTTTCTCCGCTTCGCTGGTTGAGCAACTGTTTGCGCGCCACGCCGCTGCCGCTGCCAAAATCTTAGACCCGTTCGCGGGCAGCGGGACGACCCTCTTTGTCGCCAGCGCGCTCGGTGTTCGCGCTGAGGGAATCGAACTGTTGCCCATCGGTCAACAGATCATCCACACGAGGGAAGTTTTAGAAAACGAGTTTACAACTAGCGATCTCGAAGCCATCCGTCGCTGGTCTCTCGGGCGCCCGTGGGAGCAGTCAGAGATTCGGCGAGTCGTGCCGGAGCTGCGTATCACTCGAGGAGCTTACCCTGAGCAGACGCTTGCGGAGATAGAGAAGTATGTCGGCGCGTGCGAGCGAGAGAACGAGCGTGTGCAGATCGTCTTGCGGTTCGCGTTGCTGTGCGTGTTGGAAGCAGTTAGCTTCACCCGCAAGGACGGGCAGTACCTACGCTGGGACTACCGCTCGGGGAGGCGACCGGGCACTAAGCCTTTTGACAAGGGGCGTATTCTTGGTTTCGGTGCAGCGGTTTGCGCCAAGCTGGAGGAGATCGCGCGCGATCTAGAGACGCTGGATCAGCCCAACGAGTTATTCCCCATCGAGCGGCGTCGCGGAGGCACGCAACTGTATCCGGGCTCATGCCTCGAAGTGTTGCCCGCGCTAGCGGGCGGAGATTATGACGCCGTCATCACTTCGCCCCCCTACTGCAACCGCTATGACTACACGCGGACTTACGCTCTGGAACTCGCATTGCTAGGGGTCGGAGAGCAGGAATTGATCCGACTTCGCCAAGAGATGTTGAGTTGTACGGTGGAGAACCGCGCCAAAGACCTGCTCTCGATGAATCCGCACTGGGGTGCTGCAATCGCCGCGGCTGACGGGCAGGAGTTACTGCAAGCGGTGCTGAGATACTTGGAAGAGGAGAAGGCGGGAGGTCGCTTGAACAACAACGGTATCCCGCGGATGGTGCGCGGGTACTTCTATGAACTGGCTTGCGTCATCGCCGAATGCGCACGGGTGCTCAAACGGGGCGCGCCGCTCCTCATGGTCAACGACAACGTCCGCTACGCCGGGGCGAGTATCTCAGTTGATCTCATCCTTTCCGACATCGCCGAACGTCTGGGGTTTCGCGCCGAGAAGATTCTCGCGCTGCCGGGCGGTAAGGGTAACAGCAGTCAGCAGATGGGTCAGCACGGGCGCGACCCGTTGAGGAAGTGCG
>JAIVJC010000059.1 GCA_020200235.1 Acidobacteriota bacterium | reverse complement strand
GCCCTGCACGTTGACGATCACGTCGAACTCTTCGCCGAGCGCGGCGGCGGCTTCGGCGAGCCGGTCGCTCCCCGACGCGTGCGCGGGGCTCGTCATCAGCGCCTCGTAGCCGGCGGCGCGCACCGCCTCGTGGATGCGCCGGTCGTCGGTGGCGACGACGACGCGGGCGACGTTGCGCGCGGCGGCGGCTCTCTCGCAGACGCGCACGATCATGGGTCGCCCGCCGATGTCGAGCAGTGGCTTGCCCGGCAGACGGGTCGAATCGAAGCGCGCGGGGATGATGGCGACGGCGGAATTTGGAGGTTGGGAGCCCGTGCGATTCACGGGAGTACAAAGTATCGCGCCGGAGGCGCAGTGTCAAACAATTTCGGAATGCGGATTTCGGATTGCGGATTGAAAAGAATTAACTCATTGAGTGATTGATTCATTGATTCGTTTTAGTCAATGGCTCAATGAGTCAATTAATCAATGAGACAATGGAGAAATTCCCTTAATCCGCAATCCGAAATCCGCATTCCGCAATCAACTGTGGTTTGACAGTCAAAAGTGGCGCGGGCTACCATGCGGGTGCTGTTCAAACGCAATTTATAGAACGAGGCTGAGGTTCGAGAGTTAGGATTCTCACCCCGCCTGCCGCACTTACCGACCGACCGCACGCGAGATTTCAAATGGGCTTCGCCACCACCGCTATCCACGCGGGCAACGAACCTGATCCGACGACCGGCGCCGTGTCAGTCCCGATCTACCAGACCTCGACCTACGCGCAGGACGGCCTGGGCAAGCCGCGCGGCGGCTTCGAGTACGCGCGCACGCAGAACCCGACGCGCCTCGCCGTCGAGCGGAACGTCGCCGCCCTCGAAGGCGCTCGTTACGGCTACGCCTTCGCCTCCGGGATGGCTGCGATCGACGCGGTGATGCGCCTCGTCAAGGCTGGCGATCACGTCGTCGTCTCCGACAACACCTACGGCGGGACGTACCGTCTCTTCTCGCGCATCCTCGCCAACTACGGCATCGAGTTCTCCTTCGTCGACACGTCGGACCTCAGCGCGGTCGAAGCCGCGCTCAGGGAGAACACGCGGATGGTCTACGTCGAGACGCCGACGAACCCCGTCATGACGGTGACGGATCTGAAAGCCGTCTCCGATCTGGCGCACACGCGCGGCGTCCGCGTCGTCTGCGACAACACCTTCATGTCGCCCTACCTGCAACGCCCCCTCGAGTTCGGCGTGGACATCGTGTTGCACTCGGCGACCAAGTATCTCAACGGCCACTCGGACAGCGTCGGCGGACTTGTCGCGCTGAACGACGAGAAGGACGCCGAGTGGCTGAAGTTCGTGCAGAACAGCGTGGGCGCGATCCTCTCGCCGTTCGACTCGTGGCTGACCCTGCGCGGGACGAAGACGCTCGCGCTGCGCATGGAGCAGCACGACCGCACCGGGCGCGCGGTCGCCGCGTTCCTCGAAGAGCACCCGAAGGTCTTGAAGCTCTACTACCCGGGCTCGCTCTCGCACAAGCAGCACGAGTTGGCGAAGAGGCAGCAGCGCGGATTCGGCGGCATGGTCTCCTTCGACGTGGGCTCGCTCGATAACGCGCGCGCCGTCCTCGAAGGCTGCCGGCTGCTGACGCTCGCCGAGAGCCTCGGCGCCGTCGAATCACTGATCTCGCACCCGGCGACGATGACGCACGCCTCCGTGCTCCCCGAGACGCGCGACCGCCTCGGCATCACGGACGGCTTGGTGCGTGTCTCCGTCGGGCTCGAAGACACCGACGACATCATCGCCGATCTCGATCAGGCGTTGGGGAAGATAAAGTGATGAGTGGTGAGTGATGAGTGGTGAGTCAAAGGCGGGTTACTTTGACTTCTTACTCATCACTCATCACTCATCACTCATCACTTGATTATGCGCGTCGAGCTGCACGCACACACGGACGTGGGTCGCGTCCGACAGGGCAACGAGGACAACTTCCTCGTCGTCGATCTGACGACCGAGCGGAGCTGGACGGGCTCGGACAAGACGTCCGAGCCGCCCGCCGCGTTGCTGCGCTTCGACCTCGGCGAGAAGGGCGCGGTCTTCGCCGTCTCCGACGGGATGGGCGGCGCGCTCGCGGGCGACGTGGCGAGCCGCATGGCGGTCGAGACCGTGCGCGACATGCTCGTCGACGAGGACACGGTGCTCGAGGAGACGCAGACGGGCGCCGAGGAACTCCCGCTCGTCGAGGCGGTGCGCAACGCCACCGGCTACGCCAACTACGCCATCCACCGCAAGAGCGTCGAAGACCCGAAGTGCAGCGGCATGGGCGCGACCCTCACCGCCGCCGCCATCAACTCCGACTCGGTCGAGCTGCTACAGGTCGGCGACAGCCGCGCTTACCTGATCCGCGGCGACGAGATCAAGCTGGCGACGAAGGATCAGTCGCTCGTCCAGCAGCTCGTGGACGTGGGGCAGATCAGCGAGGAGGACGCCGAGACGCACATGTTCCGCAACGTCATCCTCCAGGCGCTCGGCGCGCAGAGCGAGCTCGCGCCCGTCGTCTCGCGCGCGAAGCTCCAGCGCGGCGACATCCTGCTCTTGTGCAGCGACGGTCTCTCCGGCAAGCTCCGCGCCGAGGACATGCGCGACATCATCGCGGGCGCCGGCGGCGATCTCTCCGCGGCGTGCACGCGGCTGATCGAGGAGGCGAACGCGCGCGGCGGCGAGGACAACATCACCGTGCTGCTCGCGCGCTTCGACGGCGAAGACCTCGCCGCCCGCGACGCGGAAGCCATCTCGGTCGAGACGCAACCGACCGACTTGAGCACCTTTCACGAGTACTCCGAAGACGACACTTCCCCCATCCCCTGAAGTCCCGGAGCGGCTGTAGAAATCTTGACAGCCCTCGCCACAGGGGAATAGAGTTCGCACGCAATCGGACATTTCACTTTACGTCCCGTATTTCCCTGCGCCGCGCGTCGCCTGCTCCGCGCGCGCCCGTCATAGACCCATTCCGGGATCGCAGCCGCTCGGCATCTCCCCCGAGTGCGGTTCCGCTCCACTCGCCTTCGCACACGCTCGTCCGCGCACGTTGAGGCTGACGCACGTCGAAGCGTCCGCCCGAAGGCGCACGACGCCACCCGACACCGTGACCGCCATATCGAGAAGGAGTAAATGACGATGCTAGCACGGCACATCCCAACCGCCCGCGCGAGGGCGCTTCTGAGTTTTCTCTTAACCTACGTACTCGTCCTATCCGCGTTGCCGGGTCTACCCGCCGCCGCCTCCGCGCGCGCGCGAGTCGCCGCGGACGACGGCGCGCAGAATCAAATCCAATCCATTCAGATTCCCGTCATCGCCCCCGGCTCGGCTTACCGGCAGACGAATTTGATCTCGGACGTGCCCGGACTCTCGCCCGTCCTCGACCCGCTGCTCGTCAACCCGTGGGGCATCTCGCTGACCGCAAGCAGCCCCTTCTGGGTCGCCAACAACGGGACGAGCACGACGCAGCTCATCCGCGACCCGAACGGGGCGGGCCCCGTCGTCCTCAACCCGGGCCTGCCGACCGTGACCATCCCGGGCGGGTTGCCGACGGGGACGGTCGCCAACCCGACCTCGACCGACTTCGTTCTCCCCGGCCCGTGCGCCGCCGCGCCGTGCGGGGCGAACTTCCTCTTCGCCTCGATCACGGGCAACATCACGGGCTGGGACCCGAACGCACCGGCCGCCGGCTCGACCACCGCCGTCATCGCCGCCAGCCACCCCGGCCACGTCTACACGGGGCTCGCCATCGCCAACAACGGCTCGGGCAACTTCCTCTACGCGGCCGACTTCGCCAACGGCAGGATTGACGTCTTCAACAACGCGTTCGCCCTTCAGCCCGTAGCCAGCTTCCCCTTCGCCGACCCGACCATCCCGACCACGCCGGGGAACACCTTCCGCCCCTTCAGCTATGGGCCTTGCAGTTCGGCAACGGCGGCAACGGCGGCGACGTGAACACGCTCTACTTCACCGCCGGCCCCGGCGAGGAGGAGCACGGCCTCTTCGGTAAATTGAATCCGACGACCGCCACGGCGACCTCGCTCATCCAGTTCTCCAGCGACGACTTCGCCATCAGCGAGGGCAGCGGCCATATCGACATCACCGTCACGCGCGCGGGCGACGCCTCCGGCTCCGCGACCGTCAACTACAACACCTTCGACGAGTCGCAGCCCGGTCACGCCTCGCAGAAGAGCGACTACGAGATCGCGCTCGGCTCTTTGACCTTCGCCCCCGGCGAGACTTCGAAGACCTTCCGCGTCCTGCTCGTGAATGACCGGTTCGTCGAGGGCAACGAGATCATCGACCTCTTCCTCTCGAACCCGACGGGCGCGGGCGTCGGGTTGGGGAGCCCGAACGTCGCCGAGTTAACCATCACGGACAACGACGTGGTGCCCCCGATGACCAACCCCATCGACGACCCGGCCTTCTTCGTCCGCCAGCACTACCTCGACTTCTTCAACCGCGAGCCGGACGCCGCAGCCGCCGCCCTCATCGCGCAGCTCTCGGCTTGCGGCTCGGACACCGGCTGCATCCTGACGAGGAGGCGCGAGATTTCGACCGCCTTCTTCCTCTCCAGCGAGTTCCAGCGCACGGGCTACCTCGCCTACCTGACGCACCGCGCGGCCTTCGGCCCTAACGCGTCGGGTTCGCCCGCGCCCATCCTGTACGGTAACTTCGAGCGCGACTTGCAGGCGCTCCAGCGCGGCTACGTCTCCGGGCAGCCCGGCGCCGACGCCGTGCTCGAAGCGAACAAGGTGGCCTACTTCAACGAGTTCGTCACGCGCCCCGAGTTCGTCTCGAAGTACCCCTCGACGCTCACGAACCAGCAGTTCGTCGACAACCTGCTCGCCTCGGCCGGGCTCTCGCCCTCGCAGGTGCGGGTCTTCGTCGTCAGCCTGACGAACTCGCAGGAGGTGCCGCCGGCCGTCCCGACGCTCACGACGGGCGGGGCGCGTCCCGCCTCCTCCGGCACGGCGCGCTTCCAGTTCAACGACGCGCAGACGGCCCTGTCGTTCACCGCCACGATCAGCAACATCGACGTGACGGGCTCGCAGACCTTAGACACGAACGACAACCTGACCGCGGCGCACATCCACGCCGGCCCGTCGGTCGCGCCGGGCGTCAACGGACCCGTGGTCTGGGGCTTCTTCGGGGCGCCGTTTAACGACAACAACCCGAACGACCAGTTCTTCTTCGCGAACCCGGGAGTGGGCGGCACCTTCGGCGGCAAGTGGGACGCGCCCGAGGGCAACGGCACGACGCTCGCCGCGCAGCTCAACAACCTGCGCGAGGGGCGCGCCTACATCAACTTCCACACGCGCCAGTTCGGCGGCGGCGAGATCCGCGGCAACTTCCCCGCGGCCACCGCCTTCAGGGACACGCTCGCCGCCGGCCTGAACGCGGCGACCGACACGCGCGCGACCATCTTGAGGAAGGTCGCCGAGGCCGAGGAGTTGCAGTCGCGCGAGTTCAACGCGGCCTCCGTCGCGATGGCGTACTTCGCCTACTACAGGAGGGATCCCGACACCGCCGGCTTCAATTTCCTGTTGAACAGGATTAACGCCTTCGGCGGTGATTTCAACCTGGTGAACCTGGTGAACGTCTTCATCAAGAGTCCAGAGTACCGCCAACGCTTCGGACCCGATAGCGTACCTTTCGCCAACAACGCGCCGGTCGCGAATAGCGACGCGGCGACGACGAACGCCCTCACGCCCATCGTCATCGACGTGCTGGCTAACGACACTGACCCCGACGGCGACTTCCTCACCATCCAGTCCGTCACCCCCGGCTCGGGCGGCACCGTGAAGATCAGCCCCGACCGTCGGAGCATAGTGTTTACGCCCACCCCGGGCTTCGCCGGCACAGCCAACTTCCAGTACACCGTCGCGGACAACGGGTTTGGCTGCTCGAACCCGTCGGGCTGCGCTCCGTCAGGCTTTACCTACAGCACGTTGACGGCTACGACGAACGTCACCGTCACGGTCAACTCGGCGGGCACATTCCAGTTCAACGCCTCGACCGCCACCGTCGGAGAGGGGGCGGGCAAAATCACGCTCACGGTGTCGCTCGCGGGCGGCTCCACGTCGCCGGTGACGGTCGAGTACGCCACCGCGCCCGACGCGGCGATCTTCAACTGCTCGACCGTCAACGGTCAGGCTTCGGATCGTTGCGACTACAACACCGCCATCGGGGTGTTGCGCTTCGCGCCCGGCGAGACCTCGAAGACGTTCGACGTCTTCATCACCGACGACTCCCGCGTGGAAGGCGGCGAAACCTTCGCCGTCGCCCTGTCTAACCCGGCGGGGGCAAACTTCACCCTCGGCGGCACGACCACGCTGACCGTGACGATCACGGATAACGACGCGACCGCGGGACCCAACCCGATCGACGGCGCGCCGTTCTTCGTCCGCCAGCATTACATCGACTTCCTCAACCGCGAGCCCGACGCCGGGGGCTTCAACGACTGGATCAACACGCTCAACAACTGCCCTGCGGGCAACCAGACTTGCGACCGCGTGCAGGTCTCGTCCGCCTTCTTCCGCTCCGACGAGTTCCAGGCTCGCGGGTTCTTCGCCATGCGCTTCTACCGCGCGGCGTTCGGACGCGACCCGTCTTACCGCGAGTTCGTCGGCGACCTCGGCCGCCTGAACGGCTCGACGCCCGCCGAGTCGGCGGCACTCAAGACGACCTTCGCCAACGAGTTCGTGCAGCGGGCGGAGTTCCACGCCACGCTCGACGCGCTGACCAACGCCCAGTTCGTCGACGCGCTGATCTCAAACACGGGCGTCACCTTCACGACCGCCCAGCGAGATCAGTTCGTCGCAGACCTCAACTCCAGCGCCAAGACGCGCGCGCAGGTGCTTCGCGAAATCGTAGATGCGCCGGTCTTCGCCAACAACCAGGCGACCTTCAACCGCGCCTTCGTCCTCACCGAATACTTCGGCTACCTCAGGCGCGGTCCCGACGCCGGGGGCTTCAACGACTGGCTCACGTTCCTGAACGCGAACCCCGCCAGCTACCGCACGCTGGTCAGCGGGTTCGTCAACTCGACGGAGTACCGCCTGCGCTTCGGCGCGCCCTGACGCACTGCGTGCCGCGCCCTTCGCCTTAGCCACGGCGAAGGGCGCGGCACGTCAGTCAACCTGCTCTCGCCGCCGCGCTACTCTCTGCGCGGCGGCTTTTTTTTTCACGGCCGGGATCGTGGGCGGGTGAGTGGGTGCGTGTAAATTCCTGTCGGGAAAGAGATGTGCTAGCCCTCGTTCAGGATCGCCGCGAGTCGTCGTCGCCGCCGCCGTCCGTCAACTCCCTGCCGCGCCAGTCGGGGGAGTGGTCGAAGCGGCGCACGTAGATCGAAGCCCCGACGATGCTCTCGACGACGACGCGGTCTCCCGCTTCGAGCGGCGGCTCGCCCTCCGCGGGGTATGCCGTCCACGTCGAGCCGAACACTTTGACCGCGCCCTCACTGAGCGCGCCGCGGCTCGAAGTGACGACGGTGCCGATCTTGCCAGGCAGAGAGTCCATGCCCATCTTCAAGCCGCCGCCCTCATGCTCGCGCACGAAGTAGTTGGCGAAGATGGTGCGCGAGGCGGCGGTCAGCGCCATCGAGACGACGAAGAAGACGAGGAACTGCACGGGGTAGCCGAGACCGACGACGCCCGCCAGCCCCGCCGCGATCGCGCCGATGCCGAACCACAGCAGCACGAAGCCGGGCGTGAAGATTTCGGCGACGATGAGGATGAGCCCCAGCACCACCCAGGCGATCCACGCGTAGTCACTCATAACTCTCACGCACGCGCGACCACCGCGGTCGCGCCCGTCCACCCGTCCTGCTCTCCTAGCCCTTGAAAATGTTCTTCATGATGAACCAGACGTTCGCCGGCCGCTCCGCCAGCCGGCGCATGAAGTAAGGATACCAGTGCTTGCCGTACGGGACGTAGACGCGCATCCGGTAGCCGTCGCGCGCGAGCTGGACTTGCAGGTCGCGCCTCACGCCGTAGAGCATCTGGAACTCGAAGGCTTCCCGCGCGATCCCCGCGCGCGCGGCGTGCTCGATGGTCGCCGCGATCATCCGCTCGTCGTGCGTCGCGATGCCGTGGTAGACGCCGCTCGACAGGAGCACCTTCATCTGCGCGACGTAGTTGGCGTCGACGTCCCTCTTGTCGGGGAACGCCGCCTCCGGCGGCTCGTTGTACGCGCCCTTGCAGAGGCGGATGCGCGCGGGGATTTTGAGCAGGTCTTCCACGTCCGCGGCGGTGCGGCGCAGGTAGGATTGCAGGACGATGCCGACCGTGTTCAGGTCGAACTCCGCGCGCAGCCGCTTGAAGATGTCGATAGTGGCCTGCGTGACGGAGGACTGCTCCATGTCCACGCGGACGAAGTTGCCGCGCCGCGCCGCCTCCTCGACCACCGCGCGGGCGTTGCGGTAGCAGAGCTCCGGGTCGATCTCCAGCCCGAACTGCGTGAGCTTGATCGAGACGTTCGAGTTGATCCCGGTCTCGTCGATGCGCGCGAGAATCTGCCGGTACTCGCGCACCTCCTCCTCCGTCTCGTCGGCGCGCGAGACGCCCTCGTTCAGGTGATCGAAGGAGGCGGTGGCGCCCGTCGCGTTGATGGCGCGGATCGCCCCGACCGCCTCGTCGATGTCTTCGCCCGCGACGAAGCGGGTCGTCAGTTTCTTGAACGGGCTGAACTTCGTCGCGAAGTCCTTCAGCCCCTCCCGCTTCGATAAATATAAAAGTGCGCTTCTGGCAACCATTTATTTGCGTGACAGGTGAGAACGCCGTGAACCGTGACGGGTGACAGGTGACAGGTAGGTTGTTAGCTGTTAGCTTCCGGCTCTGACCTGTCACCCGTCACGGTTCACGGTTCACGACTCTTGCTCACTTGTCACAGTTCCCTTCTGTGCTATCCTTTCGGCGTATTCCGCTCGTCGTCAAACCTCGTCCTGAAAGACCCACACTGACACTTCAGGGGCTCGAACTAGCTTGCGCTGGAAGTTGCTCGTCATCACCTCGCTCGCCGCCACCGTCGCGGGCGCGGGGTTGTGCGCGGCTCTCATCTACTTGTTGATGGTCTCCACCCTGAGACCCGGGACGACCGTCTCGCTCGTCGCCGCAACTCTCGCCCTGCCCCTCGCGTCGATCACCTACGCGACCATCTTCGTATATCGACACACAGCCCGCAGGCGCAAACTTCAAGCCGTCTTGACCGCCTCGTTCACGCTACTTCTTATCATCGGCGCACTGTTGGCAGCCGCGATCATCGGCAAACGATTTCTGAGCCGCCTACAGCCGGAGTCTGCGCCACTCCCCGTCAGCTTTAACATTAAGGCGCGCCCTTCCCGCTATTCAGACCGATCTCTGCCTGCACGGGCCTGAGCGCGTCGATCACGAATTGGATGTGCTCGTCGAGATCGACGCCCAGCTCGGCGACGCCCTGATGAATGTCGTCGCGGTTGACCGAGCGGGCGAAGGCTTTGTCCTTCAGCTTCTTCTTCACCGACTTCACTTCCAGCCCGTCCAAGCTCTTGTCCGGGCGCACGAGCGCGCAGGCGACGAGGAAGCCGCACAGCTCGTCGGTGGCGAACAGCGCCTTCGCCATCTCTGTGTCGCGCTCAACTCCGGTGTAGGTCGCGTGCCCCATGATGGCGCGGCGGATGTGTTCGGGGTAGCCGCGCTCGCGCATGATCTCGGAGCCCTTGAAGGGGTGCTCTTCGGCGGTCGGGTACATCTCGTAGTCGAAGTCGTGGAGGAGTCCCGCCATGCCCCACTCGTCCGGGTCCGCCGTGTCGCCGCCGTAGCGCGCGGCGCAGGCGCGCATCGCCGTCTCGACCGCCACGGCGTGGCGGCGCAGGCTGTCGCCCTTCGTGTACTCGCGGAGCAGTTCCCAGGCTTCTTCGCGCGTCGGCATCCGTGTCTGCTGACCTCGGAAAAGTGTTGTGTGATTCGACAGGCGCAGTTTCGCACGTCTCGGCGCGCGTTTCAACACCGACACGGAAACCGGGGCGCGCTTGCCGCCGATCCGCGCTTCAACTAGAATTGTCGCGTCGAGACTTGCGCCGGCTCCTCCAAAGCACATGAGACTCCTGCTCCTCGTCGCGCTCGCGGCTTACGCGGTCGCGGCGATCCATTCGGTACTCGCCTTCGTCAACAAGCGGAGAGCCGCCGACCGCGTCGCCGTCGGCTCGCTCGCCGCGGGCTTCGCCGCGCACACCTTCGTCATCGCCCTCGACTGGATTCAGGACGGGCACTACCCGCTCTACAGCTTCCGCGAGACGCTCTCTTTCCTCGCGTGGACGCTCGCGGTCGCCTACTTCGTCGCCACCCTGCGCTACCACATCAACGCGCTCGCCGTGCTGACGATGCCGCTCGTCGCGTTCCTCGTCACCGCCTCGACGCTCGTGCGCGGCGCGGCGCCCGACAACTCGGCGGCGAACGTGACCGAGGGCGTCGCGGCGTGGCTCTTCCCCGTCCACACGACGCTCGTCATCTTCGCCTACGCCTCCTTCTTCGTCGTCTTCGCCGCGAGCCTGATGTACCTGTGGCAGGAGCGCGAGCTGAAGCTGAAAACTTTCGGCGCGTTCTTCCACCGCCTGCCCTCGCTCTCGACCGTGGACGACATCGGGCAGACCGCCGCCGGGATCGGCTTCACGCTGCTCTCGCTCGGCATCGTCACCGGCGTCATCTGGTCTTCGCAGCGCACGGGGCGGATGTGGCACAACGATCCGAAGGAGATTTTCGCGCTGCTCACCTGGCTGCTCTACCTGACGATGATCCACTACCGCGCGCAGTGGCGCGGGCGGCGCGCCGCCTGGGTCGGCGTCGTCGGCTTCGGGCTCGTCCTCTTCACCTTCCTCGGCACGCGGCTGATGGGCGGGTATCACGTCTTCGGGTAAACGATGAACGAGGAACGATGAACGATGAAGTAAGAACTTTTTGATTTCAGTTCATCGTTCATCGTTCCTGCTTCCGCGTTATGTCAATTGTCCTCGTCGGAGTGAACCACAAGACCGCGCCGGTGGAGGTGCGCGAGCGGCTCGCGTTCACGGACGAGGCGTGCGCCGAGAGTCTGCACGCACTGGTGGACGGCGAGCGCATCAGCGAAGGGCTCATCGTCTCGACCTGCAACCGCGTCGAGGTCTTAGCCTCGACGGTCAGCCTCGACGGCTCGACGGGCGCGGCGCACATCGGCGACTTCCTCAGCCGCACGCGCGGCGTCCACGCCGACTTCTTCCGGCAGCACCTCTACACGCACCTCGACGACGACGCCGTGCGGCACGTCTTCCGCGTCGCCTCCTCGCTCGACTCAATGGTGGTCGGCGAGCCGCAGGTCATCGGTCAGGTCAGACACTCTTACTCGCTCGCCGTCGACGCCGGGACGGCGGGGCGCGTGCTGCACAAGCTCATCCACCACGCCTTGCACGTCGCCAAGCGCGTGCGCAACGAGACGGGCATCGCGTCCTCCGCGGTCTCGATCAGCTACACGGCGGTCGAGCTGGGCAGGAAGATTTTCGGCACGCTCAAGGGCGCGACCGTGATGCTCGTCGGCGCGGGCGAGATGGCGGAGCTCGCCGCTCAGCACCTCTCGCACGCGGGCGCGTCGCGCATCCTCGTCGCCAACCGCACCCTCGAGACCGCGCGCACCCTCGCCGCGAGATTCTCCGGCGAGGCCATCGACTTCGCCGATCTCCCCGCCCGGCTCAGTGAGGCGGACGTCGTCATCTGCTCGACCGCGGCGACCGAATACGTCATCACGCGGGAGATGGCGCGCGCCGCGCTCGAAGCGAGGCGCAAGCGCCCCGCCTTCTTCATCGACATCAGCGTGCCCAGAAACGTCGACCCCGCGGTCGGAGAGATCGGCAACCTCTTCGTCTTCGACATCGACGATCTCGAGTCCGTCATCGCCTCGAACATCCGCGAGCGCGAGCGCGAGGCTGAGCGCGCCGAATTGATCGTCGAGTCCGAGGTGATGCAGTTCCAGCAGGCGCTGCGCCAGCTCGATCTCGGGCCCACCGTCGCCGCCCTGCGCGACCGCCTGCACGAGATCGCGCGCGAAGAGTTCAAGCGCCAGCGCACGCGCCTCGGGGATTTGACCCCGGAACAGGAGCACGCCGTCGAGAGCCTGCTCGCCTCGACCGTCAACAAGATCGCGCACCCCGTCATCACGCGCCTGCGCCGCTCGCACGAGACGGGCGAGGACGAGAACGTGAGGGCGTGGCGCGAGAGCTTCAAGCTGGACGAATGAAACAAGGCAGGGGATAGGGG
>JAIVJC010000001.1 GCA_020200235.1 Acidobacteriota bacterium | reverse complement strand
GCTGCCCCTCGCCTTCGAGTCGCCCCGTGACGACCGATCCGATGCCGACGATGCAGCGCGATGGTATCACGCCCCCCGGCGCGACGCGAATCTCCGAGCCGATGTAGCACAGCTCACCGATCGTCACGGGGCGCGTGCGCTGGCGGTTGTGCGTCCAGAGCGAGGAGTTGCGCCCGCCGAGGATCGTGCGCCGCCCGATCTCGACCCTGTCCGTGAAGTCGATCTTGTGGCCCGCGGTGACGACGCTCCCCGCGCCGAGGAGAAAGCGCGGATCGATCTCGTTGACCACCTCCGGATCGGGGATCGAGTTGATCTCGTTCATGCGGATGATCTCCGAGTAGCGACCGAGCGAGACCTCGTCGCCCCCGCGGATGACGTTCAGGTGCCCGATCCGCACGTGATCGCCGATCGACAACTTCCCCACGCCGATGACGACGTTCAGGTGCCCGATCCGCACGTCGTCTTCGATCACGCACTCGCGCGCGTCGAGGATCGTGAGCCCGACGCGCACGCGCCTGCCCACCCGGTAGCCGAAGAAGACCCGGTAGCACGGACGCTTCAGAGCCGACGGCAGCAGCGCGACGAGCGCGAGCCCGGCGAGCCGGAGGCGCGAGGCGCGGCGGCGCGGCGGCGCGTCGACACTCTCCCGCGTCGCGGCGACGCCCCCGCGCGGCGATGCCGCGGCGGGACGATCAATTGTTGTCGGCTGATCCTCCATCTCTCCCTTTTACCACCTACTTATTACCACGTCCTCCGGTAAGGTCAACGTGCCGCGCGCCCGCCCGCCGTGGCCGCCCCGCGCAGCGCGAGCGCGAGTTTGTCAGCCTGCGCGGGCACGGTGTAGTGCGCGAGCGCGTGCGCGCGACCGGCGTCTCCCATGCGGCGGCGCAGGGGCGCGTCGGCGAGTAACTTGGCGAGCGCGTCGCGCCATTCGCCGTGCGTCGCCGCGAGAAAATGGGTGACGCCCGCCTCGCCGATCTCCGTGGTCGCGCCGAGCGGCGTCGCCACGAACGGCACGCCGACCGACATGTACTGCACAGACTTGAAGCCCGACTTCCCCGCCGCCCAGTCGCTCGGCAGGATCGGGTACACGCCGACGTCGAACGAGCGGAAGTCCTCGACCTCGCGCGCCATCTCCCACGGCAGGTTCTCCACCTCCACGCCCGCGACGCTCACGCGCTCTCTCCCCGCGCCGACGATTTTAAGCCGAAACGCGTGGGAGCGCGCCAGCTCTTCGAGCACGGGGAAGATCGATTCGAGGTAGGGGAACGTCGAGTGCGTCCCGACCCACCCGACGACTGGCGTCACTTCGTTAACTCTCTCCCTCTCCGCCGGTCGGAAGAGATCGGTGTCCACCACCGTGGGGACGAGCACGGCGCGACCGCCCTTCGACTCGACGTACTCCGCGATGGCGCGGCTGCCGCAGGTGACGACCGTCGCCCAGCGGATCAGATCGTCCGTCTTCGAGAACCACTTGAGCGCGCTCGCGAGCCGCCCGTAGGTGGGGCTCGTGTAGGCGACGTAGGTCGCGTCGTCGAGGTCGAGCACCAGGGGTCGCCCGCCGAGCCGCGCCGAGAGGTATTCGACGACGGGGGGACCGAACATCATCGCCTCGCGCTGCACGAGCACCACGTCGGCGCGGCGCGCCGCGAGGACGTCGAGGGTGCGCGCGAGCGCGGCGCGCAGGAGCCCCGCGGCGGTGCGCGGCAGTTGATCCCGCCGGTAGAGCGACGCGAAGAGGCGCGAGTCGAGGAACGGCCGCACCTCCAGCTCGATGCCGCGCTCGCGAAGCGGGGCGACGTACTGCGCGAGGCGGTAGCGCGTCGCCGCCGCTTCGACCGGGTACGAGGCTAGACCGAGAACTTTCATTCGTGGCGATTGGCTGATAGCTGTTAGCTGTTAGCTGTTAGCTGTTAGCAGTCAGCCATTTAAAAGCTGTTAGGAGACTATCGCTCCGATAGGAGCGAAATGTTTATAGCAACGATGTCTTAGAACCAAAGCAAGCTCCGTAGGAGCGTCATGTCACATATCGCCCCTGACGGTGCTCCCGAAGGATGTGGGGTGTATCGGGCTATAAACATTCCGTCCCTCCGGGACTCTTAAGATACCTTCTTAGACATTTTGATCTTGCTGAGTGCTGAGTGCAGAGTGCTGAATGCTCTGTCCCAAAACTTTTTCGTACAATCGCGCGTAGCGTTCGAGCCCGGTGCGGTGAACGTCGAAGAGTCTCTCGGCGACGGCGCGCGTGTGCGCGCGCGTCGCGTCGCGGTCTCGGAGCATCGCGCCGATGGTGCGCGCGGCGCGGAGGTATTCGTCCGCGGAAAAATTTTCGACGAGCGCGCCGACGTGCTCGCGCGTGACGAGCGTGTCGGAGTCGCCGACGCCAGCGTTCAAGACGACGGGCAGACCGCACGCCAGGTACTCCGCCGTCTTCGTCGGCGACGAGGCGAGCTTCGAGAAGCACGGCTTGATGAAGGCGAGGCCGGCGTCAGACGCCGACAGGTACGCGGCGACTTCTTCGGAGCGCGCGGCGCGCACCGTGAACTTCTCATCGCCCATCCCGCGCGCGCGCATGAGCGAGCGGACTTGCTCGTGATCGGAAGGCGTGAGCCACAGCGCGTGCGCGTCCCCCCGCCCGGCGGCGAGCGCGGCGAAGAAGTCAGCCATCTCCTCGTTCAAGTACCAGCCGCCGAGCGAGCCGCTGTAGGCGACGACGAACGAGTCTTCGAGTTTAAGCTCGCGCCGCACGCGCGCGCGCGACGCCTCGTCGAAGCGGAAGCGGGCGAGGTCTGCGCAGCAAGGGATCGTCTCGTGCGCGACCGCGCGATCCCGGAGGCCGTCCCAGTCTTTAATGATCCCCCAGATCGCGTCGGTCAGCGTCACCACCCCGTCCGAGGCGGCGAAGAAGCGCCGCTCCATCCGCTTCGTCAGTCTGTACTTGAACTCCCCGGCGCGCCAGTGCCCCGCGTCGGCGTACTCCTCCGCGAGCAGACCGCGCACGTCGAAGATCATCTTCGTGCCGAACCTCTTCTTGAGCGCGAGCGCCATCGCGGCGGGGACGTGGCTGCGCGCGTGCACCATCTCGATCCCCTGCGAGCGCACCAATTTTTTCGCGTGGCGCGCGCCCGCGCGGATGTCGTAGGCGGTCGCGGGCAGAGACGGTCGCTGGTGATAGCGCAGCCGGTGCCACTCGATCTGGTGTGACGAGAGTCGCGCGCTCAGTTCGGCGCAGCGCGCCTCGCCTTCGGGCGCGAACGCCGCGGCGCGCTCGAAGCTCAGCAGCGTGAAGCGCACGCCGCACCCGTCCGAGAGCTCGCGCAGGTACGGGATGACCTGGCTCTGCCCCAGCGGGTCGAGCATCCCGTTGTAGGAGATGAAGAGCACGCGCCGCCCGGCGAGCCCCCGCGCGCGTGTCGGCGTGGCGCTCACGACTCGGACTTGCGCGCGGCGCGCGCGTCTACTTCCCGCGGCCCGCGGGGCCGGCGCCGCAGGAGCGCCTGCGCCCAGCCGACTAAGGTGGCGAGGTCTATCGTGAGGATGATCAGGAGGACGACGGCGAACTGCGCCGGGTCGAGCGCCCACGCGACGCCGCGCCCCTCGCGCCTGCGCCAGATGCTTCGCGCGGCGCGCGCGACGAGACCGAGCGCGGGGACGACGAGCCACCACGCGCTGTGCGCGAGGGCGAGCGCGACGAAGACGAGAGCCGCCGCGTACTGGCGCGCGACGCCGTAGTGCCAGTGGCGCGCGAGCCCGGCGAGGACGTTGTGGCGCGAGTAGAGCACGAACTTGGCGAAGGTGCTGGCGAGCGTCGGGCGCAGGCGCCACCAGACGGTCGCGCGCGGCGACCACGCGATCTTAAAGCCCGCGCGCTCCACCCTCGACATGAACATCAGGTCCTCGGCGGCGCGCAAGTCCGGGAAGCCCCCGACCCGCTCCCAGGCCTCGCGCCGCAGCAGCGCCGAGGCGATCGACGGGCCGCGCATCAATTCGCCCGCCCGCGCCTGCTTCGGCGGCACGTAGGCGAGCGCGGCGCAGCGCTCGAAGAAGGTGTCGGCGAAGGGCTCGAAGTTTCCGTAGACGACCGACACGGCGGGGTCGCGGCGCGCGACCTCGACGAGCCGTTCGAGCCATTCGGGCTCGGCGCGCGTCCCGGCGTCAGTCAGCGCGAGCCACTGGTGGCGCGCCGCGGCGATGCCGACGTTGCGACCGCGGCCGGGCGTCGAGTTGCCGGCCTCGATGACTCGGATCGCGGACGACCAGCCGGATGCATCGCGCAGACAGGCCAGCGTGTCGTCCTCGCTCCCGGCGTCGACGAAGACGACCTCGTCGGGCTGGAGCGTCTGCCGCGCGAGCGAGCCGAGCAGATCGAGGATCGTCTCGGCCTCGTCGCGCACGGGCACGACGAGCGAGACGCGCATCTGATCCGCCGGGCCGTCGGTTGATTCACTCATCGTTTGAAGAAAAACTTTCCGCCCGCCGCCCGCCCTGATCGACCCCGTTCGCGTCAGCCCCGAGATGCTCAACCCAGTTCGGATCGTGCCCGCCCGCCGCCGCCCGCGGCGAGGCGCCTGAGGCAGCCCCAGAAGGGGCGCGCGGCGAGGCTTTCGGGGTGCGTCAGGGCGGCGCGCACGAGCCAGCGCGAGCCCTCGCGCCTATCGCCCGACGCGCTCGCGGCGTAGGAGCGCCGCAGGTAGCGTGTGGCGCGGCACCAGCGCTTGTCCGCGCCGCTCAGGCGATCCTCGTAGAGCTCGGCGCTGCGGTCGAACTCCTCCTCGAACTTTTTACTGTCCGCGACGGTCTTGCTCGCGGCGTGCAGCCTGTACTTGGCGAGCGCCGCGCTCAGGTGCTCGCACCGGTGACCGTCGAGCAGGAGGCGGACGTAGGCCCACGAGAGCGCGTGCGCCGCCGACTCCGGCACGCGCGCCCTGACCAGCTCCGTCTCGCGCCCCTCGCCGAACATGACGGTGTCGCCGCACAGCCATTCGCAGTCGGGGTGCGACGCGAAATAGCCCGCGACCGCCGCGAACGCCCCCGGCAGGTAAACGTCGTCGCTGTTGATGTAGGCGAACAGATCGCCCGTCGCGCGCTCGATCCCCTTGTTGATGGCGTGCACCTGCCCGCGATCTTTTTCGCTCACCCAGTAGGCGAGGTGCTTCTCGTAGCGGCGGATGATCCGGACGCTCTCGTCCGTGCTCCCGCCGTCGATGACGATGTACTCGAGCGGCTCGTAGCCCTGATCGAGCACGGAGCGGATCGTCTCCTCCAGAAACTTCCCCTGGTTGAACGAGGGGGTGACGATGGAGAGCTTGGGGCGCATAAAGAAATGATGAACGCGGAACGATGAACGATGAAGTGAGGACAATATCGTCTTCTGTTCATCGTTCATCGTTCATACTTCATCCTTGCTTTTCGTACCAGTCGATGGTCTTGCGCAAGCCCTCTTCGAGCGAGGTCCGGGCGACGAAGCCGAACTTCTCGCGGGCGCGCGTGGTGTCGAGCTGCCGCTTGGGCTGGCCGTTCGGGCGCGCGGGCTGCCAGCGTATCTCGCCCTCGAAACCGGTCAGGCGCGCGATAGTTTCGACCAGCGCGTTGATGAAGACCTCGCGGCCGTTGCCGAGGTTGACGGGCAGCGGCTCGTCGTAAGAGGCGGCGGCGCGCAGGATGCCGTCGGCGCAGTCCTCGACGTAGAGGAACTCGCGCGACACGTCGCCCGTGCCCCACGCCTCGATGGACGGCGCGCCCTCTCTACGAGCCGCGACGCACTTGCGGATGAGCGCGGGGATGACGTGGGAGGTTTCGAGATCGAAGTTGTCGCCGGGACCGTAGAGGTTGGAGGGGAGCAGGAAGATGCCGTTGAAGTCGTACTGCTCGCGGTAAGCCTGCACCTGCGCGAGCATCATCTTCTTCGCCAGCCCGTAGGGCGCGTTGGTCTCCTCCGGGTAGCCGTTCCAGAGGTCGTCCTCCCTGAAGGGGACGGGCGTGAACTTCGGGTAGGCGCACACGGTGCCCAGCGCGAGGAACTTCTTCACGCCGCGCACGCGCGACTGCTCGATGAGCTGCGTGCCCATCATCAGGTTCTCGTAGAGGAAGCGCCCCGGGTTCTTCTGGTTGTGGCCGATGCCGCCGACGACCGCCGCCATGTGGATGACGAGATCGGGTCGGGAGTCGTCGAGCATGCGCCCGACGTCCGCGCCCTCGACCAGGTTGTAGTCGCGGCTGCGCGGCACGAAGACCTCGACGCCGGGCACGTCCTTGAGTCTGCCGACCACGTAGCGGCCGAGGAAGCCCGCGCCGCCCGTGACGGCGACGCGGCGGTAGGGAAAATTATTCGTCCAGGTGTCCATCCTTACTCGCTCGATCCTTCTTGTTCGAGATTTCTAAAGCTTGAAGTGTCTCCGACGGCGCGCGCTCTCTTTGAAGAGAGATAATAAACCATGGGGCGGACGTTTGTCGCGCGGGTCGCCCGCTTGCCCAAACGCCGGTCTTTCGCTAAGGTATCAGGTCTTGTTTAAACCCGAGCCGCGCCCGCCCGTGCGTCACCGCCAACGAAATCTTGAGCGACCGGACGTTCGCCGAGGCGCGGACTATTATTTCAGCTCTACCAGTCTCGCGGCTGCCAGCCGCAATGAACCGACAGGGGTCTCGAATTAACATGGCAAAACGCGCTCTCATCACCGGCATCACGGGTCAGGACGGCTCGTTCCTCGCGGAGCTTCTGCTCGAGAAGGGCTACGAGGTCTTCGGCGTCGTGCGCCGCTCCTCGTCCTTCAACACCGACCGCATCGATCACCTCTACCAGGACCCGCACGAGCCGGGCGCGCGCCTGCGGATGTTCTACGGCGACCTGAACGACTCCAGCTCCCTCAACACCATCCTGCGCCAGACCGAGCCCGAGGAGGTCTACAACCTCGGCGCGCAATCGCACGTGCGCGTCAGCTTCGACGTGCCCGAGTACACGGGCGACGTGACGGGGCTCGGCACCGTCCGCCTGCTCGAGGCGATCCGCGAGGTCGGCATCAAGCCGAAGTTCTACCAGGCGTCGTCCTCGGAACTCTACGGCAAGGTCGTCGAGACGCCGCAGACCGAGCGCACGCCCTTCCACCCTCGTAGCCCTTACGCCTGCGCGAAGGCTTACGCCTACTGGATCACGGTCAACTACCGCGAGTCCTACGACATGTTCGCCTGCAACGGCATCCTCTTCAACCACGAATGTCTGTCGGCTAATACCCCTCTGATCGTGCGGCGTCAGGGCGTGATAGACATTTGCACCCCGGCTGACCTCGTCCCGCTGCGGCGCAAGGGGATGAGCGTGCAGACGTTCGAGCCCGTGGGGGTCGAAGTATGGGACGGCGAGCAGTGGACGCCGCTCAAAGTCGTGACCGCGACCCGCCAACGTGCCGCCGACCCCGATCACAAGCTGCTTTCTGTGCAGGCGCGCGCCGGGGTAGTTGATGTGACGGCGCACCACGGGATGCTCGATGGCTATCGCGAACGCATCCGCGCCGACCGCCTGCGCGTAGGCGGGCACCTCGCGCTCGCGAAGACGCTCCCCGAATGTTCAGGCTGGACTGCTGTGTCGGAAGAGTTAGCGGAATTTCTCGGTCACATGACGGCTGACGGCTACGTTCCCGCCCGTCGCGGCACGATGCAGTACACGAATAACGACCCGGCGTTGCGCGAGCGGGTCGCGGAACTCTGGTCGCGCCTGTTCCTCGGCACGACCCTGACGTGGTTCAGTCGGTCGGGCTTCCTGCCGGAAAACGCCGTCGGTCAACTCAACCTGAACGGCGGCGGCGCGCTCTGTGAGTGGCTGCGACAGCAGCTCTACACTTCCGATGGATTCAAGAAAGTGCCCGCGCTCGTCCTCAACGCCTCGCCGGAGATTCAACTCGCCTACCTCGGAGCCTATTACGCCGGGGACGAACTGAAGGCGGGCAAAGGCGACAGCGTCAAAACTAACAGCCCGGTCTTAGCTCAAGCTCTCTGCTGGCTCTATCACCAGCAGGGGCGCACCTGCTCGGTCTATACCGAGCAACGCGGCGAGCACGTCTATTATCAGTTGAATGTCTCCTCGAACGAAAACAGCGGCAAAGGGCAACACCTGCGGAAGGAACCTGCCGAGATTCGCCAGATCGATCCAGCCGTCGTCTTTGACGAGTGGGTCTTCGACATTGAGACGGGCAGCAATGTCCTGTGCGCGGGCGTCGGGCGCGTCGTCGTCCACAACTCGGAGCGCCGCGGCGAGACCTTCGTGACCCGCAAGATCACGCGCGCGGCGACGCGCATCAAGATGGGGTTGCAGAAGAAGCTCTACATGGGCAACCTCGACGCGCGCAGGGACTGGGGCTACGCCAAGGACTACGTCGAGGCGATGTGGCTGATGATGCAGGCCGAGGTGGCGGACGACTTCGTCGTCGCGACCGGCGAGACGCACTCGGTCAGGGAGTTCCTCGAAGAGGCGTTCGGGCACCTCGATCTGGACTGGAAGGAGTACGTCGAGATCGACCCGCGCTACAACCGCCCGTCGGAAGTCGATCTCCTCCTGGGCGATCCCACCAAGGCGCGCACGGTGCTGGGCTGGGAGCCGAAGGTCACTTTCAAACAGCTCGTCCGCATCATGATCGATCACGATCTCAAGCTCGCCGAGCGCGAGAGGCTGACCGCCGATCACGACGGCGAGTCGCGGCTCGTCGAGGCGCGCTGGAGCGCGAACTAAAACTCGGCCCACATCCCGAAATGAACCACGCCGCGCGCGATCCGCAGAGATCGCGCGCGGCGTCGTCTTTCATCCCCCGCCGGTCTAGCAAAAGAAATTTCGCACCGACTCGACGACGTACCGCTGCTGCTCCTCCGTCAGCTCCGGGTAGACGGGCAGCGCCAGCGTCTCGCGCGCGGCGCGCTCCGCCTCGGGGAAGTCGCCCTCCTTATAACCCAGATAGCGGAAGCACTCCTGCAGGTGCAGCGGCACCGGGTAGTAGACTTCCGTCCCGACGCCCTCGCCCCTCAGATGTTCGACGAGCGCGTCGCGACGCCCGTCGCGCACGCGCACGACGAACTGGTTATAAATGTGGCGCGCGCCCTCGCGCTCGAACGGGAGGCCGATCTCTTCGAGGAGCCCCGCGTCGGCGAACAGCTCGCGGTAGCGCGCGGCGTTCCGCGAGCGCGCGTCCGACCAGGAGTCGAGGCGCGGCAGCTTCACGCGCAGCACGGCGGCTTGCAGCGTGTCGAGCCGCGAGTTGAAGCCGATCTCCCTGTGGTGGTACTTCGACGCCTCGCCGTGGACGCGCAGAGAGCGCAGCCGCGCGGCGAGGGAGTCGTCGTTCGTCGAGAGCATCCCGCCGTCGCCCGCGCCGCCCAAATTTTTCGTCGGGTAGAAACTGAAGCAGCCGATCTCGCCCATCGCCCCCGCGCCGCGCGAGCCTTCGCCGGCGCCGATCGCCTGCGCCGCGTCCTCGACGACGGGGATACGACGGCGCGCGCCGATCCCGCCGATCGCGTTCATCTCCGCGCACTGGCCGTAGAGGTGGACGGGCATCAGGGCGCGCGTGCGCTCCGTGATGGCCGCTTCGATCCTTTCGGCGTCGAGGTTGTAGGTTCGCGGATCGATGTCGACGAAGACGGGGCGCGCGCCGAGCCGCGCGATCGCTCCGGCGGTCGCGAAGAAACTGTAGGGCGTGGTGACGACCTCGTCGCCCGCCTTCACGTCGAGCGCCATCAGCGCGAGCAGCAGCGCGTCCGAGCCCGACGCGCACCCCACCGCGTGGCGCGCGCCCGTGTAAGCCGCGACCTCCTCTTCGAGCGCGCGCACGTCGGCCCCGAGCACGAACCCCTGCGACTCGAAGACGCGCGCGACCGCGCCGAGCGTCTCCTCGCGCAAGCCCTCGTACTGCGCGCGCAGATCGAGCAGCGGGACTTTCATCTTCGCCGAAGTTTGACTCACAGAGTTCCTAAAGTTTGACGAGTTGACCGCCGCGGCTGATCGACGCCTGCGCGGCTTCCAAAAGGCGCACGACGCGCAAGCCCGCCGCGCCGTCGGTCAGCGGCGCGCGCCGCTCCGCGATTGCCGCGAGGAACTCGGCGCAGACGTGCGTGAGCGCCTCCGTGCCGTCGAGCTTCGGGACCCACACGTCGCCCGTGCGGTAGCTGACGAGCGTGCGGTAGGCCGCCTCCTTCTCGTCGATGCCGCCATTGCCGCCCTCGCCGTTCGTCGTCGTCACGCCCTTGTCGTAGACCCTCACCTTCTCGATGGGCTCGATGTCGTCGTAAACGATCATCTTGCGCGTGCCGGCGATGAGCGTGCGGCGGATCTTGACGGGCGCGAGCCAGTTGAAGTGGAAGTGCGCGATGAACTCGTCCGGGAAGAGCAGCATCATGTAGGCGATGTTCTCGACGCCCGGCTTGACGTGACAACTGCCGATGGCGGTGACGCCCGCCGGCCTCCGGTCGATCAGGTAGTCCATGATCGCGAGATCGTGCGGCGCCAGGTCCCAGACGACGTTGATGTCGTCCTGGAAGAGCCCGAGGTTGATGCGCGTCGAGTCGAAGTAGAGCAGGTCGCCGAGATCGCCCCCGGCGACGAGCTCTTTGATCTTGCGCACCGCGCCCGTGTAGATGAAGGTGTGATCGACCATCAGGGTCAAGCCCGACTTCTCCGCCAGCCCGATCAGCTCCTCCGCCTCTCTGGAGGAGGTCGTGAACGGCTTCTCGATGAGGACGTGCTTGCCCGATTGGAGGGCTTCTTTGGCGAAGCGGTGGTGCGTGGCGACGGGCGTGGCGATGACGACGGCGTCGAGGCGCGGGTCTTCGACGAGGCGGCGGTAGTCCCTCGTCGCCTCCGCCGAGGGGTAGCGCCGGCCCATCGCTTCGAGGCGGCGCGCGTCCACGTCGCAGAGCCACGCGAGCCGCGCCGACTCGTTCTCGGCGAAGTTGCGCAGCAGGTTCGGACCCCAGTAGCCGCAGCCGATGACGCCGACAGTGATCATGGAGGGAGTCGTCAGTAAACAGCAGTCAGTAGTAACGACGCGCGATTCGCAGGACTGGCGATTATGCAGCAGGGATAGCTGTTCGGCAAAAGGCGGCGGGCGCGACTAGGCGCGCGTGGCGGACGGCTGCGGGCGGGCTACGACCTCGTTGACGGCTTCGGCGACGCGCGCCAGCTGCCCGCCGGTCAGTTCGGGGAACATCGGGAGGGAGAGCACGCGCGCCGCTTGGCGCTCCGACTCGGGGAAGTCGCCGGGGAGGTGTCCGAGCGAGGCGTAGGCTGGCTGGAGGTGGACGGGGACGGGGTAGTGGATGCCCGTCTGCACGCCCGCCCCCGCCAGACTCTTTTGCAGCTCGTCGCGCGCGTCCGACAGCACGACGTAGAGGTGATAGACGTGGCGCGCGTAAGCCTCTTCGCGCGGCAGCGTGAGCCCGGAGTTGGCGAGCAGCTCGTCGTAGCGCGCGGCGTGCCGGCGGCGCAGCTCGTTCCAGTTGTCGAGGTGCGGCAGCTTCGCCGCGAGCACCGCGCCCTGGATGCCCTCCATGCGGAAGTTGTAGCCGACGATGTCGTGGTGATACTTGCGCTCCGATCCGTGATCGCGCAGCATCCGCGCGAGGCGCGCGATCTCCCGGTCGTCGGTCACGACCGCGCCTCCCTCGCCGTAAGCCCCCAGATTCTTCCCCGGGTAGAAGCTGAAGCAGCCCGCGCGGGCGAGCGCGCCAACCCTGCGACCCTTGTAGCGCGCGCCGTGAGCCTGCGCCGCGTCCTCGATGACGATCAGGTTGTGGCGCGCCGCGATCTCGAAGATCGGATCGAGATCGGCGGACTGCCCGTAGAGGTGGACGGGCAGGATCGCGCGGGTGCGCTCCGTGATCGCCGCCTCGATCCGCGCCGGATCGATGTTGTAGGAGGCGGGATCGGCGTCGACGAAGCGCGGCGTCGCCCCGGCGGTCGAGACGGCTTCGGCGGAGGCAAAGAAAGTGTTGGCGGGCACGATCACCTCGTCGCCCGCCCCTACGCCGCACGCCTGCAATGCGATCTGGATCGCCGCCGTCCCGTTGCTCACCCCGACGCAGAAGCGCGCGCCCACGTACCCGGCGAACGCCGCCTCGAACGCCTCGACCTCGCGCCCCAACACGAACGACGACGACTCGATGACGCGCGCTATCGCCGCGTCGATCTCACCCTTGATCGTGCGGTACTGCGCCTGGAGATCGACGAAAGGAACGTTCATGGAAACGATGAACGAAGAACGCGGAATGATGAACCGAAGATGCGGAAGGCGCTTGCCTTCATTAATCCTTCATCGTTCCGCGTTCATCATTTCTGATGATTCTCGCCGGGTTGCCCGCGACCGTCGCGCCCGCGGGCACGTCCCGCGTGACGACCGCGCCCGCGCCGACCGTGGCGCCCGCGCCGACCGAGACGCCGCCGAGGATGGTCGCGCCCGTGCCGATGGACGCGCCGCGCCCGACCGTCGTGCGCTGCGGCGTCCAGTCCGAGTCGGTCTGGAGCGTGCCGTCGGCGTTCGCCGCGCGCGGGTACTTGTCGTTGATGAAGTTGACGCCGTGACCGACGAAGACCTCGTCCCCGATCTCGACGCCCTCGCAGACGAACGAGTGGCTCGACACCTTGCAGTTGCGCCCGACGCGCGCGCCGCGCTGGATCTCGACGTAGGAGCCGATCCTGGTGCCGTCGCCGATCTCGCAGCCGTAGAGGTTGACGAAGTGGAAGACCTGAACGTCGCGACCGAGCACCACGTCCGGCGCGATCAGGCAGTACTCGCCGCGGCGCATCAGCCGACCCTGCCCGCCACGCCCTCTTCCGCCTCCTCGACCTCCTCGTCGTCTTCGGGGTGGGCGTAGTAGTTCGAGTAGTAGCCGGAGTAGTAATAGTCGGGCGAGTCGAGCCGCACGTTGTTGAGGACGATGCCGAAGATGTTCGCGCCCACGTCGACGAGCTGCTGCTTGGCGCGCCGCACCAGGCCGCGCGACGAGCGGCCGCCGTGGACGACGAGCATCACGCCGTCGACCAGCGTCGAGAGGATCGAGGCGTCGGTGAACGAGATCGCCGGCGGCGAGTCGATGACGATGTGCGTGAAGCGCTCGGAGAGCGCGGTCAGCAGCCGCCGCATCTCGACCGAGCCGAGCAGCTCGGCGGGGTTGGGCGGGATGGGACCCGAGGTCAGCACCTTCAGGTTCGGCAGCTTGTCGTAGGTCTGGACGAGCGTGTCGAGATCGCGCTCGCCCGACAGGTAGTTGGTCAGCCCCCGCGCGTTCGGGACGCCGAAGTTCGCGTGCACGCGCGGGCGGCGCAGGTCGCAGTCCATGATGAGCACGTCCGCCCCGGTCTGCGCCAGCGTGATCGCCGTGTTGACGGCGGTCGTCGTCTTGCCCTCCGAAGGCTGGCTCGACGTGATGAGGATCGTCTTCGGCGGCTGACCCGCCGAGGAGAGCAAGAGCGAGGTGCGCAGGTGGCGGTAAGCCTCCGCGCTCGGCGAGCGCACGTCGGAGGTGAGCGCGAGCGCCGTCATCGGGTCGCCCTCGGTCTTGGGCGCGGGCGTGCGCCGACCGCCGATCAGCCGCGCCCGCTCGCCGCGGCTCGCCGGGATGAGGGCGAGCGACGGCAGGTGCAGGTAGCGATCAACGTCGTCGACCGACTTCAGCGTGTCGTCGAGGTAGTCGAGCAGGAAGGCGAGGCCGACGCCGACGCCGAGCGAGAGCAGGAAGGCGAGGACGATGGTGCGCGTGCGCGCCGGGCCGACCGGCTCGTGCGGCACGCGCGCGTAGTTCGTCACGGTGACGTTGTTCTGCCGCGAGCCCACCGCGTTGTTCTCCAGCTCGCGCTGGCGCTGGCGCAGCGTGTCGTACTCCTGCTTGTTCGTCTCCAGCTCCTGCTTGAGGACGCCCACCTGGATGAGTGCGCGGTTCTGCGCGTCCGTCTGCCCGCTCTGCAGGTTGTAGGCGCGGCGCAGGCTGTCCTCGCGCGCCTTCGCCGACTCGTAGCGCGTCTTCATGGCCGAGACGACCTCCGCCGGGGCGCGCAGCAGCGCCTCTTCGAGCGGGACGATCTGCGCGTTCAGCTTCTTCACGCCGGGCCACTCGTCCGTGTAGGTCTGCCGCATCTCGTCGCGCTTGAGCTTGAGATCGTCGAGTTGCTTGCGCAGCTCCTGCACGCGCTTGCTCTCCTGCACTTCCGGGATGCTCCAAGGGTCGGGCGACGAGGAGGCGGCGCGGTAGATCGACTCCTTGTCCTTGCGCTCGTTCTCGGCGGTCAGGAGCTGCTCGCTGAGCATCTTCTGCCGCTGCGCGAGTAGATTGTCTCCCAGCTCGCCGACGGGCAGCTTGTTATGCGTCAGGAATTCGACGCGCTGTTCGTCGCCCGCGCGGATCACCTGTTGCAGCTCCGCGATCCTTTCGCCGAGCTTCTTGAGGTCCGCCTGCGTGCGCGCCTCCTCGCGGTCGCCGCTGTTGTAGATGAACGTGTCGGCGAGCGTGTTGACGACCTGGCGCGCCAGCTCCGGGTTAGTGTGCTGGAATTTGAGCGTGACGAGGTTCGTGCCGACGATGGGCTCGACCCTCAGCCCCGCGGCGAGCGTCAGCTCGTAGGGCTCGAGCTTGTCCAGCTCTTCCTGCGACAATTTGTTGTCCGTCACCTCGTCGGCGTGCACGACGGGCAGCGTGCCGGGCGCGGGCTCGACCGGCGGCGCCTTCTTCTCGCCCGCGAAGATGCGCTTCACCGACGCGATGAAGCCGGACTGCTGCTGCCCGCCGAAGAACGCCGGGTTGTTCTGCAGGTCGAGCGTGCGGATGACCTGGCGGGCGAGCGCCGGGTTCTCGAGCAGGCGGAGCTGCGTGTTGATGTACGCCGGATCGTTGGCGCGCCCCGTGTTGATGACGACGCCGCCCTTGCCGGTCGAAAGGATGTTGTTCTGCTTCTGCTCGATCTGGATGGTCGTCGCCGCCTCGAAGATCGAGGGCGTGCGGTACATGTGGATGGTGACGAGCGACGTGACGACGAGCACGAGGCTCAGGATGAGCCACTTGCGCTTGAGCACGACGTTGAGGTACTCGCGCAGGTGCGCCGGCTCGGCGAGCGAAGAAGAGCCGTAGGACTTCGGCTGTGCGAGATCGCTCAGCGGGCGGTCCAGACCGCGCTCGACCGGAAGCGACGGGAGCAAACGATTATCTTGTGACATCTTTATTTCTTTTAAACCTTAATCAGGAACGCCGAAGGCTATCTCCGAACGAAGGTAGCTATAATATCAGAGACGCGCCGTGAGGCAAGCGGCGGGCAGGCGGTTTTGGCGCGCCCGACCGGAGACGGACGGGAGGCGAGGCGCGCTCAGCCCCCGCCGCCGCCGCCCACGAATTCGCCGAGCGCGTCGCGCCAGTCGCGCAGCGGGGCGAGCCCTATCGCCTCTGAGACGAGGCAGCGCAGGCGCGAGTTGCGCGGGCGCGGGGCGGGCCTCGCGAGCGAGTCCATCGACACACTTTCGAGCGCCGTCTCGTCGAGCCCGGCGCGGGCGAGCGCCGCGGCGGCGAACTCGTAGAAGCTCGCGCCCGCGCCCGCGTTCACGACGTGGTAGACGCCGGGCAGATCGAGTTCGGCGAGGAGGCGCAGGCGCGCGGCGAGATCGACGGCGTAAGTCGGCGTGCCGTAGGCGTCCGCGATGGCGCTCAGGGGCGCGCCCGTGCGCGCGAGCGAGACGACGCGGCTCAAGAAGTTGCGCCCGCCGTCGCCGAAAATCCAGCCCGAGCGCACGACCACGCAGCGCGCCGTCGCGGCTTGCGCTCTCCGCTCGCCATCGAGCTTCGCCCTGCCGTAGTGACTGCGCGGACGGGGATCGTCGCGCTGCGTGTAGAAGCCCCGCTTGTCGCCCGCGAAGACGTAGTCGGTCGAGACGGTGACGAAGGCTGCGGCGGCGCGGCGGCTACGGGCGGCGAGAATCTCGACCGCCCCGGAGTTGACCTCGAAGGCGCGCGCGGGGTCGCGCTCGCAGGCGTCCACGTCGGTCCATGCCGCGCAGTTGATGACGGCGTCGGGTCGCTCGCGCGCGAAGACGTCGGCGACGCGCGCGGCGTCCGTGATGTCGAGGCTCGCGCGATCGTGCGCGAAGACCTCGTCGCCGCGCGCGCGGCAGTCGAGCGCGACCGCGCGACCGAGCATCCCGCCCGCGCCCGTGATCAAAATCTTCATGATGTATCTGAAGCCCGCAGTCGATTGGGGAATCCTGCGATTGCGGAATGCGGAATGCAGATTGCGGATTGAAAGACGGTTTATCTTCTAATCCGCAATCCGAAATCCGCATTCCGCAATTAGTTCTCTCCGTACTGCCGCTCGTAGAACTCCCGGTAGGCGCCGCCGCGCGCGCGCGCGAGCCACTCGCCGTTGGCGGCGTACCACTCGATGGTCTTTTTGAGACCGCTCTGCCACGTCTCGCGCGGTCGCCAGCCCAGCTCGCGCTCGGCGAGCCCGGGGTCGATGGCGTAGCGCCGGTCGTGACCGGGTCGATCCTTGACGAAGCGCAGGAGAGAGCGCGGCTTGCCGAGCGCGTCGAGGACCGACTCGGCGACTTCGAGGTTGCGCCGCTCGTTGCGCGCGCCGACGTTGTAGACCGCCCCGGCGCGACCGCGCTCGGCGGCGAGCAGGATCGCGCGGCAGTGATCCTCGACGTAAATCCAGTCGCGCACGTTCTGCCCGTCGCCGTAGACGGGGATCGGCTCATCATTCATCGCGTTCGCGAGCATCAGCGGGAGGAACTTTTCGGGGAACTGCCGGGGACCGTAGTTGTTGCCGCAGCGCGTCACGACGGCGTCGACGCCGTGCGTGTGGTGCGCGGCGCGCACGAGGTGTTCCGCCGCCGCCTTCGACGCGGAGTAGGGGCTGTTGGGCGCGAAGGGCGAGTCCTCCGTGAAGAAGGCGTCGTCCCGTTCAGGCAGGCTCCCCATCACCTCGTCGGTCGAGACCTGAACGAAGCGCCGAGCGCCGAGAGAGCGCGCGGCGTCGAGCAAGACCTGCGTGCCCAGGACGTTCGTGCGCAGGAACTCGTCCGCCGAGTGGATGCTGCGGTCGACGTGCGACTCGGCGGCGAAATTGAAGAGCGCGTCCGTGTCGGCTTCGAGCGCGCCGAGGACGGCGGCGCGGTCGCAGATGTCGCCCCGCACGAAGCGGTGGCGCGCCGGGTCGAGCCCGGCGAGGTTGTCGGGGTTGCCGGCGTAAGTGAGCGCGTCGAAGTTGACGATCTCGCACGCGGGCAGTTCGTCGAGCAGGAGCCTGACGAAGGCGGAGCCGATGAAGCCGGCGCCGCCGGTGACGAACAATTTACGCATGATTAAATTTTCAATCCCGGCCCCGGCGCTCCGGGGCGACGCGGAAAGTAGTATGTGCCGATTAACTCCGGGCCCAAGAAATCCTTACTCTCTCGGGTGAGACGATTGGCACGTGCTGATGATGGAGCTACAGGCTGTCAGAAGTTTTCGAGTATAAGGAGGCATTTCCAAGGGTGTCAAGAAAGGCCCCCGCCCGCGCCGACACAATTGCGCGAAACTGATGAACTATTTCCTTGACACAAAAATCCCGTTGGCTTAAGATGCGCCCCCTGACAGAGGGTTGTGCCTGCTAGATGTGCCTCAAGGCTTAGGTCACCTCCGGTTTCCACGCCAGCCTATTACCTCGTTGGCAAGCAGTTAAAAGTCACTCGAAAGTGCCACTCCTTGTGATGATGCTCCGGGCTCTCTTGCATATCTAATGCCTCGCCTTCAGCCCGACCGGCGGGTGGAGTTCGCGCCCCGCCAGTCGCCGAAGGCCAGAGCGCGCTAGTTATAGAGAGACGCACATTAAGTAAAACCTAATTTTATAGGGAGAGACGGATGATAGAAGGCAAAGTTACCCCCGTGTTCCGCCACAGCAAAATACCGGCCACACTGCAGAAAATGCCGCCGCGCGCGAATGGCAAGCAGCGCTCCACTATCGTCGGCGCCCGTGCCGTGGCTTTCGCGGTGCTGGCGGGGATGCTGGCTTTGGCGCTCTACCCGGGTCAAAGCTCCGCCGCCTTCCGCCGCGTCGCCGCTGGCCCCGTGAAGGTGGACGCGCCGGCGCGCACCGCCCCCGTAGCGCCTGCCGCCCCCGCGGCGTCCGTGACCTCCGGGGCCTCGCTCGCCGCCGCGGCGATGTTCCAACTCCCGCCGGCAGCGCCGAGCATCGCCACCTACGACTGCGACACCGACCAGCCCAAGACCACGTTTATCTTGGGCGAGGCGGTCTGCGCGAAGGCCACCGGCGCGCCTTCCTCCCTGTTCCCGTGGCGCGTTTCCTGGATCAGCCCCTCCGGCCTCATCGAACAGTTCGCCACCGCCAGCTCCGACCCCTCGACCGAGTACCAGTACACGCTCCCGACGGCCGACACCTCGTTGCTGGGCGGCTTCCTGCTCACCCGGAACCGCGGGACGTGGAGGGTTTACCTGACGCGCGCCAACGGTTCGATACGCGCTTCCGCCTCCTTCACGGTCCGCGCCCCCGACCGCGCCGTCGCCGACGTCTTCGCCCGTAAGTTCGTCCGCGGTTCCGACAACTCGGTCGCCCCCGGCGGGGTCATCGCCTTCGTGGTGATCGTCGCCAACGGCGGCCCCGACGCGGCGCAGGGCGTCCACCTGACGGAGGTCGCGCCGGCCGGCGCGACGCTCAGTTCCTTCTCGCAGGATTCCGGCCCGAGCTGCGCGCCCGCCGATTCGCCTGATTGTACGATCACGAGTCTGGCCAACGGCGAGCGGGCCGAGTTCACGGCCATTTACCAGATCGCCGGCGGCGCGAGCCTCGGTACCGTCGAGACGACGGCGAGCGTCTCCAGCACGACGACGGAACTGGACGAGGATGACAACACGGCGGCCGCTAGGTTTGAGGTCGCCGCCGGCGGCGGCGAGGCCGAGTGTCTCCTCGAATGCCCCAACGACATCACCGTCAGCGCCAACACCACGCAGGGCGACCAGTCCGGGGCCATTGTCACCTTCGGGGGAGCGGAGCCCTTCGGCTCCTGCGGGGCGCTGAGCACCAGCCAAGCCTCCGGCTCCTTCTTCCCCGTCGGCACGACGACGGTCACCTCCACCGCGGCAGGCGGCGCCTCCTGTAGCTTCACCGTAACCGTGGTAGAGGGTGGCGGCCCGACCATCTCCTGCCCGGCGAACATCACGACCACCAGTGATGACTGCACGGCGACGATTGCCACCGGCACGCCGACGGCCAGCGCGGGCGCGACCGTGACCGGCGAGCGCAGCGACGGCCAGCCGCTCGACACGTCCTTCGGCGCGGGTACGACCTCCATCGTCTGGACGGCCACCGACAGCGTGGGGCGCACCGCCTCCTGCACGCAGACCATCACGGTCAACGTCAACGACACCACCGCGCCGACCATCAACGCGCCGGACGATCT
Source organism: Acidobacteriota bacterium (assembly GCA_020200235.1). Taxonomy (GTDB): domain Bacteria; phylum Acidobacteriota; class Blastocatellia; order Pyrinomonadales; family Pyrinomonadaceae; genus JAIVGV01. The sequence continues at coordinate 38,075 of JAIVJC010000001.1, read as the reverse complement.
GACGCTGACGACCGGGGCCGGGGGTGCCACGTGCGGCGTCGTGGTCAGCGAAGCCGCTCTGGGGAGGGCCGAGGCTGAGGACGGCGGCTGCACGGTGAACATCACCCGCACCGGCGTGCCCGCGGGCAACTTCTTCCCCGTCGGCACGACGACCATCACCTGGACGGCGACCGACGCGGGCGGCAACACGGCGACCGACACGCAGACCGTGACGGTTACCGAGAACTCGCCGCCGGCCATCAGGGCTCCGGCGGACGCGCAATACACCTGCCTGAGCGAGGTGCCCGCGGCCGATCCGTCGCAGGCGACCGGTACCAACGACAACCTGCCGGACGGAGGCCCCGTGGTTGACAACTGCGGCGTCACGCCGACGGTGACGGTCTCCGAGGCGCCGCGCACCGGCTCCGGCTCCGCCGCCGATCCGTACCTCATCAAGCGCACCTTCACGGCCAGCGACGGCGTCAACTCCGCCAGCTCCGTGCAGACGATCACCGTCATTGACCCGACGCCGCCGACCGTCGCGCTCGTCGGCGGGGGCTCGATGACGCACGAGTGTCACACCTCGTTCGCCGATCCGGGCGTGACGACGGGCGACAACTGCAACGACGCCCCCGTCACCGTGACGACTTCGGGCGGCTTCAACCCGGACGTCCCCGGAACCTACACGATCACCTACACGGCGAAGGATGGCGCGGGCAACACCGCGACCGCCCAGCGCACCGTGACGGTCGTTGACACCATCAAGCCCGTCATCACGCTCAGCGGCGCGTCTTCGATGACGGTCGAGTGCCACACCTCGTTCGCCGATCCGGGAGCGACGGCCGCGGATAGCTGCGACGCCGGCGTCCCGGTCACGGCCTCGGGCTCGGTGGACGTGAACACGCCGGGCGTGTACACGATCAACTACAACGCGAGCGACGACTCGGGCAACGCGGCCATTCAGGTCACGCGCACCGTCACCGTCGTGGACACCACCCGCCCCGTGATCACGCTTAACGGCGCGGGCACGATGACGGTCGAGTGCCACACCTCGTTCGCCGATCCGGGAGCGACGGCCGCGGATAGCTGCGACACTAGTGTCCCGGTCACGGCCTCGGGCTCGGTGGACGTGAACGTGCCCGGCACGTACACGATCAGCTACGCGGCGGCGGACGACTCGGGCAACGCGGCCACGACGGTCACGCGCACCGTGACCGTCGTCGACACGACCGCGCCGGTCATCAGTTGCCCGGCCAACATCGTCGTCACGCTCCCGGCGAACTCCACGGCCACCTCGACGACCGTGAACTTCTCCGCGCCGACGGCGACCGACTCCTGCGACGCGAGCGTGCCGGTGGTGACCGACAAGGCCTCCGGCTCGGTCTTCAACGTCGGCACGACCACCGTGACGTCGACCGCCACGGACGACTCGGGCAACACCTCCTCGTGCAGCTTCACCGTGACGGTGCTCTACAACTTCACCGGCTTCTTCTCGCCGGTGGGTAACCTGCCGGTGTTGAACAGCGTCAACGCCGGGCGCGCCGTGCCCTTGAAGTTCAACCTGAGCGGCAACAAGGGACTCAGCATCTTCGCCGCCGGCTTCCCGGCGTCGCAGCAGGTCGCGTGCAGCACGTCCGCCCCGGTCTCCGACCTTGAGGGGATTGTGACCTCCGGAGGCAGCACACTCACTTACGACGCCGGTTCTGACCAGTACCACTATAACTGGAAGACCGAGAACTCTTGGGCCGGGACGTGCCGCCTGCTCGTCGTCAAGCTGAACGACGGCAGCGAGCACAAAGCCCAGTTCAAGTTCAAGTAGGAGTAGAAGGGCGTCCCGGCACGCCGGGACGCCCCGCCAGCTCTTAACATCAAACAGTTGATCTCGACAGGAAAGCTTCCTGTCCTCACGGAAACAGCCCGGGAGCCCTTATCTGGCGTCTGGCTATTACTTGAGACTCTTTGAGCAAAAAAGGAGAGACAAGATGAGCAAGTTTCGTTTCACTCTGACCGCCTTTGCCGTGATGGCCTTCATCGTGGCCCTATCCTCAGGCGCTCAGGCGCAGGCCACACGCACCTGGGTCTCGGGCGTCGGCGACGACGTCAACCCCTGCAGCCGCACCGCCCCCTGCAAGACCTACGCGGGCGCCATCTCGAAGACGGCCGTTCACGGCGAGATCAGCACGCTCGATCCGGGCGGCTTCGGCGCGATAACCATCACCAAGTCGATCACCATCGAGGGCACGCAGGGGCAGGGCTACGGCTCGATCCTCCACTCCGCGACGAACGGCGTTACCATCGCCTTCGATAACTTCACCTCGGTCGGCGAGTCGCAGAAGTCCGTCCGCCTCCGCAACCTCAACATCAACGGCTCGGGCGGTTCCAGCGCCGCCTCCTCCGGCCTGCGCGGCATCCGCATCAGCGGCGGGGCCGCGGCGATCGGCACCGAGGTGGCGGTCGAGGACTGCGTGATCGACGGCTCCTTCGGCAACCCGGGGCGCGGCATCGAGGACTTCCGGCAAGGCGGCGGCGTCCTGACCGTCAACAACACGACCGTCAGGAACATGGCGGCCGCCGGCATCGTCGTTGATCCCAACGCCGCCCTGAACGGCGCGTCGACGAGCATGAAGGTCTCGATCTCCAACACGCGCGTGAGTAACTGCGGCCAAGGCATGAATTTCGGCAGCAACGTCAAGGCCGTGATCTCCAACTCGGTTATCAGCTCGATCGGCGCGGCGGGGGTCTTCGCGATCCAAAACTCGGCCGGGACCACGGAGGTGTCGGTCGACCACTGCGTCATCAGCGGCAACGCCACCGGCGTTAACGCTTCGACCGCCAACACCATCATCCGCGTCTCGAACACCACCTTCCTGAACAACACGACGCTGTTCACGACGGCGGGTGGCGGGCAGGTACTGTCGTATGGCAACAACCAGGCGAACGGCGCGGTGCTCGGCACGGGGGTCGGCCCGAGCTAAGGCGCGGCCCTAGTCTCCTGCGACACTACCCCTGCCGCGCGCTTCGCCAGAGGCGCGCGGCAGGGGTAGTTATTTTCCCCCACGACCAGTCCGCGCCCCGCGCCCGGCCCCCGCGCCTGTGCCCCGCTTGACGCGCACCTAGCGTGTGCTAAACTAACTCCCCTTAATTCTGAAAAGAGAGACTTCTTGAGCGCGAGCGGGCGGCGAAGACCTCATTGAATGAGTACTACCTCAAGCAACAGCGCAGGTGCGCTGGAGCCATCCATCGACAACACCCCAGCCTCGCCCCCCGTTAGAACGACGCCGAACGATCCGCCGGCGCACGCCCTGCCGGACGAGCCACTGGTGACGATCCAGCCGAGCAAGCCTTGGAGCGCGCTCGACCTCGGCGACCTCTGGGCGTACCGCGAGTTGCTCTATTTCCTGACGTGGCGCGATCTGAAAGTGCGCTACAAGCAGACTCTTCTGGGCGTGGCGTGGGTCGTGCTCCAGCCGTTGATGATTACGCTCATCTTCACGGTCTTTCTCGGCATGCTGGTGCGCGTCCCGTCCGACGGTTTTCCTTACGCGCTCTTCGCCTACGCGGGGCTGCTGCCCTGGATGTTCTTTTCGAGCGCCGTCACAGCCAGCGCCAACAGTCTCGTCGCCAACGCCCACTTAATTACCAAGGTCTACTTCCCGCGCCTGATCGTGCCGACGGCGGCGGTGGCCGGTCGGCTCGTGGATTTCGCCATCGCGTTCGTGATCCTGGCGGGGCTGCTCGTTTACTATCGCGTCGGGCTGACGTGGAACGTGCTGATGCTGCTGCCGCTCGTCTCCCTGACGATGCTGCTCGCGCTCGGCTGCGGGATGCTGCTTTCGGCTCTGAACGTGAAATATAGGGACATCGGCGTCGCGCTGCCGGTGCTCATCCAGCTCTGGATGTATGTCTCGCCGGTGGTCTACCCTCCGGGTCTCGTCTTCGCCAAGTTGGGGAGGTGGGGCTGGCTCTATTCGCTCAACCCGCTCGTCGGCATCATCGACGGCTTCCGCGTCGCGCTGCTCGGCGGCACGTTCAACCGCTTCGCGCTCGCCGTCTCCACCGCCGTCACGCTCGTGCTACTCGTCTACTCCGCGTTCATGTTCCGCCGCGTCGAGAAAGGTTTCGCCGACGTTATCTAAGATCAGCGATGAAGCCGATTGTCAAAGTCGAGAACCTCTCGAAGCAGTACCGTATCGGCGCGCAGGAGGTGTCATACCAAACCTTGCGCGACGCGCTCGCGGGGGTCGTCCGCAACCCGCTCGGGCGGTTGCGCCGGCGCGCGCAGAGTCCCGTCGTGTGGGCGCTCGAGGGGATTAACTTCGAGGTGCAACCGGGCGAGGTGCTCGGACTCGTCGGGAGCAACGGCGCGGGCAAATCGACGTTGCTGAAGATTCTCTCGCGCATCGTCGAGCCGACGACCGGGCGGGCTGACCTCTACGGGCGCGTCGGCTCCCTGCTCGAAGTCGGGACGGGATTTCATCCCGAACTGACGGGGCGCGAGAACACCTTCCTCAACGGCGCGATGCTCGGGATGAAGCGCGCCGAGATCACGCGCAAGTTCGACGAGATCGTGGCATTCTCCGAGATCGAGCGGTTCATTGACACGCCCGTTAAGCATTACTCAAGCGGCATGTACACGCGCCTCGCCTTCGCCGTCGCCGCGCACCTCGAGCCGGAAATTTTAATCGTCGACGAGGTGCTGGCCGTCGGCGACGCGGCATTCCAGAAGAAGTGCATCGGGAAGATGGGGGATGTCGCGAGGGCCGGGCGGACGGTGCTCTTCGTCAGCCACAACATGACTGCCGTCAGGAGTCTGTGCGAGCGGGTGCTCTGGCTCGACAAAGGGCGGATCATCGAAGACGGCGACGCCGACCGCATCATCCCCATCTACACGCAGCGCGGAACCGTCGTCGCCCTCGAACAGCTCTGGGAAGACCCGTCCACCGCCCCCGGCAACGAGAAGGTGCGAATCCGCTCGGCGAACGTGAAGCCGCTCACGGGCGATGGCAACGGCGAGATGACGATTGAGACGCCCCTCCAGGTGGAGTTCGAGTTCTGGAACTACGTGCCGGAGGCGGTCTTAAACTTTACGATGCACTTGTACACGGTCGAGGGCAGCTACGTCTTCGCCACGGCGTCGGAGGTCGAGCCGCGACCGCGCGGTCTGCTCCGGCAGGTCGTAAAGATTCCGGCGAACTTCCTCAACGACGGCGCTTACAGCGTCGCCATCCAGATCGTCGAGGACACTTCCAACACGCTCTGTTATCAGGCTGACATCCTCGTGTTCGAAGTGAGCGAGGCGCCGCGGAGCGGGAGCTGGTTCGGGAAGTGGCCCGGCATTATTCGCCCGAAGCTGGAGTGGGTTTCAGAGAGCGTTACCGCAGATGAGGATATTTATGAGTACGAACGTGAGTAAGCCGGCGGCGGGCGCGGGCGTCGGCAAGCCGGCTTTCGTGATCGCGCTGATGCAGGAGCTGATGGGCGACATGATCAACTGGTACGGGCCCGACAACTGGGACGCCGAGCGCTTCGGCGCTTATAAATCATCCCTCAAGGGTTCGCTCCTCGCCAACTTCAACAAACTGTTCTCCAGCAAAGTCGCCATCGTGCCGAGCGATGTCAGCCAGCAGTTGCAAAACGTCTCGCGCCTCGAAGGCTCTCTCGGCGAACTCTCGGCGCTCTACGAACTGCTCGCGGACGATCACTCGAAGGCGATGCTCGTCAAGGTGATCGCCTACCGGATACTCGGACACAAGAAGGCGAAGCTGCCCCTGAACTCCGGGGACTACTGGTCGGAGCGCGAGTCGGCGCGCTCTCTCATCAAGAGCGGCGAGACGGTGAGCATAAAATTCAAAGGTTGGAAGTTGAACCACTTCGGGCTCGACGCCATCGGATACCCCCTCGAGCTTTACTTCCTCCCCGGCGGCGTCTTCGTGACGTTCATGCTCAAACAATACGAGTACGGGAAACGAAATCCGGCGATCAAGGCTGAGGAGGGCGACTACGTGATCGACGGTGGCGGCTGCTGGGGCGACACCGCGCTCTATTTCGCGCACGCCGTCGGAGCGCGCGGGAAGGTTTACACTTTCGAGTTCACGCCCGAAAACATGGAGGTGATGGAGCGTAACCTTAGCTTGAACCCCGGACTCGGCGAGCGCGTCGAGATCGTCCCGCGCGCGTTGTGGGACACGTCGGACGAGGTGTTGAACTATTCCTCGAACGGGCCCGGAAGCTCCCTGCTCTATAACCAGCAGGAATCGTGTCGCGTGTCCACGCTCTCAATCGACGAGCTGGTGAGGCGGCAACACCTGCCCAAGGTGGACTTCATCAAAATGGACATTGAGGGGGCGGAGCTGAAAGCCTTACACGGCGCGCGGGAGACGATTCGCACTTTTAAGCCGAAGCTGGCGATCTCGCTCTACCACAGGGAGACTGATCTGGTCGACATCCCGAACTACCTCGACGGGCTGGGTGTGGGCTACGACTTCTTTCTGGATCACTTCACTATCTACGGCGAGGAGACAATCCTTTTTGCCAGCCCCAAAGTCAATTAGCCCTCAGACGAACATCGCCGCAGCCCACGCCGGTAGCCCACGCCCTCGCGGGTTTGACCTGCTTAGCGGCTACATGCACCCTGCTTACGCCGAATCGCTGGCTGAATTCGGCTCGCCTCGGCAGTTGGCGCGTTGCGGCGCGTGGCTCTTAGAGCGAGAGATACCGGGCTCCGGTCGCCGGGATGCGATGGGATGCTACCCGATCTTCTCATGCCCGGATTGGTCGCAACTCCGGTCTGACCTCGACGCCGTGGGCGACGACCTGGTGAGCGTCTCCCTGGTCGCCGACCCGTTCGGCGAATACGACGAAGCCTACCTGAAGGAATGTTTCCGTGACGTGGTCGCGCCCTTCAAGCAGCACTTCGTCGTCGATCTCGGTCTGCCCGCGGACAGCTTCGTCCACGCGCACCACCGGCGCAACGCGCGCAAGGCACGGAGGGTATTGTCCGTCGAGCGGTATGCGCGCGCGCCCGACGCGCTCGACGAATGGACGGCTCTCTACGGCGTGCTGTCCGAGCGACATGCCATCGAAGGCGTCGCGGCTTTCTCGAAAGAATCATTCGCCAAACAACTCGGCGTGCCGGGGATGGTGGCGCTGCGCGCGACGGAGGGCGAAACGACGACCGGGATGCTGCTGTGGTACGTTCAGGGCGACGCGGCTTACTACCACCTCGGGGCTTATAGCGCGCGCGGCTACGAGTTGCGCGCCTCCTTCGCGCTCTTCAGCCACGCCCTGGAGTATTTCGCCGGGCGCGGCTTGCGCTGGTTGAATCTGGGCGGCGCGGCGGGCGCCGGAGAGACAGCGTCGGGCTTGAGCCGTTTCAAAGAGGGTTGGTCGAGCGGCGTCCGCACGGCGTATTTCTGCGGCAGGATTTTCGACCGCAAGGGCTACGAAGAATTAGTCGCGGCGAGGAACGCGCCGCCGACCGCATACTTCCCCGCTTATCGCCTCGGCGAGTTTCGCTGAGGAGTGCTCGCCGGGGGACAAAAGATTTAAGAGTCGGAAGGGAGATTTTCTTAACGTGGACGAAAAGGTGGAGAGCCTGTTAGCCGAAGTCTTACAGATACCGGCGTCAAAAATCAGCGACGATCTGTCGATGCAGGACGTGGAGGTGTGGGATTCCCTGAAGCACATGGAACTCGTCGTCGCGCTCGAAGAGAGGTTCGGCATCGAGCTCACTCTGGACGAGATCGTGGCGATGCGGAGCGTGCGCGAAATCAAGCGCGTGCTCGGCGAGAGGAGCGCCGTCAGTTAGATGGACGCGCGCGGTAAAAAAGTGATCGTGACGGGCGGCGTGCGCGGACTCGGGCGCGCGCTGGTCGAGAAACTCGTCGCGATGGAAGCCTCCGTCGCGGTCTTCGACCTCAACGCGCAGGGACTCGCTGAGTTGCGCGCGCGGCACGCGGGCGTCAACTGCTTCGAGTGCGACGTGTCGAGCTACGAGCACGTGACCGAGGTCGCGCGCCGCTATCACGAGCAGTTCGGCGCGGCTGACGTGCTCGTTAATAATGCCGGCATTCTTTATAGCGCCCCGCTCGTCAGGATTACGATGTCCGGCGTCGAGCGCCACGACGCCGCGATGTGGGATAAGGTGCTGGCAGCCGACTTGAGCTCGGTCTTCTACATGACCTCGGTCGTGGTGGAGAAGATGATCGCGACGCGGACGAAGGGCGTCGTCGTCAACGTCAGCTCGGTTTCGGCGGCGGGCAACGCCGGGCAGTCGGCGTACTCCGCGGCGAAGGCGGGAGTGAACGCCCTGACGGCGACCTGGGCGAAGGAGTTGAGCCCGATGGGCATCCGCGTCGTCGCCGTCGCGCCCGGCTTCACCGAGACCGAATCCACGAAAGAGGCTATCAGCGAAGCCGTGTTGCGTGAGACTTTGAAGCGCGTGCCGCTCAAACGCCTCGGCAAGCCCGAAGAGATCGCCGACGGCATACTCGCCCTCATCGAGAACGATTTCTTCAACGGCAAAGTCTTCGAGCTCGACGGCGGGCTGGTCATCTGAGCCGGGCTCGAAGGACGCTTCCCGCGCGCAGGCTCGAGCGCCGCGCGGGGCGACCGACGGACGACGCATGTACGCATACAACCTCGGCATCCGATTTCAGAGCATCGTGGAGCAGCGCGCGCGCCAGACGGCCATCTGGTTCGGCGAACGTGAGACGGTCAGCTACGACGACCTCAACCGCGCGGCTAACCGCCTGGCGCGCTGGCTCCTCGGACGAGGCGTCACGCCGCGCGAGGTGGTCTGCCTCTCCGGCGTGAAGTCGAGCGAGACCTTCGCGTGTATGCTCGCGTGCCTGAAGATCGGCGCGCTCTACTGCGTCCTCGACCCGGACATCCCCGCCGAGCGCCTGCAACGGATTCTCGAAACCTGCCGCCCCAAACTAATGCTGGCTGAGCGCGGGCTGCTGGACAAGCTGGAAAAGATCGTCGCCGATCTCGGCGTTGAAACTTTCGAGAAAGGCACGGGACAGCTCGCGCGCGCGAGCGGCGAGTTTGCCGACGCGAACCTACCGCAGACGCGCCGCGTGACGGGCGCGCACCCGGCTTACATCATGTTCACCTCGGGCTCGACCGGTTTCCCGAAGGGCGCGGTGATGACGCACGCGAACGTCCTGAACCTCGTCGAATGGGGGCGCGAGACCTTCCGCGTCACGCCCGACGACGTGCTGACGAACGTCAACGCGCTTTACTTCGACAACTCGGTCTTCGATTTCTACACCGCCCTCTTCACCGGCGCGCGCCTCGTGCCCTTCTCGAAAGAGGAGGTCAAAGACCCGAAGCTGCTCGTCGAAAAGATCGACGCCGCCGGCTGCACGCTCTGGTTCTCCGTGCCGTCGCTGCTCATCTTCTTGCAGACGATGAGGGCGGCTGACGGCAAACACCTGCGCTCGATTCGCCGCTTCGTCTTCGGCGGCGAAGGCTACCCGAAGGCGAAGCTGAAGATGCTCTACGAGACCTACTCCGACTCGTCGGAGCTCTTCAACGTCTACGGCCCGACCGAATGCACCTGTATCTGTTCCTCCTACAAGATTACGGCTGACGACTTCCAAGACCCGCTGGGTCTCCCGCCCCTCGGAAGCATCGCCGACAACTTCGGGTTTCTAATTCTCGACGAAGAGGGGCGCGGCGTCGCGGCGGGCGAGACCGGAGAGCTATGCCTGACCGGCCCGAACCTCGGGCGGGGCTACTACAACGACGAGGCGCGCACGGGCGCGAGCTTTGTGCAGAACCCCGCGAACGACAAGTTTCGAGAGCTGATGTATAAGACCGGCGACCTCGTCCGCCTCGACCCCGCCGACGGCAAGCTCTACATACAGGGGCGCAGGGACAACCAGATCAAGCACATGGGCTATCGCATCGAGCTCGAAGAGATCGAGGGCGCGCTCAACCGGCTGGATTACGTCTCGGAAGCCGCCGCGCTGCACACGAGCGTCAACGGTCTGAGCCGCATCGTGGCTGTCGTCGCCGCGCGGCAGGAGTTTGACGCCGAGAGAGCGCGCGCCGAGCTCAGGCGGATGATCCCCGACTACATGATCCCCTCCGTCTTCCACCGCGAAGAGGCGCTGCCGAAAAATCCTAACGGCAAAGTCGACCGCAAAGGTCTGGCGGAAAAGTATCTCGCGCGGGAGAATTGAAGAAAGGTTTTAGAGACAATGAGCAAGGTCGTCATATTCGGGGCGGGGAAGATTGCCGACGAGGCATATGTACCCGCCCGGCGAGTTCAAGATGTTCGTCGCCGTCGGCTATCAAGACTTGAACAAGCTGCGGGCGCGGAAGTACGAGGAGGCGAAGGCGCGCGGCTACGAACTGATCAGCTACGTCAGCTCGCGCGCGTCGAACTTCGGCGGGGTGGAGATCGGCGACAACTGTTTCGTCCTCGAGTTCGCCGTCATCCAGCCGTGCTCGAAGGTCGGGAGCAACGTCTTCATCTGGAGCGGCAATCACATCGGGCACCACGCCAGCGTCGGGGATCACTGCTACATCGCCGGGAACGTCGTCATCTCCGGCACGACGACGGTCGAGCCCTTCTGCTTCATCGGCGTCAGCGCCACGCTCGGTCACGAGATCACCGTCGGGCGTGAGAGCTTCATCGGCGCGGGCACGCTCATCACCAAGAGCGTCGCGCCGAAGAGCGTCCACATCGCGCCCGACACGCCCAAGTTCCGACTCGATTCTTCCACCTTTCTGCGACTCACGAAGATGAAATAAGGCTCGATGGTGAGAGGGCGTCGCGCCGCCCCCGCGGCTTTCGGCGAGAGCCGCGCTTCTGTCGTTGCTTCGGTCGGAGGTGGAGTGATGCGGCGCGCGCCGCGACGGGCAGGGCGAAAGCCTCACCTTGAGGGTGTACTGATGATTGTCGAACTCAAGCCGGATGATTTCCCGCACGTCCTGCCGCTCTACCGGGCGAGCGGCGCACGCTTTCCGCTCATCTCCGCCGTCGTCCAGAATCGGCAGCGCGGGCAGGTGTTTGCTGACCAACCGGAGCGCCCGCGCGCGGCTGTGATCGTCAACAACTTCGGCTTCACGTGCGTCGTGGGGGCGCAACATGACGAACCGTTCGACGCGGGGCTCGCCGAGCTACTCAACACCACGGGCGCGCTCCGCCCGACTTACCTGCTGTGGTATGCGCCGCCCGCGCGCTGGCAACAGAGGCTCGACGCCCTCGCCCCGGAGTCGATCAGGCGACGCGAGCGCGCGAGGTTCGAGTTTCGTCGGGGGCGCGCCGCCTGGCTCGGCGAGACGGAGCAGTGCCCGGCGGGTTTCGAACTGAAGAAGCTGGACGAAGAACTCGTCACGAAGACGGAGAAGTTCGGCATCGAGCTCGGCACGCGCTTCTGGTCGTCGGTCGAGGATTTCGTCGAGCACGGTCTGGGCGTGTGTCTCGTCAAAGACGGGGAGGTAGTTAGTCTCTGCTACGCGGCGGCTGTCGCCGACGGATTCGCGGAAGTCGATGTCCTGACCGACGCGGAACACAGGGGGCGCGGGCTGGCGAGTCTGGTCGCGAGGCAGTTCATCAGGGAGTGTCTGGCGAAGGGTATCACGCCGACGTGGGACTGCTTTGTCGCCAACGCGGGTTCGATGAAGCTGGCGCAGAAGCTGGAGTTCGACGAAGTCAGCCGCTACTCTTTCTACTCCTTCAACACACCCATCGAGTTTGGCGGGCATGGCGAGATGTCAGCTTAGTTTTTAGGCGGGTAGAATTTTTAGCAGGCGGGATAGGAACAGTGAAATCGGAGGAGTGATGAATCAAGAGCGCAATATCTACGTCAGTCCGGAGACGCGGCAAAAGTTGGCGTGCATCCCGGAGGAGACGGAGGGCGGCGAAGTGGTTTCGGGGAAGCTCGTCGATGAGCGCGGGCGGGAGTATGCGATCCGCGACGGCATCCCCGCGCTGATCTTCCCGCCCATGCTCGAAGGCGAACAGAAAGAGACTCTGGATTACTATGACGGCGTCGCCGACGTTTACGACGACGTGGCGAATCTATCGTTCCGCATCCAGTACGTCGACGAGCAGAAGGCTCGCAGGGATTTCGTCAAGTTGCTCGATCTGCAACCGGGCTCCCGCGTCCTCGAGCTCGCCTGCGGAACCGGGCGCGACTCGGAGATCATCGCCGGTGAGTTGGGCGCGGAGGGGCAGCTTTATTTAAGCGACATCAGCCGCTCGATGCTGCTGCGCTGCAAGGAAAAGTTAAGGGGCGTCTCCGTCCCCGTGGAGTTCGCCGTCGCCAATGCGTGTTATCTCCCTTTCCCTGACGACTACTTCGACGCCGTGTTCAGCTTCGGCGGGCTCGGAGTCTTCGGCGACATCGCGCAGAGCTTGAAGGAGATCGTGCGCGTGGCAAAGGTCGGGGCGAAAGTCGTCGCCGGCGACGAGAGCATGCCGCCGTGGCTCTACGAGACGGAGTACGGGCGCATACTTCTCAACAACAACCCCCTGTTTAAGAAAGCCATCCCCTTCGAGCACGTGCCCGTCGAAGCGCGCGACGTGGCGGTGCGCTGGATCATCGGCGGCGTCTACTACCTCATCGAGTTCGTCGTGGGGGAAGGCGAGCCGAAGGCGGACTTCGATCTCGAAATCCCAGGGCGTCGCGGCGGCACGCTGCGCTCGCGCTACTACGGGAGGCTCGAGGGGGTCGCGCCGGAGACCTACGCGCTCGCGCAGCGTGCGAGAGACAAGTCGGGCAAAAGCATGCATGATTGGCTCGACGGGGTTGTCCGCGAGGCGGCTAAAAGCGAGTTGGGCGACGCGGAACAAGCGGGAGAAAACAACGATGGGGAATGAATTTCGCTGGGAGAAGAGGGGGCTGGTGTTTGCGCCCGACGGACGCTACGAGTGGATGCAGAGCCACGCGCAGAACCCCTCCGTCCTGATTCTCGAAGACCGCTTGCGGGTCTATTTCACCTGCCGACCGCGAAAGGACGGGGACGGCAATTTCGCCGCCGTGACGACCTTCGTCGATCTCGAAAAACGTGATCCCGGCAAGGTCATTTACGTGCACGACCGCCCGATTCTCCCTCTGGGCGGTCACGGCGCGTTCGATCAATTCGGAGTGATGCCGGGCTGCGCCCTGCTCGCGGGGAGTGAGGTCTGGCTCTACTACGTCGGCTGGATGCGCTGCCAGGGCGCTCCTTATACGCACGCCATCGGCATGGCGAAGAGCGACGACGGCGGCTTCACCTTCCGGCGCCTCGGCGTGGGACCCCTCTTCGGGCGCACGTTGAAAGAGCCGTTCCTGCAAAACAGTCCCGTCGTCTTCAGGCAGGGCGACACGTATCACATGTGGTACAGCTCGGGCGTCGAATGGCTGGAACAACAGGACGGGCATTTGGAGTCGATCTACGTCTTGATGCACGCGACCTCTGGCGACGGCGTCAACTGGCAGAGGGACGGCGTCCCGTGCGTCCCGACCAGGGTCGAATACGAGTGCCAGACGAACCCCTCGGCGATGAGGATCGGCGAACGCTTCTACATGTGGTTCTGTTACCGGTGCGGGCTCGATTTTCGCAACTCGGAGCGCGGGTATCGAATCGGGCTGGCGTGGTCGGACGACCTGACGAATTGGCATCGCGACGACAGCCTCGGCGAGCTGAAGCCTTCCGCGCACGGGTGGGACTCGGAGATGGTCTGTTACCCGTGCGTCGTGAACGTTGAGGGCGAGACTTACATGTTCTACAGCGGCAACTATTTCGGTCGCGACGGGTTCGGCTACGCCGCACTCGCTTCGTGAGCTTGCGCGGCGCGTCGGCTCGCGCCCGATGTCCTGTGGGTTTAGGCGGCGGGGGCAGGCGCGAGCCCACTCCCGCGCGACCGACTGCGGAGACTATCAGACATGCCTTTAACATCTGCCTTGAGCGAGCTGGCGATCTTCGGCGCCGCGCCCGCTTTCGAAGAGACCCTGCACGTCGGACGCCCGAACATCGGGAACCGGCGGAAGTTTGAAGAGCGGGTCGGCGACATCCTAGATCGTCGCTGGCTCACCAACGGCGGGCGCTACGTCAGGGAGCTCGAGCAGCGCATCGCGGAGTTCGCGGGCGTCGGGCATTGCATCGCCGTGTGCAACGCGACTGTCGCGCTCGAGATCGCGATTCGCGCGCTCGGGATGACGGGCGAGGTCATCGTCCCTTCGTTCACCTTCGTGGCGACGGCGCACGCCCTCCAGTGGCAGGAGATCACCCCCGTCTTCTGCGACATCGACCCGCGCACGCACACGCTCGACCCGCGCAGGGTGGAACAGATGATCACGCCGCGCACCACCGGCATCATCGGCGTTCACCTCTGGGGGCGCGCCTGCGACATCGACGCGCTGAGCGAGGTCGCGGATCGGCGCGGGCTCAAGCTGCTTTTCGATTCCGCGCACGCCATCGGCTGCTCCTACAAGGGTCAGGCGGTCGGCGGCTTCGGCGACGCGCCAACCGCCGCAACTATGAGCAATACCGCGGCGAGCTTGAGGGACTCGAAGGCGTCAGCATGATGGTTTACGACGGGGAAGAAAAGAACAACTATCAATACGTCGTCCTGGAGATCGAGGAGAGGCAAACCGTCGTCACGCGCGATCAGTTGATGGAAATATTGCACGCGGAAAAAGTTCTGGCGCGCCGCTACTTCTACCCCGGCTGTCACCGCATGGAGCCTTACCGCTCATATTTTCCGCACGCCGGACTCCTCCTGCCCGAAACCGAAAGGCTTACCAACCGCGTGCTTTGCCTGCCGACGGGGACGGGCGTGAGCCAGTCGGAGATCGGCAAGGTCTGCGGCATCATCCGTCACGTCTTAGCGAACGGGGCTGAGATCAGCGCCCACATGGGCTCACACTGAAAGGTCGCCGCCGGGCGCGAGCCGCACGCGGGGGCGGGGGACATCGCGCGCCCGGCTGGTTGAATCAAGCGTAGATGATCTTCATCGAGACGAGCCTGAAAGGCGCATTCATCATCGAGCCGGAGAGGTTCGCCGACGAGCGGGGCTTCTTCGCGCAGAGTTTCTCCCGGGGCGAGTTCGAGCGGCACGGGCTGAGCCCGCGCCTGGAGGAGTGCAACATCTCCTTCAACCTGAGCAGGGGCACGCTGCGCGGGATGCACTTCCAGTCGTCGCCGCGCGCGCAGGCGAAGCTGGTGCGCTGCACGGCGGGCGCGATCTACGACGTGGCGATTGATCTGAGGCGCGACTCGCCCACCTTCAAGCGGTGGGTCGGGGTCGAGCTGACTGCCGAGAGTCGCCGCATGTTCTTCGTCCCCGAAGGCTTCGCCCACGGCTACCTCACTCTCGAGAAGAACACGGAGACCTTCTACCAGGTTTCCGAGGCTTACATCGCGGTCGAGGTCGTCAACGAGCGGGACAACTCCTACGCCGACTTCGCGAGCCGCTGAGCCGAATGCCGCCAGCCGCGCGCTCCGCGTTTTAGTAATTCGCCCTTTTCCGCTAGTATCAACCTGCAACCAAATGAGTTCCGCCCGCTCGTCCGCCGAACCTTCACGCGCGCCGCGGGGTAAGTGCTGAAAGCCGTGCGGTGATAGCAGTCTTGCCTAAGACGGTGGCGGATAAAAATTATGACCATCGGATCAGTACCACTCGTCGACATCGTCATGCCGACGTACAATCATCAGAAGTTTATCGCGCAGGCGATTGAGAGCGTGCTGGCGCAGGAGACCGATTTCGCTTACAGGCTGCTGATCGGCGACGATTGCTCGACGGACGGCGCCAGAGAGATCATCAGCTCATACGCCGAGAGATACCCGGATCGGATCGAAGCTTTTCTGTTCTCGCCGCGCGTCGGGGCGTTCGACAGGGATCGGGTCGGCGTGAGGCTGCTCAGGCAGAGCGAGGCTAAGTACATTGCCCTGCTGGAAGGCGACGACTACTGGACGGACCCGCGCAAGCTGCAAAAGCAGGTGGACTACCTGGAGAGCCACCCCGCGTGCTCCCTCTGCTTCCACGACGCCACCATGTTCTACGAAGACGGCTCCGAGCCGCCGCGCAGGCTGTGCGCCCCCGATCAGAAAGCGATTTCGACGCTCGAGGACATCGCCGCCGGGAACTTTCTCATCCCCTGCACCATCCTCTTCCGCAACCACCTTTTGGGCGAGTTGCCCGACTGCTACTACACGGTCAGGAGCGCCGACTGGATCATGTTCATGCTGCTCGCCCAACACGGGAGCCTCGACTACATCAACGAGGTGATGGCTGCCTACAGGGTGCACGGCGCGGGCATCTGGTCGCGGCTGAATTATTTGCAGCGGCTGCGCGAGCACGTCAGGACTTACGAGGCGATAGACGCACACCTCGGCTACAGTTATCACGCCGTCATCTCCGAGCAGATTTCGCGCGTCCGCGAGAACATATCCGAGCAGCGCACGCAGCACGCGAACTCGTGCCTCGACACTTACCACAGCCTCGCCACGGGCGGGCGGTTTCGGGAGGCGCTGCCCCTGCTCGCGCAGGCGGCCCGCTCCCGCCCTTCGGCTGTTCTTCGCCCGCGCCGCCTCGCCGCCGTGATCAAAAACGGACTTCTGGGCGCCGCCTTCGGTCACAGGCTGCGCGCGCGGCGCGGAGCGGAGCGGAAGTGAGGCGGGGAGCTGAGGACTCTCTATGAACTTAGATCAGGTGCTGAACGATCCGCCCAAGCCGCATAATGAGGCGGGGCAGCTCATCGTCATGGGGCTCACGACCGACGGCCTCAGGTTCATTCGCGACAACGCCGATCAGTCGTCAGCCACGTTGGAGACGGGGTGCGGGCTCTCGACCGTCGCGTTCGCGCTGACGGGCTCGCGCCACTTCGCGATCTCCCCGGCGGGCTCCGAGTTCGAGATTCTCAAGAGCTACTGCCGCGAGCGCGGCATCGCGACGGCGCAGATCGATTTCATCGAGAGCCCGTCCGAGACCGTGCTCCCCACGCTCGCGCTGCCGCCGCTCGATCTCGTGCTCATCGACGGCCGCCACGGCTTCCCCGCCCCTTACATCGACTGGTTCTACACCGCCGGCAGGCTGAAGAAGGGCGGGCACGTCATCGTCGACGACGTGTGGGTGTGGTCGGGTCAGATTCTGCGCGACTTCTTAGCCGAACAGCCGCAGTGGGAATTCGTCGCGGAGTATGAGGGGCGC
Organism: Acidobacteriota bacterium; assembly: GCA_020200235.1. Taxonomy (GTDB): domain Bacteria; phylum Acidobacteriota; class Blastocatellia; order Pyrinomonadales; family Pyrinomonadaceae; genus JAIVGV01. The sequence goes on along the minus strand of JAIVJC010000001.1, from coordinate 20,944 downwards.
ACCGCCGTCTTCAAGAAGCTCGCAGAGGGCGCCGAGTGGATGGAGTGGACGCAGCAGCCCCTCGTGGCTCGCGGCGGGAGGCTACAACTGATCGACGGTCAGCCCCGCGTGGTGGAGCCGCAGACCGCGCCCGCCACCTCGGCTGTCCGGCGCGCGCTCGGCGATCTCGGCAGAGGCGACTTCGCGGCACTGGGGAAGAAAGTCTTCAGGAGAATAGGCGGCTGATCGTGTCCGACGAAGCTCGCTCGCCCTGCAAAAGTCACGCGCCGCCTAACCGAAACCGATGATCATCGCCTTTGCGAGCCTGTTCGGCAGACAGTATGAGGGCGGGGCGAACTGGCTCGAGGTCACGCTGCATTGCCTAGGCACGCTCCCCGATCCGCCGACCTGTCTCCTCATAGACGCGACGGACGACGTGCTGCCGCAGACCATCCGCGGGGCAGCGCACGTGCGCGCCGTGCCGCTGCGCCACAGCCACGAGTCGAGGGCGCGCCGGCTCGTCAAGCGCGTCGCCCGCCGCCTGCGCCAGCGGAGCTGGGAGGCGCCCGCCATCACGCGCCTCGCCGCCGAGCACGGCGTCGATCTCTGGGTGGCGTTCGCGTGGTTCGAGGGGCTGGGCTCGCACCGCCCCCTCCTCGTCGCCTACCCCGACTTCCAGTTCCGCCACCTCCCCGAATACTTCGAGCCGGGCGAGATCAAGCACCGCGAAGAGCAGTGGGCTCACGTCGCCGAGCACGCCGAGGGCGTCGTCACGATCAGCGCGGCGACCGCCGCCGACGCGCTCGCGTCCCACCCGCAGATCGAAGACAAGCTCTACGTCTGCGGCTTCCCGCCGGTCTTCCGCGACGAAGACCTACAACTCGACCCGGGCGAGGTGCGGCGGAAGTACCGACTGCCCGAGCGCTTCTTCCTCGTCAGCAACCAGTTCTGGGAGCACAAGAACCACGCGCTCGTCCTGCGCGCGCTCGCCGAGCTGAAGCGGCGGGGCGAGCCGCCGCCGGTCGTCGTCTTCACGGGTCGCCCTTACGATCCGCGCCGCCCCGACTACTTCACGCGCCTGCTCATGTTCGTCAACGAGCAGGGGCTGCACGAGCACTGCCGCTTCCTCGGCGTGCTGCCGCGCGCCGAACAGATCGCGCTCATCCGCGCGGCGTCGGCGGTCGTGCAGCCTTCGCGCTTCGAGGGGCGCGGCGCGATCACGGAAGAGACCTCGCTCCTCGGCACGCAACTCCTCTGCTCCGATCTCCGCGCGCAGCGCGAGCTGAACCTGCCGGGCGCGATCTTCTTCGACGTGGATGACGTGGCCGGGCTGGCTGACTTGTTGCGGCGCGACTACCCGCACGAGCAGAAGGGCGAGAGAGACATCGCCGACGAGAGCCTGCGGCTGTCGCGCGACTACGGCGCGCGGATGATGGAAATCTGCGAGGGGGTTTTGCGAAAGCGTCGGCCGCGTCAGCGGCGCGGCGGCGCGGCGGGTTGAAAATGCCGGATTATTCTTTAGGATGTAATTTTCCACTCATGCGTAGCGTGTTCCGCAAATTGACGCCCGCGCCCCTGCGCGGGCTGATCGGGCGAGCCGTCTCGCGCGGCGTCATGCTGCACCGCGACTCGGCGGACGTGCGCGAGACCTGGAAGAACCTCGCGCCCGTCGTGCTCGCGAAAGGCTGGCGGCTCGGCGCGCGCCGACCGACCGTCGCCGCCGTCTTCGTGGGGCGCAACGACGACTACGTGCCTGACAACGAGGCACGCATCCGCGCCATGATCGAGTGGAACTCGCGTGTGATGTGCGACGAGATGATCTTCGTCGAGTGGAACCCGCCTGCCGACCGGCCGCTCCTCTCGCCCGCGCTCGCGCGCGACTTCCCGCACCTGCGCTGCTACGTCGTGCCGCCGGAGGTTCACGCGCGCGTGTGCGACCACCCGCGGATGGTCATCATGGAGGAACTGGGCAAGAACGTCGGCGTGCGCCGGGCGCGCTCCGAGTACGTGTGCGTGACGAACGCCTACATCTTCTGGGACGGGTGCGTCCGGCGGCTCGCGCGCCTGCTGGACGAAAACCTGATCTTCCGCACGCGGCGGATCGAGTGGCGGTGGGACGGCCGCCCAGTGACGCAGCGTAGCCTGACGCACGCGCGCAACCGCGTCGACTTCAGGCGAGGCTGGAGGCAGGAACTGGACTACGGCTGTGGCGACTTCATGCTCGCCCACCGCGAGCTGTGGCAGCGCGCGGGCGGCTTCGACGAGTCGCTGAGAGCCACGAGGATTCACGCGGACGGGCGCGGGCTCTTTCAGCTCGTCGCCGTGGGCGGTAAACCCGTCCACCTCGGGTTGCACTACCACATCTTCCACGAGTCATCCTCGACACAGAGCGCGGGCGAGTTCACCGTGGACAGCCGCTTCGGCGCAGCCTTCGCGTACCGTGGAAACCTTCCGTACCGGAACCCCCCGACGTGGGGTCTCGCTGACTACTCGGAAGAGCCGGTGGCGGAGCGCGTCTGGAAACTGATCGCGCCGTGAAGTAGCCGCGCGGCGAAGAGCAGGCGCAAGTGTGAAGGGAGCGAAGTAGAGATTTGGAAGTTCGCAGAAGCATCAGGGCGACGCTGAACGGCTTGGATCGCAGATTCGGCTTGCGTCAGTGGCTGTGGCGGGGCGCGGAAGCCGACGAGGAGTTGCGGCTCGCGTCGCTCGGCGCGCGCGATCCGTTCCTCACTTCCCCGGAGCTACAACACCCGCCGCCGCGAACCGTCATCGACGTGGGCGGCAGCCACGGTCAGTTCGCGCGTGAAATCTTCCGCGCCTTTCCGGGCGCGACAATCTATTCGTTCGAGCCGATCCCGGAGTGCTATGAGGAGTTGCGCGCGCTGAGCCAGACCCGCGCGGAGTTGCGCCCGCTCCGGCTCGCGCTCAGCGACGAGGACGGCGAGCGCGAGTTCTTCGTCTCGCGCTTTCGCGACTCGTCCTCGCTCCAGCCCATGCTCCCGGCGCACACCGCCGCCTTTCCGGGGACGGAGACCGAGACGAGGATCGTCGTCGAAGCCGCGCGCCTCGACGCGGTCGCCGCGCGCCTCACGCTCACGCCGCCCGTCTTCGCCAAGCTCGACGTGCAGGGTCACGAGCTGTCGGTCATACGCGGCGGGCGGCAGACGCTCGCGCTCTGCCAGCGCGTGATGACCGAGTGCAACTTCGCGCCGCTCTACGAAGGGCAGCCGTCGTTCGTCGAGCTCTACGCCGAGATGAAAGCCCTGGGCTTCCTCTTCGACGGCTTCGTCGGGCACCTGCGCCACCCGCGGACGGGCGAGCTGCTCTCGGCGGACGCGATCTTCTACCGACCTGCCGATTGAGCCCGACTCTGCTAAAGTATTCCACGCAATGACGACCCCCGCCGCACAACGCCGCGCGAGCGCGCGCGTCTCCGTCATCGTCCCCACGCACAACCGCTGGGACGAGGCGCGGGTCTCGCTCGCCTGCCTGCTCAAGAGCGACTACGCGGACTTCGAGATCGTGCTCGTCGAGGACGGCTGCACGGACGGCACCGCCGAGAAGTGCCGCGCGGAGTTCCCCGCGGTGCGCGTCCTGCACGGCGACGGCGAACTCTGGTGGAGCGGCGCGATCAACCTCGGCGTCACAGACGCCCTCACGCGCGGCGCGGAGCTGATCGTGTGGCTGAACGACGACAACCGCGTCGAGCCCGCGACCGTTTCGAGCCTCGTCGAGAGTCACCGGCGCAACGGCGCGCGCTCCATCGCCTGCTCGCGCGTGCGCGCCCCCGGCACGGGCGAGGGCGAGTGGCTGGGCGCGCCGCCCGCGTGGCACCCGGAGCACGCTTCCTGGAGCGCGCCCGATCTGGCGGGCGTGAAAGATTTGCCGATCCGACACCCGCCGGGCGGTCAGGGCGTGCTCATCCCGGCGGACGCCTTCCGCGAGGTGGGTCTGGTGGACGCGCGCGCCTTCCCGCACTACTGGGCTGACCACGACTTCCACTACCGCGCCATGCGCGCGGGCTACCGGTATTTCATCGCGACGGAGGCGATGGTCTGGAACCGCCCGAACGAGGAGCGGCCGCAGGCGTCGAAGATTTTCGACTCGTGGCGCGGCGCGTGGTGGTTCATGACGGATCGCCGCTCCCCGATGAACATCCCGACCGTGCGACGCCTGCTCAAGCGGCACCTGCCGCCGCGCGAGTACCGCGGGGTCTTCTACCCCATCTTCTTCCGCCACGTCGCCTGGCTCTCCTACGGCTGGCTGACGACGAAGCCGCTGCTCCACAAGCCGATCAGCGCCGTCAAACGGGGCATCCTCCACAAGCGCGCGCCGGGCGCGCCCACGCGCTGACAGGCGCCACGACTCCCGATCCACTACCGAGATGGCGAACGAGAAGAACCGAATCGAAGTGCTCGACTTTCTGCGCGGCGTCGCCGCGCTGGCGGTCGTCTTCCACCACTTCTTCCGCGTGCTCGAGCCCGGCGCGCTGCGCTCGGCGAGCTTCTACGGCCAGCTCGGCGTGCAGGTCTTCTTCGTCATCTCCGGCTTCATCATCCCCTACTCGCTCTACCGCGGCGGCTACACGCTGCGCAACTACGGCACGTTCGTCCTCAAGCGCGTCATCCGTCTCGACCCGCCCTACGTCGTCACGGTCGTCCTGATCATCCTGCTCGGCGTGCTCTCGTGGTACGTGCCCTTCCAGAAAGATCAGGTCTTTCAGGTGACGCTGCCGCAGGTGCTGCTGCACTTCGCCTACGTCAACGTCTTCTTCGGCTACCCGTGGCTCAGCGACGTGTTCTGGACCCTGGCGATCGAGTTCCAGTACTACCTGCTCATCGGGCTCGCCTTCCCCCTCGTCTTCAGCCGCGACGCGCGCGTCCGCCTGCTCTCGTTCGCCGCGCTCGGCTCGCTCGCCTTCGTCATCCGCCCGCCCGCGTTCATCTTCTACTTCATCTTCCTCTTCTTCAGCAGTACGCGCTGCTGCTCGCCGTCTCGACCGCGCTGGCGCTCGCCACGACGAGCCTGCCGCAGACCGCCGCCGCCTTCGCCGCCGTCTGCGCGATCCTGTTCCTGCGGACGCCCTACAGGGTCTTCCGCTTCCTCGGCGACATCTCTTACTCGCTCTACCTGGTTCACAGCCCCGTCGGGCGGCGCGCGCTCAACGTCTTTATGAGATTGAGCGGCACGCAGTCGCTGCCCGCGCGGCTCGTCGCGATCGCGCTGGCGACCGCCGTCTCCATCGCGGCGGCATACGCGCTCTACCGCCTCGTCGAGCGACCGGCGCAGGCGTGGTCTGCGCGGCTGCGCTATCATCGTCGGCGCGAGCCTTCGGAGACGCGCCCCGAGGAGTTGGAACAACTCAACCCGGCGTTTTAAATGCGGCGCACGACAAATGACGACGGACGTAATTTATTTTTAATTATTTTAGAAGCGTTAGGATTAACGAATTAAGATGAGCACGACCCTCGGCGGCATCAGAAATATCCCCGGCATACGCGGCGCGGCGTACCGCCTGGAGCGTTTGCGGCAGCGCGCCTCGTTCGCGCTGCGCGGCGCGGGCTACTACGCGCTGGCGCGCGCGCGGCGCGACCCTTCCGCGCGCGCCGCCGTCACCGCCGTCACCGTCGGCAGGAACGACGACTACATGGCGGACTTCCGCCAGCGCCTCCACGCCACCATCGAGTGGAACATGCGCCACCTCGTCGGCGAGTACGTCTTCGTCGAGTGGAACCCGCCCGCCGGCCGCGACCTGCTCGCCTACGGTCTGACGGAGCGCTTCAAAAATCTGCGCGCCTACGTCGTGCCGGCGGAGACGCACCGCGCGATCAACCGCAACCCGCACGTCGAGCTGCTCGAATACCACGCCAAGAACGTCGGCATCCGGCGCGCGCGCACGCCGTGGGTGCTCGCGACCAACGCCGACGCCGCGCTCGGCATGGACACCGTCAACCGCCTGCTCGGCGCGCGGCTCGACACACTCGACACGGGGGTGGCGTGGACGACCGAGCGCGTGGACATCAACTGGCGCGAGAACGAGCAGACGCGGCTCACGCTCTTGGGGGCACCACGGCGAGATGGCGACCGTCGAGGGCGTGCCCTACCACAACGGCGACGACTGGGGGCTCGGCGGCGCGCGCGAGGTGCAACTCGCCGAGCGCGTCTGGCGGTTGGAAAGCGAATAGCTGTTAGCTGTTAGCTGTTAGCCAGCAGTCTGCCGAGACTGTGCGCCCACGCATTGATCGAACTCGCTGATGGTTCTGGCTAAAAGCTAATAGCTAACAGCTAACAGCTATTAGCTAACAGCTTCACGAAGGAGAATGACAAACGGGATGAGAGAACTGATTCTCGGCGGCGAAGGGCTGATCGGCTCGACGCTCGCCCCGATGCTCGCCGAGCGCGGGCACGAGGTCGCGTCGCTCGATCTGAAGTCGGGCTGCGACCTGCGCCGCGCCGACCTGGACGCGCCGTTCGCCGCGGCGGATCGCGTCTGGTTCCTGGCGTGGGACACGGGCGGGGCGAAGTACATCGAGGCAGCCGACAGCCAGCACGAGCAGTACAGGAACAACACCGAGATCACGCTGCGCGTGATGGACGCCCTCGCGCGCACGCGCAAGCCGTTCGTCTTCACGAGCACGCAGCTCACGGTCGTGCCGAACGCCTACGGCGTCACGAAGCTCTTAGCCGAGAACTGGGCGCGGCAGCTCGGCGGCAAGGTCGCGCGGCTGTGGAACACCTACGGGTGGGAGGAGCCCGACGTGAAGAGCCACGTCGTGACAGACCTCGTGCTCGCCGGCCTCGCGCGCGGGCGCGTCGAGTGCATGACGGACGGCGCGGAGCGGAGGCGCTTCATCTACAAGACCGACACCGCCGAGGCGATCGCGCGGCTGGTCGACTCCGATCAGCCGCTGGCGCACATCGCCGGCGCGGAGTGGGTCTCGATCCGCCAGCTCGCCGAAGAGATCGCGCGCCAGCTCGGCGCCGAGGTGAAGCTCGGCGCGGCGAAAGGTACGGAGCACATCATCGATCCCGAGTACCCGCTCCCGGACTGGCGACCGAAAGTCTCGCTCGCCGAGGGCGTCGCGCGCGTCATCGCCGACGCGCGCTCTCACCTCGCCGCCCGCGGCGCGAGCCAGGGCGCCTGATGTCTGAAAGTGTTTTGACCGACGGAACGAACAGCCCCTTGCGCTCGCTCAAGCACGCGCTCGTCGGCGTGCTGGGTCGCGAGCGCGCCAACCGGCTCTCCGCGCCCTACCACGACCGCGCGGCGCGCCGGCGCACCGCGCGCACGCTCGACGCGCTCCGCGGCGCGCGCGATCTGCGCGTCAACATCGGCTGCGGTCCGAACGCGCTGACGGGGTGGATCAACCTCGACGCCGCGCGCGGCGAGCGGATCGACGTCGTCTGGGACCTGCGCGGCGGGCTCCCCTTCGCGGACGGCTCCTGCGCCGCCGTCTTCGGCGAGCACGTCATCGAACACGTCCCGCGCGGGTCGGCGGAGACGCTTTTGCGCGAGTGCCGGCGCGCGCTCAAAGAGGGCGGCGTGCTGCGACTCTCGACGCCGGACGCCGGTCTCTATCTGCGCTCCTACGCGGGCGACCGCGAGTTCCTGCGCCGCCCCGAGTTCACGGAGCCCGCCGAGACGCCGATGGATCGCGTCAACCAGATGATGCGCGAGTCGGGTCAGCACCTCTGGTGTTACGACGCCGAATCGCTCCTCCTGCTCCTGCGCAAGGTCGGCTTCTCCCGAGTCGTCGAGCAGAAGTTCGGCGAGTCGCTCGACCCCTCGATGCGCGGCATCGACTCGGAGGGCAGAGCCTTCGAGAGCCTGTACGTGGAGGCGGTCAAATAGTCTTGCGGACGCCCGTCGCCTTCATCATCTTCAACCGCCCCGAAGTGACCGCGCGCGTCTTCGCGGAGATCGCGCGCGCGCGCCCGGAGAAGCTCCTCGTCGTCGCCGACGGCGCGCGCGATGGTCGCCCCGGCGAGCGCGAGGCGTGCGAGCAGACGCGCGCCGTCGTCGAGCGCGTCGACTGGGACTGCGAGGTGCTGGAGAACTTCTCCGATGTTAACCTCGGCTGCCGCCGCCGCGTCGCGAGCGGCATCACGTGGGTCTTCGAGCAGGTCGAGGAGGCGATCATCCTCGAAGACGACTGCGTGCCGCACCCCTCCTTCTTCCCCTTCTGCGAGGAGATCCTCGAACGCTTCCGCGAAGACGAACGCGTGATGATGGTGAGCGGTGACAACTTCCAGTTCGGGCACAGGCGCACGCCCTACAGCTACTACTTCTCGCGCATGGCGCACATCTGGGGCTGGGCTTCGTGGCGCAGGGCCTGGCGCCACTACGACGTGGGGATGAAACTCTGGGACGACCTTCGCGACACGCCGTGGCTCCTCGATCTCTTCGGCGACGCGGAGGTCGCCGCGCTCTGGCGCACCATCTTCGATAAGACGCGGGCGGGTTTCAACACGTGGGACTACCAGTGGGCGTTCGCCTGCTGGACTCAGCACGCGCTCGCCGTCCTGCCGGAGCGCAACCTGATTTCAAACATCGGGTTCGGCGCGATGGCGACGCACACGAAGGCGGTGAGCCGCGAGGCGAATATCCCCGTCGAGGCGATGGAGTTCCCTCTGCGCCACCCGCCCTACATGGTGCACAATCGCGAAGCCGCTACTACCTGACCGAGCGCCTGCTCGCCGAAGGCTGGGAGGTTCACGCGACGACGCGCCGCCCCGCCTCGCTCGACGCCCTCGCGCACTCGTCTGGCGGTCGCCTGAAAATTCACGCGGTCGAGCTGACGGAGCCCGCGCCGCTCTTCGATCTCGTCGGGCGTGTGCGCCCGGCGGAGGTCTATAACCTCGCGGGTCAGTCGAGCGTCTCGCGATCCTTCTCCGAGCCTCTGCGGACGTGGGCGACGAACGCCGACTTCATCGCCGGCATGCTCGAAGCCATGCGGCTGCAAAGCCCGCTGACGCGCTTCTACCAGGCTTCATCCACGGACATGTTCGGCGCGTCGGGCGCAGGGGTAATTCGCTACGACGAATCCTCCGCGCTCAACCCGCAGAGCCCTTACGCGAGCGCGAAGGCGGCGGCGCACCTGCTCTGCCGCTCGTACCGCGAGGCGTACGATCTCCGCGTCGCCTGCGGCATCCTCTCGAACCACGAGTCGCGCCGCCGACCCACGCCCTTCCTCTCGCGCAAGATCGTCGATCACGTGCGCGCGCTGCGGGGCCTGCCGGGCGCCGGACGAAGCGCGCAGCCCCCGCTCCTGATGGGCAACCTGAAGATCAGGCGCGACTGGGGCTTCGCGCCCGACTACGTCGCCGGCATGCAGCTCATCATCAGGCAGACCAGCGTGAGAGCCGCCGCGCCGGGCGGCGAAGGGTTCGAGAACCGCGGCGACGCGGGCGCCCTCTACCGCGACTATGTGCTCGGCACGGGGCGGAGCCACGCGGTCTGGGAGCTGGTTGACGAGGCGTTCCGCATCGCGGGCTTCGGGCTCGCGTGGCGGCTCGAAGGCGACGACCCGCGTGAGTGGTCGGCGCGCTTTAGCGAAGGCGGCGGGCTCGCCGTCGCCGTCGACGCGTCGCTTCTGCGCCCCGCCGATCCGCTCGTCATCGAGGTCGATTCGTCGCGCGCGCGCGCGGAGCTGGGCTGGTCTCCGCGCCGCGGCTTAGAAGTTTTCCTGCGCGACATGCTGGAAGACTGCGCGTGAGCCGCCGCGTGTTAAACTCGCAAGAGATGGTCATGACGAACCAACCTTCCGCCGAACCGCACGCGCCGTCCGAGCCGTGGGCGCATGGCGGCGTCCGGTTAGAGGCTGTAAGGGACTGCCCCCTGTGCGGGGGCGGCGGTCGCAGGTTGGTGTTCGACCGCGTCAGGGATTGTCTCGATCCGTCGAGGGAGCAGACCTTTCGTTACGTCCAATGCGAGGCCTGCGCGCTCGTCTATCAAGACCCGATGGTGATCGCCGCCGACCTCCCCGAATGCTACGACGGCTATCACACCCACGAGACCGAGACGCTGCCCGCGAGCTTCACCGGCGAATGGGGCGGCGCGACGAAGTGGATACGCGGCGGCGTCCTCGCGCACAAGTACGGCTACGAGCACCTCGCGCCCGCGAGTGGGGCGCTCACCCTTGCGGCGCGCGCCCTCGACTTGCTGCCCGCCATCCGCAGCCGCGCGCGCTGCGGGCTGGGCGGGGGCGCGGGGGGCGGTCTGCCGCGGTTCAGCGGCGAAGGGAAGGCGCTCGACATCGGCACTGGCAACGGTGTCTTCGCGGCGACGCTGGCGCGGCTCGGCTGGGACGTGACGGGCGTGGAGTTCGACGAGGTGGCGGCGCGTAACGCCGCCGAGTGCCACGGCTTGCGCGTGCTCGTCTCGACGCTCGAAGACGCGCGCTTCGAGGACGGGAGTTTTGATTTCGTCTCGATGTTCCACGTCATCGAGCATTTGCCCGACCCGGTCGCCACGTTGCGCGAGGTGCGCCGCGTGCTCAGGGCGGGCGGGCGACTGATGCTCCGCACCCCGAACTTCGACAGCCTCACGCGCCGCGCGGCGGGGCGATACTGGCGCGGTGTCGAAGCGCCCCGCCACCTCTACCTGTTCAACCGCCGCTCCCTCACGCGCGCGCTCGGCGAAGCCGGCTTGCGTGTCGTCGCCGCGGCGACGACGCGGGGCGGCACGCGCTACTACGTCGAAGAGAGCCTCCGCTTCCGCGCCGCAGAGATGGGCGAGACCTACAGCCCGCGCGCCGCCGCCGCCCGCGCGAAGTTTCAGAACGTCCTCATCCGCGCCGCGCGCCCCGCCGGGCTGTTGCTCGGCGACGAGTTGCACGTCGAGGCGGTGAGGTAGCGCGCGGCGCGATCGCAACCGAGCATTGATGAGCACGCCTTCGGTTCACGTCATCATCCTCAACTGGAACGGGCTGCCCGACACGCTCGAATGCTTAGCCGCGTTACGGCGCCAGGACTACCCGGCGTTGAAGGTGTGGGTGGTCGACAACGGCTCGGCGGAGGTCGAAGCGGAGACCGTGCGGCGCGAGTACCCGGAAGTCGAAGTCCTCCCGCAAGGCGCGAACCTCGGCTTCTGCGGCGGCAACAACGTCGGCATCCGGAGCGCGCTCGACGCGGGCGCGGACTACGTCCTCGTCCTCAACAACGACACGGTCTCGCCGCCCAACTTCGTCTCCGACCTGATCGCCCAGTCGGCGCGACTCGAACGCGTCGGTGCGGTCAGCCCGCTGATCCTCCGCCACCCCGAAGAAGATTTAATCTGGTACGCGGGCGCGGCGTGGGAGCCGGAGACGGCGGGCTTCCGCCACCTGCTCGAAGATCAACCGCGCACGGAGCTGCGCGCGCGCGAGCCGTACCCGACCACCTACGCCTGCGGCTGTTGCCTGCTCGTGCCCGCCACGGTGCTGCGGCGGGTGGGGTTAATGGACGAGCGATACTTCGCCTACTATGACGAGGCGGACTGGTGCGCGCGGATGAAGAATGCGGGTTTCGAATGCTACGTCGTGCCGACCGTGTCGATCTCGCATAAGGTCTCGCGCTCGACCCCTGGTCTCATCTCAGCCTACCTGATGGCGCGCAACCGCCTGCTCTGGATGCGCGAGAACCTCCCGCGCCGCGAGCGCTGGAGATCGGCGCGCTACCTCGTCAAGGAATTCGTCTGGAACGCGCTGAACGCGGCGGGGCTGCCGCCCGGTGGGCGGCACATCTCCAGCCTGCACAGCCGGGTCATGCTGCTCGCATGGCGCGACTTCCTGCTGAGGCGCTTCGGGGGTTTCCCCGATTCGGTGGCGCGCCTAGCGAACCCGACGGCGAAAGCCGCGCGCACCGAGTGACGCGCCGCGTGCTATACTCGCGCCGCAACTGCCGACTGCGCGCACGTAAACCTGATCGACTGAACCCCGCGCATGAGCCCGAAACAGAACGCCGCCGAAGAAGACCCGCTCGTCGGGACCGTCAAGGGTCCGGGCGAGCGACCCCACGAGTTCCTCTTCATCACGACCGACAACCGGCGCGCGCGCATCGGCGAGTTCGTCTATTACGTCGCGCGCGACTCGGAAGAGGAGCGGCGCATCCTCGGCAACGTCACCTCGCGCCGCTTGGTGCGCAACCTGCCGGACGCCTTCCTCTCCGACCCGGAAACGCCCCCGGCGGTCGTCTCCTCGCTCATCGGGCTCGAAGGCGAGGGCTGCGAGCTGTACGAGATCACGGTCGAGGCAATCGGCTACTTCAGCCGCCGCCTGAACGACTTCGTCAACCCGCGCATCCCGCCCGGCGCGGGCGACGCCGTCTACCTCGCCTCCTCGGAAACCCTCTCGTCGGTGCTGAGCCCGAAGCGCGTCGGCGATCAGGGCTCGGCTCACGTCGGGAGTCTCTTGACGCGCGACGCGAACGAGGTGCCGGTCGTGCTCTCGGTCAAGGACGTGGTCTCGACGCACCTCGCCATACTCGCTTCGACGGGATCGGGCAAGTCGTACACGGCGGGCGTCATCGTCGAAGAGCTGATGATGCCGCACAACCGCGCCGCCGTCCTGATCGTCGATCCGCACGGCGAGTACGGCACGCTCTCTTCAATCGAGACCGATCCGCGCTTCAGCGAGGGCGCGTACAGACCGGAGGTGAAACTCTTCACGCCGGAGCGCGTGCGCGTGCGCTTCTCCTCGCTGACGGAAGCCGACATCAAGTACCTGCTGCCCGAAGGCACTTCGGAGAAGATGCTGCACATCCTCTCGCAGGCGTACCGCACTCTCATGTCGCGCGTCTCAGGCGAGCGCCAGCTGTGGGGCTATCACGATCTGCGCGACGCGGTGGTCGAGCAGAAGTACGAGGGCAGCGAGCGGAGCGAGTCGTCGAACGCGAGTTCGGTCGAGGGGCTGCTGTGGCGGCTCGATTCACGCTTCGACAGGGCGAACGGCATCTTCTCCGACAACGAGCACATCCCGCTCAAGGACTTGTTCCGACCGGGTCGCTGCACCGTGCTCCAGCTCTCCGACATCGAGCAGAACGAGCAGCAGGTGATCGTCGCCACGCTCCTGCGCCGCGTCAACAAGGCGCGGGTCTCGACCGTGCGCGGCGAGGCGGACGCGGCGTCCGACGCTCATCTGCCCTACCCCGTCTTCGCGCTCCTCGAGGAGGCGCACCGCTTCGCGCCCGCGGGCGCGACCGTCGTCTCGACGAACATCCTGAAGCAGATCCTTTCGGAGGGGCGCAAGTTCGGCGTCGGCATCGGGTTGATTACGCAGCGACCGGGCAAGCTCGATCAGGACGTGCTCTCGCAGTGCATGACGCAGGTCATCATGCGCATCGTCAACCCCGTCGATCAGGACACGGTGGCGAAGTCGGTCGAGGGCGCGGGCCGCCAGATGTTGCAGGAGCTGCCCGCGCTCACGAAGGGTCAGGCGGTCATCTCCGGCGTCGGCGTCAACACGCCCGTCATGTGCCGCGTCAGAGAGCGCATCACGCGCCACGGCGGCGAGACCTTCGACGCCCCTTCCGAGTGGGCGGACTGGCACACCGACGCGGCGCGCGACCGTCGCGAGCAGGACGACGCCGTGATGGTCAAGCCCGCGTCGAAGAAGGTCGAAAAGTTCCGCGGCGTCGAGCTCTAGCGAACGCGCCCCGGCGCGTCGCCCCGTGAACCAAAAAGTTTGTGCCGCGGGCGCCTCGCATTGACTTGTCGGGCGCTGTGGGCATAATCTCTCCCCGCTAACCTTCAGGGTGGTCGTGCAAGGGGGCTGTCGTTGCCGAGCTTGCGGACGCCTGACCCCTTCTCCACCCGAACACCTCGACGAAAATAGAATAGGGCGCGGTCGCCCCCGTGCCGCCCGCGCCTCCCGCATCGAAAGGAGTAACCCCCATGTCGTTCGAGCCCACCGCCCGACGCGCGCGCGCCCGCGCCGCCGCCCTGCTCGTCGCCGTCCTCTCACTCTGCGCCGCCGCCGCGGCGCGCGCGCAGGAAGAGCCGAAGGAGCCGACGTTCCGCGAGTTCAAGGGCGTCGCCATCGGCACGAGCGCGCAGGACGCGCGCCAGAAACTCGGCACGCCGACCGAGAAGTCCGACGCCTTCGACTTCTACAACCTCTCCGAGAAGCAGACCGTGCAGGTCTACTACGACGCCGGGAAGGTCTCGGCGATCGCCGTCATGTTCACGAACGCGGGCACGGACGCCATCTCGCCCAGGACGATCTTCGGCACCGACATCGACGCGAAGCCCGACGGCTCGATGTACAAGATGGTGCGCTACCAGAAGGCTGGCTACTTCGTCGCCTACAGCCGCAGCGCCGGCAACTCGCCGCTCGTCTCCGTGACGATCCAGAAGATCAAGTAGCGCGAGGCGGGTGCGCCGACAGTCATCGCCCGCGCGGGGTGATCCTCGCGGCGCGCCCGCAATGAAAGTGCCGTTTGACAAACCGCGGCGGCTAACGTAAAAATGTGTCTGTCACTCTCCTACACCTGGCAACAGGGTTCATAAGGGTTAATTTCTGCAATTTCTGTTTTCGTCGGGAACGAGCAGCCTGCTATTCCCCGAGAGCCATGCGTCGCTCGACATGGCAACCCTCGAACTCAGGAGCCCGAACCACCTTCTACAAGTCTAAGGAGAGATGCTAGATGAACAGAGTCAAAAACCCCCTCGTTAACCTCACGGCTTCCCGTCGTTCTCTGGTTATCCTTGTGGTGACGGTCGCCGTCGCCGTGTTCGCTGCCGCCACTTCCGCCAACCACTCTTGGGGCAGCTACCACTGGGCGCGCACGAGCAACCCCTTCACGATCAAGCTCGGCGATAACGTCTCGTCCGCCTGGGATTCGTACCTCGCGAAGGCATCGTCCGACTGGACTTCGTCCACGGTGCTGAACACCACCGTCGTCCCCGGCAACACGGGCGGGGCGAGGCGCTGCCCGGCGACCACCGGCATGGTGGAAGTCTGCGCCGACAAGTACGGGCAGAACGGCTGGCTCGGCCTCGCCTCGATCTCGGTCAGCGGCAGCCACATCACGTCGGGCACGGTTAAGATGAACGACACGTACTACGCCATGGCGCAGTACAACACCCCCGCGTGGCGGCAGATGGTGATGTGCCAGGAGATCGGTCACACGTTCGGGCTCGACCACCAGGACGAGATCTTCAACAACTACAACCTCGGCACGTGCATGGACTACACGAACGACCCAGACGGCGGCGGATCGTATGGGCCCAGCAACGTGAGCCCGAATGCGCACGACTACGATCAGTTGGTGACGATCTACTCGCACACCGATAGCTCGACCACCATCGGGCAGAGCGTCAGCGGCGCGCCCGCGGCGATGGGCGACATCGACTTCGAGGGTCCCGGTCAGTGGGGCAGGGAAATCCGCAAGTCCGCCGACGGTCGCCTCTCGCTCTACGAGCTCGACTTCGGCAACGGGCACAAGGTGTTCACGTTCGTCACCTGGGCGCTCGAAGCTAAGGGTGAGGGGCGGACGCACTGACCCGCTTCAACCAGCGAGGACGGGCGCGAGCCCGCAATCGTCAGGTGGTGTTTACGGGAGGGGCGAGATCGCAAATCTCGCCCCTCCCGCGTTGGCGGCGCGGACGCGCCGCGGCGGCATCACAGCAGCGGCGCTTTTGAACGATGAATCCTAACTGCCGCCGAAGAATCTTCGCCGCCCTCGCCGTCGCGGCTGCCGTCCTGCTCGTCGCCTCGTCCGCGACGGGTCAAGCGCGCCGCCGCTCGACGCGCGCGCGCCGTACTGCTGCGAAGAGCAGAAGCGTCCGCCCTGTCAACGATTTCAAAAGTCTTGTCGCGCGGCTGCGCGCGGGCGGGGCGCGCGTCGAGGCGACGGACGATCTGACCGAGCAGCCCTTCTTCTCGGGCGCGGGCAGGACGTTGCTCATCGGCAGGGGAGGCGTCCAGACCTTCGAGTACAGAGACGCGGCGGCGGCCGAGACGGAAGCGCGCCGCATCTCGCCGGACGGATCGGGCACCGAGACGAGCAAGATCGCGTGGATCGCCCCGCCTCACTTCTTCCGCTCCGGCAGAATCATCGTCCTTTACTTCGGCGACGACGTGAAGATCGTCAGAGTCCTCACGGACGCGCTCGGCAAGCAGTTCGCCGGGCGTTGAGTTGACTTAAGACGCGCGCCCCGTCCCTGTGAACTTTCCCACCGCCCCAATCTGCTTCGACCCGGCGCGAGTTGCTTTTCGCCGCCGCGATGCTAAGATAATTCGGCAATAGCCCCTGAAAAATTTACGTCCGCGAAGCGCGCCTCTCCCCTTCCAGCGTTACCGGCTCGCGCGCCCGGCAGGTGAGAGGGATTCCCATGGCAGAACAGACCGCCGCGCCCATGCAAGACAGCTCGCGCCGCGTCGCGGAGGTTTTCTCCACGCGCCGCGACGAGATTCTCAACCTCTGGATCAAGGATCGCCTCGAGTCGGACGACTTCCGCGACGAGCTGATCTCGAAGAAGGAGCTGCGCCAGCAGTCGCGCCAGCTCGTCGAGCTGCTCTCGCAGGGCATCGCGGACTCCGGCGGCGGGCAGTTCGAAGACCCGGCCTTCGACGAGCTGCGCCGCTTCCTCAACGACATCTCGCACCTGCGCGCCGTCAAGGGCTACACGCCGATGGAGAACGCGACCTACGTCAGCGCGCTCCGGAACACCGTGCGCCCGATGCTCGTCGAGGACTTCGAGGGCGACGCGGCGACGCTCGCCGGCGAGCTGGGCTACCTCGCCTCCGTCATCGACAAGATGGCGCTCGTGATGGTGGAGAACTACATCCGCTCGCGCGAGGAGACCATCCGCCAGCAGCGCGCCGACATGATGGAGCTCTCGACGCCGGTCATCAAGGTCTGGGACAAGATACTCACGCTGCCGATCATCGGCACGCTCGACTCGCGCCGCGCGCAGTTGATGATGGAGGCGCTTTTGCAGCGCATCGTCGAGACCGGATCGACGGTCGCCATCCTCGACATCACGGGCGTGCGCACGATGGACACGCTCGTCGCCAACCACCTGATCAAGACCGTCACCGCCGCGCGCCTGATGGGCGCGCGCTGCATCCTGACGGGCGTCTCCCCGGCCATCGCGCAGACGATGGTGCAGCTCGGCATCGATCTCACGCAGATCACGACCCGCGCGCAGATGTCGGACGGCGTCAAGCTCGCCCTCGAGATGATCGGCAAGACCATCGTCTCCACGACCGCCCTGGCGCACCTGCGCGACGGGCTCCAGCGCAACGGCGCGAAGCCGGCTGAGCAGGCGCCGGCCGCCGCGGGGAACAAGTAGAGCCGCCGGCGCCGACGGTTAACTATTTCCGATTCATGATTGACGAACTATGAGCGGAGCACAACGCATCCCGATCCTGAAAGTCGGTCGCGTCCTCGTCGTGCCGATCCAGACCGACATGGACGATCAGACGGTCGTCCACCTGCAGGAGCGCATCCTCTCGGAGCTCGAGCGCACGCGCGCGCGGGGCGTCCTGATCGACATCTCGCTCCTCGAGATGGTCGACTCCTTCATCGGGCGGATGCTCTCGGACATCGCCTCGATGGCGCGCATCATGGACGCGCGCACGGTCGTCGTCGGCATCCAGCCGGCGGTCGCCATCACGCTCGTCGAGCTCGGGCTGGAGCTCTCCGGCGTCTCGACCGTCCTGAACGTGGACGAGGGCATCAAGCTTCTGCGCGACGAGTTCGACATCGAGGAGCGCGAGGACGACGAACTATTCTGGGGGGAGCTGAACCTGCTTGGAGAGCACGGCCATCGCGCTTGAGAACGATCAGGACATCGTCGTCGCGCGGGGCGAGGTGCGCACGCTCGCCGCGGCGATCGGCTTCCGCTCGCTCGATCAGACGCGCCTCGCGACGGTCGCCTCCGAGCTGGCGCGCAACATCGTCAAGTACGCGAGCCGCGGGCAGATGATCGCGCAGCCCACGCGCTCGCCCCACGGTCGCGAGGGGCTGCGCCTCATCTTCGAGGACGACGGTCCCGGCATCGCCAACGTCGAAGCCGCCATGACCGACGGCTTCTCGACGAGCAAGGGCATGGGCAAGGGTCTCCCCGGCTCCCGGCGTCTGGTCGACGAGTTCACCATCGACTCCGCCCCCGGTCGCGGCACGCGCATCACGGTCGTGCGCTGGCTCTAGCGGAACGATGAACGCGGAACGATGAACGATGAAGTGAGAACAAGTCACTTCACTCTTTCAGTTCATCGTTCCGCGTTCATCCTTCATCGTTTCATTTATGCGTGTCATTCAGTCGATGGAGGTGCGGGACGAGGCGCAGGTGGGGGGCGTGCGCCGCGCCGTGCATTCCTTCGGGCAGCGCGTCGGGTTCATGGAGCGGGAGCTGGCGGAGCTGGACATCGTCGTGCAGGAGATCGGCACGAACGCCGCGCGCTACGCCGCGGGCGGCGGCTGGCTCCACTTCACCTCCCCGCTCGGGGCGGAACCGGGCGTCGAGATTTTTTACTGCGACAAGGGACCCGGCATCCACGACATCGAGCGCGCCGTGCGCGACGGCGTCTCCACGGGCGGGAGCCTCGGCGCGGGGCTCGGGGCGGTGCGCAGGCTGATGGACGAGTTCGAGGTCTACTCGACCGTGAAGCCCCCGTCGTCCGCGCGCTCGACGACCGGGCAGATCTCGCGGCGCACGACGCACGGCACGGCGCTCCTGGGGCGCAAGTGGGTCGCGGCGGCGAAGCTCTCGCCGGAGAGTCACGCGGCGACGGCGCGTCGCGTCGGCGCGTGGTCGAGACCGCGGCCCGGCGAGGTCGCCAACGGCGACGCCTACTTCGTCCGGCGGCGCGCGGGTCAGCAGTTGCTCGCCGTCGTCGACGGGCTCGGTCACGGCGAGGGCGCGCGCGACGCCTCGGCAGCCGCGCTCGAAGTTTTATCCGCGTGGCAGGGCGAGCCGCTCGACTATGTGTTCCGCCGCGCGCACGACAAGTTGCGCCACACGCGCGGCGCGGTGATGGGCGCGTGCGTGGTGGACGCGCGCGCGGGGAAGTTTCACTACGCGGGGGTCGGCAACGTCGAGGCGCGCGTCTTCAACGCGCCCGCGCCCGTGCGCCCCGTCTCCGCCAACGGCACGCTCGGCGCGCGCCTCGGCACACTTCGCGTCTGGTCTTACGACTGGGCGGAGGGCGCGACCGTGATCTTAACGAGCGACGGCTTGAGCGCGAAGTGGGACGCCTCCGACTACCCCGGCTTGCTCGCGAAGAGCCCGCAGATGATCGCGGGCGTGCTCGCACGCGACTACTCGCGCGACTCTGACGACGCGACCGTGCTCGTCGCTAGATGACGAGGAGTTGTCAGTTGTCAGTCGTCCGTTGTCCGTGAACGGCCGCTGCCAACACGCAATTTCAGTGAGCCTCGCCGCACACACGAAAACTACTGACCACGGACGACTGACAACGGACCACTGACAACGGACCACTGACCACTGACTCGATGGAAGCCATCAACGTCACGAGACTCGGCGACATCTACGTCCGGCGCGAGGCGGACATCGTGAAGGTGCGCGACCGCGTGCGCCGGCTCGCGCGCGAGATGGGCTTCGATCAGACGACGCAGATCAAGATCACGACCGCCGTCTCGGAACTCACCCGCAACATCTACGAGTACGCCAAGTCGGGCGCGATCACGCTCTCGGTCGCGCAGCTCGGAGCCGCCGCGGGCCTGCACATCACGGCGCGCGACGAGGGGCCCGGCATCGAGCCCGCCACGCTCGACGCGATCATGAGCGGCGGCTACCGCTCCGCGCACGGGCTCGGCATCGGGCTCGCCGGCACGCGCCGCCTCGTCGACGACTTTCAGATCGAGTCGACCGAAGGCGAGGGCACGCGCGTCACCGTCGTCAAGTGGCTGCCCCCGGCGCGCGCCGGAGAGCTGCGCGGGCGCGTCGAAGAGGTGCGCGAGCGCTTCGCCGAGCTGGACGAGGGGTCGGCGGTCGAGGAGCTGGCGCAGCAGAACCGCGACCTGCTCGCCGTCCTCTCCGAGCTCGAAGAGAAGCGCGAGGAGCTGGAGCAGCTGAACCGCAAGCTCGCCGACTCGAACCGCGAGCTGGGTGAGGCGAACGCGAAGCTGCGCGAGGTGGCGGAGCTGAAGGAGGAGTTCCTCGCCGTCACGACGCACGACCTGCGCTCGCCGCTGGCGGTGATCAGCGGCGTCATCAGCTTCTTCAGCTCCGGCCGTCTGGGCGAGCTGACGCCCGAGCAGCAGAACATGGTCTCGATGATGGAGCGCAACACGCAGAACCTCATCGAGCTGGTCAACGACCTGCTCGACTCGGCGAAGATCGAGTCGGGGACGTTGCAGCTGGAGCTCGCGCCGACGGAGCTGCCCGCGCTCGTCGGCGACATCTGCGAGGCGATGGGCACCGTCGCCGGCGACAAGGGCGTGAAGGTGGACTGCCACTTCCCCGACGATCTGCCGAAGGTCGCAGCCGACCGCGCGAAGCTGCGCCGCGCCATCGTCAACCTCGTCTCGAACGCCGTGAAGTTCACGCCGAAGGGCGGGAGCGTCGATATTCACGGCGAGCGGCAGGACGGGCTGGTGCGCGTCTCCGTCACTGACACGGGCGTCGGCGTCAAGGCGGAAGATTTGCCGCACCTCTTCGACAAGTACGAGCAGGGCAGCAGCCGCGCCCCGCGCCGCGAGAAGGGCACCGGGCTCGGCCTCTACATCACGCGCCAGCTCGTCGAGCTCCACGGCGGCGAGATCAGCGCCGAATCCGAAGTCGGCAAGGGCTCCACGTTCTCTTTCACAGTCCCCATCGCGGAGGATGATGCCTGAGGCCGGTTGAACAGAACGAGCGCGCACGATCTATTCGTCACCTGTCACTCGTCCCTCGTCACTGCTCTTATGCACTACCACCTCATCGGAATCTGCGGGACGGCGATGGCCAGCTTGGCCGGGATGCTTCAGGCGCGCGGGCACAGGGTGACGGGCTCGGACGAGAACGTCTACCCGCCGA
>JAIVJC010000058.1 GCA_020200235.1 Acidobacteriota bacterium | reverse complement strand
GGTTGAAAGCGTAAAAGCTTACGTCGTGGACGACGACGGATTTGTCGATCACTTTGTCCCAGTCGTCTCGATCCGCGCCCATCTGTGTGCGCGCCATCGCAGGCAGGTTGGTGTCGAGATCGGCGAGCGACTTGATCGGGCGGAAGATGAGGTAGGTGGAACCGAGCGCGCCGCCGCGCACCTGGAAGACGGCGTAGGAGACGCTGCTGCCCGCCTTGTCGAAGGCGGCGTGCAGAATCCGCTTGCGCGCCGACCAGTAAACGTCCTCGTTGCCCGGCTTGATGCGGAGCGTCTGGACGGACATGAAGCGCGCCTGCGCCACGTCGATGCCCTTGCCGAGGTTGTAGCTGAGGTCTGGGCGGAGGGCGGCGATCATGTCGCGCTGCGCGGCGTGTAGGCGCGCGTCCGGCAGCCGCTCGAAGTCGGCGCGCATCGCGCCCGCGCTGAGCTTGTCCATCTCGTCACGCTTCTTCCCCATGTCGGCGAACGAGTCGTAAGCCGAGAGGTACATCACTTCGTTCTCGTTGCCGGCGATGGGCGACATGGCGATCCGCCCGGCGCGCGCGTCGGCGGGCAGCCGCTCGTTGGCCCTCCTCTGGAGGCGCACGAAACTCATCGCCTCCTGCTCGTGCGCGGGCATCTCGCCGGGCTTGATGTCCTCGCGCACGATCAGCAGGACGTTGGGTGGCGGGGGCATACTCTGCCCGCGGACGATCGCGGCGGCGGCGAAGATCAGTAGTAGCGAAGAAACGAAAACTCTTTTCACGGTGGACTCCTTTCAAAAACGGACGGGAAGGTTGAACGAGGGTTTGATGGTTCGGCGGGTAATCCTTGACGTGCTGCTTGTATCCTAGAGCCGCCGACAAGTCAATCCCCCCGCCCCGCGATGCGAATTGACTGTGAGCGGGGGCGCGCCGCAGTGAAAGCGTGCGCCCGTGTTGTACGGGAATGAGCCTGCGACGACGCGTGCGTCGCGGGCGTCGTGTCGTGCGCCATGTCCCGGCGGCGCGAAAAACGTCGGCGGCGCGTGCGCGCTCTCGCGGAACGTGAAGTGCAGGTGAAAACTGCTTAACTCGAAGTAGCGTTAACGGTTTCCAACCTTCTCGTGATGAATCGCCGCCGCCGCCTGGCGCCAGGCGGCGGCTTCGCGGCGTGAGGCGCGGGCAGTATAGTTTGACGCGCACACGTCTCTAAAGTTTCCGCAGAAGAGGAGCGAACGCCGATGGTCTTCCCGATTTCCGACGACAACTCCGACCGCACGACGACGCCCATCGTCAACTACGTGCTGATCGCGCTGAACATCCTCGTCTTCGTCTTCTTCCAGGGGATGGGCTCGAACGACAAGTTCACCTACGCCTGGGCGACCGTGCCCGTCGAGATCACGACGGGGCGCGACATGGTCACGCCGTCTCACGTGATCGAAGACCCGCTCAGCGGGCAGCGCATGGAAGCTCCGGGATTGCAGCCGACGCCCGGCTCCGTCTACCTGACGCTTTTGACCTCGATCTTCATGCACGGCGGCTGGGCGCACCTGCTCGGCAACATGCTCTACCTCTGGATCTTCGGCGACAACCTGGAGGACAAGCTCGGACACTTCCGCTACCTCGCCTTCTACCTCGTCTGCGGCTTCGCCGCCGACATGGCGCACGTTTTGTTGAACGCCAGCTCATACATCCCGAGCCTCGGCGCGTCGGGCGCGATCTCCGGCGTGCTCGGCGGCTACATCCTGCTCTTCCCCCGCCGCAAGGTGAACGCCTTCGTGCTGCGAATGTACACGACGATCCCGGCGTGGGCTGCCATCGGCATCTGGTTCGCCTTCCAGCTCATCAACGGGCTCGGCATGTTGGGTAAGGGCTCGCAGGAGGGCGGCGGCGTCGCCTACGCCGCGCACGTCGGCGGCTTCGTCGCCGGCCTCCTGCTCATCAAGCTCTTCGCCGTCGGGCGCGGCGGCGCGGCTGCGGGCGGTCCAATGATTTCTTCGCAATTCTGACGGCGGCACGTGAAATCGAAGGGCGGAAGTGAATGCGGCTCGCCGCATTCACTTCCGCCCTCTCATTAAGCCGATGTTATCTACCTTACTCGACAACAGGCAGTTCTATCGGTGCCCGCCCCGTCCGTCGTCTCGATACTTCAAGCCGCGCCTTGAACGTCTGTGCGCGCACGCCCCGGCTCGTCAGTCTCGATCTCCTTCCAGATCAAAACGCCCTTAGTCTCCCTGAGCAGCAGCGAGCCGACGACGAAGGTGATGGCGGCGACCGTGATCGGGTAGTAGAGTCCGGCGTAGATGTTGCCCGTCTGCGCGATGACGCTGAGCCCGATGAGCGGGAGCAGCCCGCCGAAGACGCCGTTGCCGATGTGGTAGGGGAGCGAGAGCGAGGTGTACCTGATCTTCGCCGGGAACGCCTCGACGAGGTACGCCGCGATGGGACCGTAAACCATCGTCACGAAGACGACCTGCACGAAGACGAGCAGGACGAGCTTCCACGCGACGGGGTTCGCCATCAGGCTCCCGAAGTCGGTGTAGGGCAGGGACACGCGCGCGGGCTGGAGGGCGCCATCGACGAGCGCCTGCGGCGTGAGGCTGTAGGCGCCCGTGACGGGGTTGCGGACGCTGGCGGCGGTGACGACGTTCGACCCGACAGCCGCCTGCATCATCCTGTAGATCGGAATGTATGCGACGGCGGCGAGCAGGCAGCCGAGCATGATGATCCACTTGCGCCCCACGCGATCCGAGAGCGCGCCGAAGAGGACGAAGAAGGGCATCCCCAGCAGGAGCGCCGTGGCGACGACGTAGTTCGCCGAAGTGGCGTTCACGTTGAGGATCGTCTGGAGGTAGAAGAGCGCGTAGAACTGCCCCGTGTACCAGACCACGCCCTGCCCGGCGGTCGCGCCGAAGAGCGAGACGAGCACGCGCTTCAAGTTCTCCCAGTTGGCGAAGGCTTCCTTGAGCGGCTTCGCCGAGGTCATCCCCGCTGTCTTGATGTGACTGAAGATCGGCGACTCTTCCATGCGCAGGCGGATGTAGAGCGAGACGCCGACGAGCAGGATCGAGATGAGGAACGGCACGCGCCAGCCCCACGCGCCGAAAGTCTCTTTGCTCATCGCGTTCTGCACGAAGAGGATGACGGCGAGCGAGAGGAACAGACCGAGCGTGGCGGTGATCTGGATGAAGCTCGTGTAGAAGCCGCGCCGCGCGTCGGGCACGTGCTCGGCGACGTACACGGCCGCGCCGCCGTACTCGCCGCCGAGCGCGAGCCCCTGCAGGATACGGATCACGAGCAAGATGATGGGGGCGGCGATGCCGATGGTGGCGTAGGTCGGCAGGAAGCCGATGAGCGCGGTCGCCCCTCCCATGATCAGGAGCGTGACGAGGAAGGCGTACTTGCGACCGACGAGATCGCCGATGCGGCCGAAGAAGAGCGCGCCGAAGGGGCGCACGACGAAGCCGACGGCGAAGGTGGAGAGGTACGCGATGAGCGCGAGCGTGTCGTTGCCCTTCGGGTAGAAGAGCGGCGAGATGGTGGTGGCGAGACTCCCGAAGATGTAGAAGTCGTACCACTCGATCATCGTGCCGACCGCCGAAGCCGCGATGACCTGCCAAATCTTGTAGCCCCGCGCCGCGCCCGCCCCGCCGCCCGTGTGGGTCGAATTATCTCGCGCCATTACGTTGCGGTTTCCTCAGTTAACTTGATCGAAGCCATTTGCCGCGCCGCGCGGGGCTCGGTTAAGATTTGCGTTCGGATTATAAGGAGACCCGACGAAATGGCAACGACCGACGCGCGGCTTCCCGACACGAACCGGCAGGGGTTAGACATCCGCCCGACGCCGCGCGAAGAGATGAACCTCTACCCGCTCGACACTTTCCCCTACGAGTACGCCGGCCGGGAGATCACCGTCGGCTTCGAGATGCCGGAGTTCACCGCGATCTGCCCGTTCTCCGACTTCCCCGACTTCGCCGTCATCAAGCTCTCCTACGTCCCCAACGAGCGCTGCGTCGAACTCAAAAGTCTGAAGCTCTACATCAACTCGTTCCGCGAGGTGAAAATCTTCCACGAGCACGTCGTCAACGTCATCCTCGAAGACTTCGTGCGGGCGTGCGACCCCTTGCGCGCGGACATCGAGGGCGACTTCCACGTCCGCGGCAACATCAAGACGGTCGTGCGCGCGGGCTACGAGAAGAAGTAAAAGCCGTCCGTTGTCAGTCGTCCGTAGTCAGTTGCTGTATTCATAGTCGGTACTCGCGCATTTACTACGGACGACGGACAACGGACGACGGACAACGGAGGATCTTTTATGACCACTGCCGCCATCATCGCCGCCCTCGTCGGGCTCGCGCTACTGTTCGTGGCTTGGCGCACGGTGCGCGCGTTCGTGCGGCTCGCGCTCTTCGGCTTCGTCGCGCTGGCTCTCGTCGCGGCTTACGCCTGGTGGCGCTGGAATGGATCGGGCGACACGAAGCCCGCGCGCGACGAGCGGCGGCAGTCCGCGCCGGCGCGGCGTTGAGGCGACGGCGTCGGCGAAATTTTTAGGCAGCGTTAAAGCGGTTCACCACAGAGGAGAAGTATGAAGTATGAACGATGAACGATGAAGTAAGAGGAAATCGCCTTCACTTCATCGTTCATACTTCATACTTCATACTTCTCCTCCGTGCCTCTGTGGTGAAGTTGTAATAAAACGTAATCAGCCCGCGCGATGGCAGAGACGGACACGGACGCACCCGATCAGTTCGACGCGAGCGGTCGCGCGGTGGACGAGCGCGCGCCGAGCCTCTGGCGTCGCTACCGAAAGCTGCCCGCCAACGTCTTCTTCATCAGCCTCGTCAGCCTGCTCAACGACGCTTCGAGCGAGATCATCTACCCGCTGCTGCCCGTCTTCCTCACGGGCGTGCTCTCAGCCTCGCCCGCCGTCATCGGCGTCATCGAGGGCGCGGCTGAGTCCGTCTCCGGCTTGCTGAAACTCTTCGCGGGCTACTACAGCGACCGCCGGGGCAAGCGCAAAGCCCTGGTCGTCTTCGGCTACGCGCTCGCCGGCCTCGCGCGGCCGCTCCTGGGCTTCGCGTCGAGCTGGCAGCAGGTCCTCGCCGTGCGCCTGACGGATCGCGTCGGCAAGGGCATCCGCAGCGCGCCGCGCGACGCCATGATCGCCGACTCCGCCTCGCCCGCCGAGCGCGGGATCGCCTTCGGCTTCCACCGCGCGATGGATCACGCGGGCGCGGTCGTCGGTCCGCTCGTCGGCTACTTCCTGCTCATCCTGCTCGCGACCGATCGCAACGCGCCGACACACGGGGACTACGAACACATCTTCCTGCTCGCCTCCGTCCCCGCGCTCCTCGCCGTCGGCGTCGCGGCATTCCTCGTGCGCGAGACTGCCGGCAAGGCGCGCGCGGCGACGAGTGCGGCTCGCGGCGCGGCGGGTTCGACCGCCGACGCGGGGGTGCCCGCCCCGCCCCCGACGGCCGCGCCGCCGCGCTTCTCCCTGCGCGGCTTCGACTCGAACTTCAAACGGTTCCTCGTCGTCCTCGTCGTCTTCACGCTCTCGAACTCTTCGGACGCGTTCTTGATTCTGCGCGCGAACGACGCGGGCATCTCCGGCTCGTCGATCATGCTGCTCTGGGCTGCGCTGCACGCGACGAAGGTCTTAAGCTCTCTGGTCGGCGGCGACCTCTCGGACAGGCTCGGGCGCAAGAGCCTGATCGTCTCCGGCTGGCTCCTCTACGCGGCCGTGTACGCGGGCTTCGCCTACGTCTCCAGCCCCGGCGCGGCGTGGGCGCTGTTTCTGATCTACGGAGTCTACTTCGGGCTCGCCGAGGGCGCGGAGAAGGCGCTCGTCGCCGACCTCGTGCCCGCCGACAAGCGCGGCACGGCGTTCGGCTTGTACAACCTCGCCCTGAGCATCACGTATCTGCCGGCGTCGCTCCTGATGGGCAAGCTCTGGCAGTGGCGCGGCGCGCACTTCGCTTTCCTCGCGAGCGCGGTCGTCGGCGCGCTCGCGGCGTTGCTCTTAGCCCTCGCCGTCCGCCCCGCCGCCGCCGCGCCGGCGCGCGCCGCCTGAGACCCGCGCGGTAAAACTCACGACAAGAACCGCGCGCTGACGTGGTGCGAAAACTTTTTCGGCGGGCACCCGGCACGCGCAGGACGCGCTCCTCGCTTGCGGTGCCCGCCTCCGTTTAGGCAAGATTGTGCGCCGCGGACACGAGAGACGATCTGATCCGGACGCCCGTTCGTCAGCAGAGAGGCGCACACCCGAACAATGTCCACTCCCGAATACCGGCTCATCACGACCGCCGAACACTTGCGCGCCGCGTGCGAGGAGCTCTCGCGCGCCGACGCCGTCGGCTTCGACTCCGAGACGACCGCGCTCGATCCTTACGACGGTCGGATGCGCCTCGTGCAGTTCGCCGCGCCGTCCGCGCCGCCCGTGCTCATCGATCTCGACCGCTTCACAGGTGACGGCGACGCCGCGACGGCCGAATCGCTCGCGCCGCTGCGCGCGCTCCTCGCCGCCGCGCGCCCCGTCAAGGTCGCGCACAACGCGAAGTTCGACGCGAAGTGGGTGAAGCGCACCTTCGGCGTCGAGCTGGGCGGCGTCTTCGACACGATGCTCGCGAGCCAGCTCGTCTCGGCGGGCGAGACCGAGGATCGGCACGGCCTCGCGGTCGTCGCCGGGCGCTACCTCGGCGAGGAGGTCGACAAGACGCAGCAGCTCAGCAACTGGGGCGGCGAGCTCTCCGCGGCGCAGCTCGAATACGCCGCGCGCGACGCCGCCCTCATGCTGCCTTTGCGCGACGCGCTCATCAGTCGGCTCAAGTCTGACGCGCTCGTCAAGGTCGCGCAGATCGAGTTCGAGTGCGTGCTGCCGGTCGCGTCGATGGAGCTGGCGGGCATCTACCTCGACGCGGCGCGCTGGCGCGAGCAGATCGAGATCGTTAAAAGCAAGCGCGCCGTGCTCGCCGCGGAGTTGCAGGGGATGCTCTCCGAGGGCGTCTCGCAGGGCTCGCTCTTCGAGAACGCGCGCGCCGACATCAACCTCGACTCCCACACGCAGCTCACCGCCGCGCTCAAACGCCTCGGCGTCCCCGTCCCCGACTCGACGCGCAACTGGAAACTCCAGCCGCTCGCGGCGGACTACAAGGTCGTCGAGGTCTTGCTCGACTACCGCACCGTCCAGAAGTCTCTGACCAGCTACGGCGAGAACATCCTCGACGAGATCAACCCGAAGACGGGGCGCATCCACGCCAACTTCCACCAGATCGGCGCGCCCACCGGCAGATTCGCGTGCCTCGCCGGTGACACGATCGTGCCGACCTCGGCGGGATTCAAACGGATGCGCGACATCGGCGAGGGCGATGCGGTCAAGACTTCTTTCGGATTCAGAAAGGTGCTGCGTTCGTGGATGACTGGTGTGCGGCAACTTTACCGCGTGCGACTCGCGGACGGGCGCAGCATCCGCGCCACGGCGGACCATAGATTTTTGACGGGGCGCGCGGACGTGTGGAAGCAACTCGCCGAGCTGAATCCGGGCGACGCGCTCTTCGTATCGCTCAAGGGCGCGGAGTCCGGTCAGGCTCAAGAGACCACCCGGATCGAAGTGCCCGCGCCGGAGGTCAGATCGCGTAAGCCCGTCAGGCTGCTTACGTTCGGCGCGCTGCCGAGTCTTCAGCCAGTCGTCGAATACTTGGACCTGGAGGCACGACCCGTCGAGATCGAATCGATCACTCCCGACGAAGTCGAAGAGGTTTACGACATCACGGTCGAGGGCGTGCACGAGTTCATCGCGAACGGGATCGTCGTCCACAACTGCACGAACCCCAACGTCCAGCAGGTGCCGCACGCCGAGGAGTACCGCCGCTGCTTCCGCGCGCAAGGTGAGAATAGGAAACTGATCATCGCCGACTACTGCGTGGCGGAAGGGACGCGCGTCGCCACGCGGCGCGGGCTGTTGCCCGTCGAAGAGGTTCGGGTCGGCGACGAGGTCTTCGTCGAGGACGGCGGCACAGCCGAGGTCTCGTCGGTCATCGCCCGCGGAAGGCTTCCGATCTCCACCCTGACGCTGAGGAACGGCTATTCGCTCAGAGCCACCTCCTTCCACCGCATACGCGTCCTCGACGCCTCCGGCAGCTACGTGTGGAGAAGGATTCGAGACCTCGCGCCGGGGGATTGCGTGGCTGTCCAGCCGGGGCGCGG
Source organism: Acidobacteriota bacterium (assembly GCA_020200235.1). Taxonomy (GTDB): domain Bacteria; phylum Acidobacteriota; class Blastocatellia; order Pyrinomonadales; family Pyrinomonadaceae; genus JAIVGV01. Next base: position 4,278 of record JAIVJC010000058.1, on the reverse strand, counting down.
GCTGCACGGCGATCTGCCTTACGTCGAACTGCCGCCGCTCCTACCGTGGCGTGGCGGAGTTCGGTCTCTACAGCGTGCCGCTGGTCAGGTGGTGTGCCGAGATCGGCGTCTCGAAGAGTTCCTTGCCGGAATTCTTATGGCGGGGCAAGCCCTCGGTGGCAGCCGCCTACCTGCGCGGGCTGTTCGAGTCGGACGGCTCCGTCACCGACGGCGACACAGGGAAGGTGAGCTTCAGCTCTTCGCGCGAACGGCTCGCGAGGGAGGTGCACGGGATGCTCCTCGCGCTCGGCATCCCGTCCACCCTGAGGGAGCAAAAGGGCACGGGTCCGGGCAAGAAGTTTAACTGCTGGTCGGTCTCGATCCTCGCGTCCGGCTTGCAGAGATTTTCCGAGCTGATCGGGTTCATGTCGGCGCGCAAGCGCGGAAAGCTGGACGGGCTGCTGAAGCGTTGGACGGGCAAGACGGTCGTCGGCAACATGCCCAACCTGCAACAAAAAGTCCGGTCCCTGCGCCTCTCCGGTGAAGCCCGCAGGCTGCTCAACAACACCTCCTCGCTGGGGCGTCCGGTGACGGCTTCTCTCGCGTCAGTCATCGAGGCTGACTACCCGGAGATCGCCCACAGGCTGGGGCTCAGCCGCTTGACCCTCTACGGGCAGATGTTCCTCCCGGTCGTCTCCGTCGTCCCGTCCGGCGAGCAGCCGGTCTACGATCTCTCGGTGCCCGGGCCGATGACTTACATCAGCGACGGCTTCGTCAGCCACAACTCGCAGATCGAGCTGCGCATCCTCGCGCACGTCACGGAGGACAAAGGGTTCATCGAGGCGTTCAACTCCGGGGCGGATTTGCACCGCGTCACCGCCGCGCAGGTCTTCAACGTCCCCGTCGCCGGGGTGACCAGGGAGCAGCGCGACTTCGCCAAGCGTCTGAACTTCGGCGTCGTCTACGGCATCGGCGCGCAGCGCTTCTCGATGATGACGGGGCTGCCCCTCTCGGACGCCGAGCAGATCATGTCGCGCTACTTCCAGACCTACCGCGGTCTCGACTCGTGGCTCAGAGACGCCGCCCGCCGCGCGGTCCGCGAGAAGCAGGCGCGCACGATGTCGGGCCGCCTCGCCCGCTTCAACTTCGATCCGGAAGACCGGCAAGCCGCCTCGCTCGTGCAGCGCAACGGCAAGAACATGCCGATCCAAGGTTGCGTGAGCGGGGAGACCAGAGTCTTCGAGCGAACCGCCGGGTACGTCCCCGTCGAGCGCCTCGAAGGGAGGGAGGTTTGCGTCTGGGACGGAGCACGTTTCGCCCGCGCCCGCGTGGCTTACAGCGGCAGGAAGCGGCTGGTCAAGGTAGAGCTTTGGGGCGGGCATCACATCGAATGTAGCCCCGAACACAAGTTCCTCACGACGGACGTGAACGGTCGGACGAAGTGGCGGACGCCGGGGGAGTTCGTCAAGGGCAACTACGTCGCGGTGACGGAGCCGCCCGGCGAATGGTCGGTCGGCTGCCGGTTCCCGGCGTTGAGGATCGGCGCTTCGCACAACGCGAGCCGCGCGTCGCTCGCCGACGCGGCGGACGAGCCCTTCGGTCTCGGCGTCTGGCTGGGTCGGCTGGCGTCGGACGGTACGCTTCGCGAGCGCCAGTTGAATCTCCTGGTCGCCGAGCACGAAGAGATTATCCTGCCCAGGTTGAGGGCTTTGAGCGAGCGCTTCGGTCACGTCTCATACCGCACGCAGCGCGGCGGGCGAGGCACGAAGCTGCTTCACTCGCTGACCGTCTCCGCGCTCGGTCTCGCGAGACAGCTCAACGACGCCGGGCTGAAGTCAAGGGTGCCGGACTTCGCCTGGCAGGACAGCCGCGTGCTGGCGGGCTACTTACGCGGCATGTTCGACGGCGACGGGACTGTCACCCCCGACGGACCCGCCCTCTGCTTCGGGCAGGGGGGGAAGCACCTCGCGTGGGCGAGAGAAATTCAACAGGCGCTGCTGCTGTTCGGCGTCGAGAGCAGGCTCAACCTCTGCGCGGATCGGATCAACGTCTGCGTGCGCAAGCGCGACGCGCGGCTGTTCGCCGAAAAGATCGGTTTCGTCAACCCGCGTAAGCAGGAGAAGGTTGAGGGCATCCGCGCGCTCAAGCAGGTGAGTAAGATTTACGGCCGCGCCGTGAGAATCAAGTCCGTCGAGTTCACCGACGAGTGGATCGACATGTACGACGTGGTGGACAGCGAGACCGGACGTTTCATGGCGAACGGGCTGATCACACACAACAGCTCGGCTGACATCCTCAAGCGCGCCCTGCGTCTGCTGCACGACAGGCTGAGGGGGACGACCGCCGAGATCGTCAACATCGTCCACGACGAGGTGGTCGTCGAGGCTGACGCGGATCAGTCGCAGGAGATCGCGAAGGTCGTGGAGGAGTCGATGTGCGCGGCGGGCGAGGAGTTCGTCACGCGCGTCCCCGTCAAGGTGGAGACCGAGATCGGCGACGAGTGGGTGAAGTAGGCTCGTCCGTCGGCGCGTCGTCTCACGTCGCAAGGCGTCGCGCGTTTAAGCCCTCGCGTTCTTCGAGAAACTTACCGGAGTGCTCCAGATGAAAAGAGTTGTGAGAGGCGCGTGGGCTCTGTCGCTCGCGGCGGTGTGTCTTTTCGTCGCGCCGCGTAGCAGTCGCGCGGCGGATTTCAAGCGCGAGGTCGTTTATCAGATCATCACCGACCGCTTCTTCGACGGCGACGCGGCGAACAACAACCCGAAGCAGAGCGCCGGTCTCTACGACTCGACGAAGACGAACTGGCGTGCCTACTGGGGCGGCGACCTCGCCGGCGTCCGGCAGAAGATGGCGTACCTCGCCGGGATGGGCGTGACGGCGATCTGGATTTCGCCGCCCGTCGACAACCTCAACGCCAACATCCCCGACGGGAACGGCAACCCGACCGCCTCCTACCACGGCTACCAGGGGCGCGACTTCAAGCGGATCGACGAGCACTTCGGCGCGCCGGACAACTCCTGGGCGGAGTTCGACCGCCTCGTCGCGTCGGCGCACCAGAACGGCATCAAGGTCATCGTCGACTTCGCGCCCAACCACACGACGCAGGACAACGCCGGCGAGTTCGGGGCGTTCTACGACAACGGCACTTTCCTCGGCAACTACACGAACGACACGAACGGCTACTTCCACCACAACGGCAACGTCTCGGACTGGGACGACCGCTACCAGGTGCAGTACTACACGCTCTTCAACCTCGCGGACCTCAACCAGGAGCGCTCGACCGTCGACGCCTACCTGAAATCCGCCGCGCTACTCTTTCAGCAGCACGGCGCGGACGGCTTCCGCATCGACGCCGTCAAGCACACGAACTGGGGCTGGCAGTACAGCCTCGCCAACTCGATCTACACCTCCGGCGACAGCTTCCTCTTCGGCGAGTGGTATCAGTCGGGCACAGGCGATCCGCTCTACCGCGACTCGTACAAGTTCGCGAACCGCAGCGGCGTCTCGCTCCTCGACTTCCCGCTCAACACGGCGGTGCGCAACGTCTTCGGATCGAACGCGAACTTCTCCGAGATCGACAGCGTCATCGCGCGGGAGGGCGGCGACTTCACGTGGGACGAAGACCTCGTCACCTTCATCGACAACCACGACATGACGCGCTTCCCTACCGTCAACAGCAGCAAGAACCGGCTGCACGAGGCGCTCGCCTTCATCCTCACGGCGCGCGGCGTCCCCTGCGTCTACTACGGCACCGAGCAGTACCTCTACGACAACACGAGCGGCGGCGGCGACCCCTACAACCGCCCGATGATGAGCGCCTTCTCGACCTCGACGACCGCCTACGCGCTCATGAATCGTCTCTCGACGCTGCGGCGCAACAACCCCGCCGTCCCCTACGGCTCGATGGCGCAGCGCTGGATCAACAACGACGTGTACGTCTACGAGCGCAGGTTCTACGGCAGCACCGTCCTCGTCGCCATCAACAAGAGCGAGACGGCCGCTTTCAACATCACGGGTCTCAACACGTCGCTCCCCGCCGGAACGCATTCGGACTACCTGACGGGGCTGCTCGGCGGATCGTCCATCACGGTCGCGGCGGGCGCCGGCGGCAACAACCCCGTCGCCGCCTTCTCGCTGCCCGCGCACACGGTCGCCGTGTGGCAGGCGGCGGAGGGCGGAGTCGCGGCGCCCGAAGTCGGCTCGCTGGGTCCGGTGGTCGCGCAGCCCGGCGTCCGCGTCACCATCGGCGGCAAGAACTTCGGGACGACGCAGGGGACGGTCAAGTTCGGCACGACCGTGGCG
>JAIVJC010000057.1 GCA_020200235.1 Acidobacteriota bacterium | reverse complement strand
CCCCCTCATAATTATTTCCGCCAGCGCGAAATCTTCGGCGCGCGTGAGCTTGATGTTGCGCGGGTCGCCTTCGACGGCGACGACGGTCGCGCCGAGTCTCTCGACGAGCGCGCTGTCGTCGGTCGCGTCCGCGCCGTCGAGGAGGGCGCGTTCGAGCAGGTCGCGCCGGAAGCATTGCGGGGTGAGCACGCGGCGCAGGCGCGCGCGCGCGAAGGTCTGTGTGACCACCCCTTCGATAACTTCCTTGATCGTGTCAACGACGGGCGCGACCAGGATCGCCGCGCCCGACTCTTCCGCCGCGCGCACGACCGCGTCGATGTCCGAGGGCTTGACGAGGGGGCGCACGCCGTCGTGGACTGCGACGACACCCGCCGCCGCGTCCGCCGCCCCGAGCCCGCGCCGGACGGACTCGGCGCGGGTCGCGCCGCCCGCGACGACGCGCACGAGTTTGCGCACCGCGTGCGCGTGCGCCGCCGCCTCGAACTGTTCGATCTCTTCCGCAGGCACGACCGCGACGATCTGTGCGATGCTCGCGCACTCGTCGAAGCGCCGCAGCGTGTGGACGAGGACGGGCGCGCCCGCCAGCTCGCGGAACTGCTTGGCGCGCCCCGCGCCGGCGCGCTCCCCGCGCCCGGCGGCGACGATGATCGCGACGTTCATGCCGTTCGAAGTGATCGCGCGCGCCGCGCCGTCAGCCGCGGTAGCCGCCGAAGTCGGAGGGCGGCGGGGGGGGCGGCTGATCGAGCGTCACGCCGAAGCCGCCCGTCGCGGGGGCGCCCTCCAGGACGAGCGTGCCCGCGATCATGTCGTGCAAGCCCTGCCGCTTCTCCGTGAACGCCGCCATGATGAACCCGATCAGGCAGATGATCTGGGAGACGAGTTTCGCGAAGTGGCGGCCCGTCGCCCTGCCGAAACCGATGCGGTTGCCGTACATGTCGGTGACGCGGATGCCGAGGAGTTTCTTCCCGACCGTGCCCTGCCACGACGAGCTTTCCAGCAGCGCCTCGTAGAGCCAGCCGAGGACGAACGAGAAGATTTGGAAGATTAGTTGAATCCCCGCGAACGCCGCCTGCGCGGCTTCGCCCCCTCCACCGCCCGTCACCGCGCCCAACGTGCCCAGCGCGAACCCGATGGGGCAGAAGACGGCCATCATCAGGAGCCCGTCGATCAGGGCCGCGGCGAACCTGAGCCAGAAGCTGGCGTAGTTCGGCGTCTGGAATTGTTGGAACATATTCCGGTAAAGACGTCGGGTTCAGGATCGGCAGAGCTAAAGGAACTGGTAAGTCTCGGCGGCGCGGGCGCGCCCCCGTCGAAATCTGAAGTGCGAAAAGCGCGGCGGGCTCTAGCGCCCTGTGTCTTCCGGCTCGACGCCGCGCGCGGCGACGACGGGTGCGCTCTGCGGCTGCGCCGGGCGCGGCTGCTCGCGGTAGCGGCGCGCCCCCCCGTTGCCCGTGCGTGTGTCGGTCGTGTGGATGCCGACGCCCTCGCCCTGCTCCTCCCAGAGCCGCCCGAAGATCATCTTCCCGGCGGTCGTCTGGAGGACGCTGGTGACGGCGATGTCGGCGTTCTTCCCGATCATCCTCCGCGCGTTATCGACGACGACCATCGTGCCGTCGTCCAGATACGCGACGCCCTGGTTGTACTCCTTGCCCTCTTTCAGGATGAAGACGCGCATCTGCTCGCCGGGCAGCACGACGGGCTTCAGGGCGTTCGCCAGCTCGTTGATGTTCAGGACGGAGACGCCGTGCAGGTGCGCCACCTTGTTGAGGTTGAAGTCGTTGGTGACGACGACGGCGTCGAGCATCTTCGACAGCTCCAGCAGCTTGAGATCGACCTCGCGGACAGCCGGGAAGTCAGTGTCGACGAGTTGGATGTCGAGCTTGCCGTGCGACTGGAGGCGGTTGAGCATGTCTAAGCCCCGCCGCCCGCGCTGCCGCTTCGAAGAGTCGGGCGAGTCTGCGACCTGCTGCAGCTCCCTCAGGATGAACTGCGGGATGATGATCGTGCCCGAAAGGAACCCGGCTTCCGCCACGTCGGAGATGCGGCCGTCGATGATGACCGACGTGTCGAGAATCTTCATGTCGCGGCGCGTGGTCTTGTCGCTGAAGATGCCGCCGAGGGCGGAGAGTTCGAGGTGATCGCCCTTCGCCGCGCCGACGACCAGGCCGACGTAAGCCATCAGGAAAGTGAGCGCGAGCGTCAGGAAAGTTTTCGTCTCGGGCGAGACGGCGTGCGACTCCTGCCGGCTGATGAGCGTGCCGATGAGGAAAGCGCCGACGATGCCGAGGATCGAGCCGACCGCCGCGCCGATCAGCGTCTTCAGCGAGGCGCGCTTGATGCGCATCTCCAGAAGGATGATCGCGCCGGCGGCGAGCGCGCCCGCGAGCGCCGAGAGCAGACGGTTTCCGGGGACGGGGTGCAGCACGTACCCCGCCGCGACGAGGATCGCGGTGAAGATGACACGAATGATGATGAGATCAGCGTGCATGGCGACGGGAATATTAACACGCCGCCCGCGCGCGCGCCACGGACAAGGTTACGGGACGCGCCGCGAGGGAAAGAAAAATTCACGCTCCCCGTCAGCCGCCGCGCCGGCAGTTCCATCGACCGGCGCGATCACGGTTCGCCCGCGCGCTCGTGCGCGTCCCTCCCGCGCCTCCGCGCGAGCAGGGCGCACGCGAGCAGCAACACGAAGGAGAGCGAGCTGACGATCCGTCCCGCGAGTTCGGGCGGGGTGCGTGTGAGAGTTAATTCCACTCGGTGCTCGCCCGCGGGCACGGGGAATCTGAGTAGCCCGTCGGGGCTCGAAGGTCGCAGGGGAAGCGGATGCCCGTCGAGCCGCGCGACCCATCCGGGGAAGTAGAACTGCCGCGCGTCGAGCACGACGCCGCGCCCGCTCGCCACGTTGAGCGCGATCTCGCGCGGCTGCCAGCGCGCGACTGTCAGCATGCCCTCGCCCTCCACGACGCACGCTCGCGCCAGCGCCTCGCCTTCGCGGCAGAACCTTCGCGCGAGTCTTTCTAAATACGCGGGGCTGTTCGAGAGAGCCGTCGCGGGCTTGTACTCCGGCACGTCCCTCCCCACCGCCACCCACACGCCCACGCCCCTCGTGTACTCGCGCGCCATCTCCCTGTCCCCGTAAGACTGCCACAGGCACAGCGACGTGAGCCCGACCCAACCGGCGAGCAGCACGCACGCGACCGCGACCTGCGCGCGACCGGCGCGCGCGCCCGACGATCCCAGCGCATGAAGGCCCAGCGCGACGACCCCCGCGGCGGCGAGGCACAGCACGACGTTGAAACGCCAGGGGAACTGCACCGACTGAAGCGCCGTGAAGAGACGCCAGACGGGAGCGCTCGCCGCCGTCAACATAAATACAGACGCCGCCGCGACCGCGAGCCAGGACCCTCTCTCGACGCGCGCGCCGACTGACCGACCGCGCGAAGCGGTGTGCGCGCAAATAATCAGCCCGGCGGTCGTCAGCACGCACCAGAGTATCTTCCCCTCGTGCCGGAGCGGGTTCGCGGTGACGGACGGGACGAACCTTTCGTGATAGAGACGACTCCCCATCTCGCCCATCGAGACGTAGTCACGCATCGACAGCGCGGGCACCACGTAAACCGCGGCTACTCCGGCGCCGAGCGCCAACGCGCCGAGCGTCACGACGAGGGCGCGCACCCTTCGCGCGCGCTCCGCTGTGAAGAGAACGTAAGCGACGGGGACGGCGGAGAAGATGAGAGTCGTCGGCAGGTGCGTCAGCACGAGCAGCGCGTAGCTCACCGACAGCCAGACAGCCGAGAGTTTGCGCCCCTCGCGAACGCCGCGCGCGAAGTGCATGACGGGCGGCAGCCAGACGAATGCGAACACCTCTGCGTAGGCGTCGCGCATGTAGAGATCGAAGGCGAGGTGGTAAGGCGCGAGCAGGTAAATGATCGCGCCGGCGGCGGCTGACCTCTCGTCGGAGAGTTTTCGCAGCCAGAGGAAAGCGGTCAGCCCGGAGAGGACGACTGCGAGCGCGGCTGCGACGCCGAGCGGTCTGAAGATCGAGACGTTCGCGGGGAAGAGCGGCGAGAGCAGGCTCGCGAAGTAGTAGGGCAGCGGCGCGTAGTAGTAGAAGACCGGGCTGCCGAGCCCCGCGTTCATGTCGGCGAGCCAGCGCGGGTAGAGATCGCCCGCCCAGAACTGTCTGGAGAAGTGCGCGAGCCAGACGGAGTGCGTGACGCTGTCGTCGCCCGCGGGCGGGAAGCCTAACAGCAACGCGGGGAGACCGAGGATCGCGGCGGCGACGGTGACGGCGAGCGCGTAAGTTCGCTTCGGACTCTTCATAGACCGGGCGTACGACCCGGATGCGAGACGGCGTTCAGAAATTTAACCACAGAGGACACAGAGGTACACGGAGGAGCACTAATGCAAACACTTGCTCTAAATCTTTCCTCCGTGTACCTCCGTGTCCTCTGTGGTGAATATATGTTTTTGAAACGCCCTTCTAAAGAGCGTTCGGGATGTGAGATCAGAACAACTCGTCGAGCGCCTCCTCGACCGAGCGCACGCCGACGACGCGCAAGCCCAGGAGCCGCTGCAACCCCTCGGCGTTCGACGCGGGCAGGATCAGCTTCTTGAAGCCGAGCGCCTGCGCCTCTCTCGCGCGCGCCTGCGCCTGCATCGCCCCGCGCACCTCGCCCGTCAACCCCACCTCGCCGAAGACCGCGACGTGCGGGTCAATCGGCGTGTTCTTGAAACTAGATGCAATCGCCGCTACGACACCGAGGTCTGCTGCCGGTTCATCAACTTCAAGCCCGCCTGCGACGTTGACGAAAATATCATCGTTAAGTTTTGGAAAGCCCACCTGTTTCTCCAACATCGCTACGAGCAGCGTGACACGATTCTGATCGATCCCCTGTGTCACTCGCCGTCCGCGACCACTGAAAATATCGCGCATCTGTTGAGCTAAATCTTGTTTCCCCTCCGGACGCTCGCGCCGCTCAGAATCTTTTTTCGAGCCCGAGACGAGAGCCTGCACCTCGACGAGGACGGGCCGCGTGCCCTCCATGCAGACCATGACGACGGAGCCCGCGGCGTTTTCGGGCCGCTCCTGCAGGAACATCTGCGACGGGTTGGCGACGGGCACGAGCCCCGCGCCCGTCATCTCGAAGACGCCCAGCTCGTTCGCCGCGCCGAAGCGGTTCTTCGCCGCGCGCACGATGCGGTGGTTGTGGTGGCGCTCGCCCTCGAAGTAGAGCACCGTGTCGACGATGTGCTCCAGAGTCTTCGGGCCCGCGATGCTGCCGTCCTTCGTCACGTGACCGATGAGGAAGACGGGGACGCCTCTACCCTTCGCGAGCATCAGGAATTGCCCCGCGACTTCCCTCACCTGCGAGACCGATCCGGGCGCGCTCTCGATCCGCGGCGAGAAGACCGTCTGGATGGAATCGACGATGATCGCCGTCGGCTCGGAGCGCTCGATCTCGTCGAGTATCGCTTCGAGGTTCGTCTCCGGCAGCAGGTACAGGTTCTTCGCCTCTATCCGTAGCCGCTCGCCGCGCATCTTGATCTGCCGCTCCGACTCCTCGCCCGAGACGTAGAGCACGCGCCCCTCGCCCGCACTCAGCTTGTCCGCGACCTGCAAGAGCAGCGTCGACTTGCCGATGCCCGGATCGCCGCCGATCAGAACCAGACTCCCCGGCACGATCCCGCCGCCGAGCACGCGGTCGAACTCCGTCACGCCCGAAGAGACGCGCGCGTCGTCCTGCGAGGCGATCTCGTCGTAGCGGATCGGCTTCGCCTCGGAACGGAAACTTATCCGAGCGCGCGCGCCCGCGTCGCCCTTCGGCGCGGTGCGCGCCCTCTCCTCGACGAGCGAGTTCCATTCGCCGCAGTCGGGGCACTTGCCCACCCACTTGCGCGACTGGCTCCCGCATTTCTGACAGACGTAAACCGTCGCCGCCGCTTTCGCCACTTTATTCAGACGCTCGACTTTCCCCTTGTCATGACGCCGCTAGCGCCGCCGGCGAGGAAGATTCTCACGCCGGGGCGCGATGGCGCAAAGCCGCATTTTTGCTGACTTTTGTGAGAATATTTTACCATTTCGACGCGGGTCTATCAGCCCGCCAGAAACTCTTTCAGCCGCTCCGCCGGGCGCGCCAAAACGGCGCGGTTCCCCCTCTCGACGATGGGGCGTTGCAGCAGCTCGGGTCGCTCGACCAGCAGCTTGATCGCCTCGTCGTCCGTCAGCTCGCGGCTGCCGAGATCGAGATCGCGGTACGTGGCTTCGTTCTTCCTGAGCAGCTCGCGCGCGCTGATCTTCATCTTCGCGACGAGCTCGCGTAGCTTCGACTCGCCGACCGGCTCGACGAAGTAGTTGACCTTCTCGTAATCGACGCCGCTCTCACGGAGCAGCCTGTCCACCTCCCGGCACGTCGTGCAAGTCGGCTTCTCGTAGACGGTGATCCTGTCTTCCATCTTCTCCCCCCTTCCCTGCCCGCTCGGACTGTGCCCACACAGCTGTTGGCGACCGTCCGGGAACATGGCCCGCGCCAATGAAAGCATTACAGAGAGTTGTTTTCCATGCTAGAATCCGCAGCCTGCGGCAGTTAAACCTCATGGGGCGATTGCTCATTTAAACCGCGCCGGTGACTGCTGTGCCGCTTGAACGCTTTTGCCCGTGGCAAGCTTCGTCAAAAGGTGCGCGATTCAGGCGACAGTCGTTTGCATCCCGGCAAGTGAATAACTCTCTCGTCGCAGCCTTAACTGATCCACGCAGACCATAAGCGGCAGGAGGGAGTCAATTCCAGCCACAGCATCTCCCGCTCGAAGCCAAAGCTTCCGGCGGGCTGGAATCGGGGCAGTCTATCACGACCGCAAAGTCACCCGGTTTTAAATTCGTCATTGCGGAGGCTCTCTGCACATGAACTGGAACCCACAAGATTTCGTGCGGCTCATCTATATCGTCGTCGCAGTGATCGCGCCTATGGTACCGGCGTTCGTGCTCTTCAAGTATCTCCCGGCGCGGGCGCGCGCGAGCGGTCCTTACACGGGACTTAAAATCAACCTTGAGGGCGCGTTCGCCGGGTACTTCCTCCTCTTCCTGGCGACACTCGGCTTTCTGAGATTCGGGGGGAGTCCTCCCGATTACGAACATCAGGTCTGGAAAGTGAGCGGTAAGGTTCTCTTAGAACAAGCCGACTCGCAGTTGGACGAAAATAAACTCGTCATTTCAACACGCCCTAATGTGACACTCTCGAAGGAAGGCGATTTCATAATCTACGTTGTGGTGAGGCGTGAGCGGGCGAGTCAGGATGATTTCCCTTTCTTAATCTTTGAGTACGGCAATGAATATGCCTCGCGCAGCCTTAACCTAAACAAGTTGCAGACCGACAACGAGCCGGTCATCACGTGGTCACGTAATCCGCTGCTCAAAGAGGTTAACATTGAGAATACGATTGTCCTTAAAAAGAAGCCACCCCCTGAGCCCGAACAGGAGCTTGAGCCATACAACCCACCTGCGGAGAATAAACAATGAAAGTAGCATCAGGCGCGGACGGTAAAAGAAGGCGCGGCGCAAGGTCTCTCCGCCAGGCAGGAATCTTATTCGTCTGCCTCGGCAGCCTGCTCTCCGCCTTTCCCCAGACAGCCCCACGGTTAACGAGATTGCAAGGTAGGATTTATTATCAAGGAACATCTGAACCCTACCCGGCCGCTTACGTGCGGGTGACTCTGACCAAGCAGGTTGATAAGATGGCGGGCAGGACGGACTCCATGAAAACAGTGTATACGGGTAGGGACGGGTGGTTTTACTTCACCGTCGAGCCCGCGGTTTACATTCTTGAAGTGTGGGGTTCCGACAGAAGACCCGTCAGCAGCTACAAAGTCACTGCTTCCGGTCAGTCCACCACATTAAAAGTGATTATCTTGCCCTAGACTCCCGCCGGAGTGCAGGCGCAGCTTGCGGTGCCGGGCCGAAGAGCCCGCGCCTTCGGCTAACAGGATGAGCGCGCATCGACATCCGGTTTTCGACCGCTTATAAGCACACACGGATGCTCCCGCCTCGTCAGGCTCAAGCCACCTCATGGACTGCCGGCTTTTCAGATCACCCCTTTTCAGTCTTTAAGGGAAGATGCCGCGCACGCTCGTGGCTTCGGCGACGCGGCCGACGGCGAGGATGTAGGCGCCCGTCCGCATGTCGGTCTGGTACTGCTGCGCCGTGGTGTGAACGTCGGCGAAGGCTTTGCGCATCGTCTGCTCGAGGGATTCGTTGACGCGATCCTCCGTCCAGAAGTAGTTGTACTGGTTCTGCACCCACTCGTAATAGCTGACGGTGACGCCGCCCGCGTTGGCGAGGATGTCGGGCACGAGGAAGACGCCGCGGTCGGCGAGCACGCGATCCGCCCCCGGCGTCGTCGGTCCGTTCGCCAGCTCGGCGATGATCTTCGCCTTCACTCCCCGCACGTTCGCCATCGTGATGCTGTTCTCCAGCGCCGACGGGAGCAGGATGTCGCAGTCCACTTCCAGCACATCCGTGGGAGTGGACGCCGCTCTGCGAGTCGGCGATGGCGACGACGCGCGCGCCGTCCGCCGCGACCAGGCGCGCGACGTGCGCGCCCGCGTTGCCGAAGCCGTGGACGGCGACGCGCGCGTCCCTCAGGCTCACCCCCTTCACGCGGCACGCCTCTCTGACGGCGTAGAGCGCTCCGCGCGCCGTCGCCTCGCCGCGCCCGGCCGAGCCGCCGAGCGATAAGGGCTTCCCCGTCACCACGCCCAGCTCCGTGTGCCCGCGCACCATCGAGATCGTGTCCATGATCCACGCCATCGTCTGCTCGTCCGTGTAGACGTCCGGCGCGGGGATGTCGCGGTCGGGCCCGATGATCGGCGCGATCTCGAAGGCGTAGCGGCGCGTCAGCCTCTCGAGTTCCGACTGCGACATCGACTTCGGATCGCAGATCACGCCGCCCTTGCCGCCGCCGTAGGGGATGCCGACGGTCGCGCACTTCCACGTCATCCACGACGCGAGGGCTTTGACCTCGTCGAGCGAGACGTTCGGGTGGAAGCGGATGCCGCCCTTGGCGGGACCGCGCGCGATGTTGTGCTGCACGCGGTAGCCCTCGAAGACCTTCACCTCGCCGCCGTCCATCTTGACGGGGATCGAGACGATGAGCTGCCGCTTCGGGTGCTGGAGGATTTGCCGGATCGATTCGTCGAGTTCGAGACAGTCGGCGGCGCGGTTGAACTGCTCGACCGCGATCTTGAAGGGGTTGAGCTCCTCGCCTTGCGCGACCGCTGGTGCCGCGCCCTGCGTGGCGGCGGCTGGCTGTTGTGCCATCGCATTGCCTCCTCGGATCGTGTTGAGAGTTTGGGGCTGACAGATCGAAAGTGACCCGCGGGTTCGGCGCGCCGTCGCGAGGCACGGCGTGCGCGCTTCCTTGCGCGCCTGCTCGTCGAGTCTCCGGGGATTTCGTGCGGAGGCGGGAACAAGGCGCGCAGGTGTGGAGTCTAACACAGCGTCCGCTCCCTGCGACCCAACGGCACCGGAACCGAGAGAGGACACGAAAGATGTTTCACAACCTGATCGAGTCGGGCTCGCACCGGCGAGACCTCGCGCGCCGCGGTCGCTTCTTCCTCGGCACGCTCGCCTCCTACGCGCTCGTCGCCGCCGCCGTCGCAGTCACGGGCGTCTACGCCTACAGCGCGCGCCTCGACGAGCAGAACTACCAGATCACGATATTGCCTACGTGGGCTGTGCCGCAGCCAGCCGCCCAGCCCGTCGAACGTGAGCGTGCGCCCGCGTCGCACGCGGCGGGCACGACGAACGAAGTCTTCGAGCGCACGCACGCTTACACCAGTCTCAACACCGCCACCCCGAACCCGCCGCCCGTCTCGACCGAGCCAAGCAACGCACCGCCGCTCCCGCCCGGAGTGGACTACATTATCAGCGGGCGCAATCGCAATCCGGGCGGCGTCACAGGTCCCACGGGTCCCGGCGGGAATGCGACCCCCTTAGCCGGTAACGTCCGACCGCACGTCGTCGAGACCGAAGAGTTGCGCGCGCCCGAACCGCCCACGCCGACGCCCGCGCCGACGCCGCGCGCGCCCGTCGTAATCAGTTCGATACTCGGCAGCAAGATCGTCAGCAAGCCCGTCCCCGTCTACCCGCCCATCGCGAAGGCCGCGGGCATCGAGGGCTCGGTCTCCGTTGAAATACTGGTGGACGAGCAGGGGCGGGTCGTCTCCGCGAAGGCGACGACCGGGCACGCGCTCCTGCGCATCGCGGCGCAGCAGGCGGCGACGCAGGCGCGCTTCACGCCGACGAAGCTCAACGGCGAGCCCGTCAAAGTCTCCGGCGTGATCACTTACAACTTCGTGCTTCACTGAGACAGTCCGAAGTCCAAGGTTCAATGCCCAAAGTCTGAGGCTCGGTTCGATCTTAGACTTCGGCATCGGACTTTGGGCTTTAGACTTTGGACTTATACTCCCGCGGGACGCGCGCGCCGACGCCGCAGGTGATCTCGTAGGAGATCGTGCCGGCGTCGCGCGCCAAATCTTCCGCGGTGATGGCAGAGTCGCCGTCCGCGCCGATGAGCGTCACCTCGTCGTCCTCGCTAGCGTCGGGCACGTCGGTCACGTCGATGATCGTCAGGTCCATCGAGACGCGACCCACGACCGGCGCGAAGCGACCGCGCACGACGACGCGACCGCGGTTCGAGAGTTCGCGCCGGTAGCCGTCGGCGTACCCGACCGGGAGCGTCGCGATCAGGCTCGCGCGCGCGAGCGCGTGCGTGCGCCCGTAGCCGAGCGTCTCGCCCGCCGGCACGCGCTTCAAAAGTGCGACGCGCGTGCGCCAAGCCATCACGGGTCTGAGCGGCGGCGCGTCGTCCGACGGCATGAGCACGTCGCGCCAGAGGCCGTAGAGCACGCCGCCGGGTCTGACCATCCCGCCGCGCGCGGCGGGCTCCGCGAAAGTCGCCGCCGAGTTCGACAGGTGCTCGACCACAGGCTCGTGCCCGAGCGCTCGGAACGTCTCGGCGGCGGACGCGAATCGTGCGACTTGCGCGCGCGTGAACTCCGACGCCCGCGCCTCGTCTGCCGAAGCGAAGTGGGTGAGCAAGCCGCCCACGCGAATGTTCCTGAAGTCGCGCAGGCGCGCCGCGAACTCCGCCGCGCCGTCGGCGCGCACGCCGAGCCGGTTCATCCCCGTGTCGATCTTGACGTGAACCTCGGCGACCACGCCCGCCTCGCGCGCCGCGCGGTCGAGAGCGGCGGCGGTGTCGAGGCGGAAGACGATGGGCGTGAGGCGTGCTTGGACGCAGAGCGCGGCCTGCCCCTCCCAGAAGCCTTCGAGGCACAGGATCGGCTTCCCGACGCCTGCGTCGCGCAGTTGAATCCCCTCTTCGGGGAGCGCGACCGCGAACCAGTCCGCGCCCTCACCTTCGAGCCTGCGCGCGCACTCCCGCGCCCCGTGCCCGTAGGCGTCCGCCTTCACCACGCACATCACGCGCACACCCGCGCCGACCAGAGCGCGCACCGCGCGGAAGTTCGACGCTAGCGCGCCGAGGTCGATCTCCGCCCGCGTCGGTCGCCCGCGCGTACCCCGCCCTTCCGTCACTGGCTCGTCGTCGCTCATCCCGATTTTTCGTCAACCCCCTCCGACGTCTGCAAAGCGCGGGAAGCGTGCGACAGAAAACGGGCGGCTGTCAAACTCGAATGACAGCCGCCCGTTCGCGAGTCGCGCGCGATCCGCCGACTACTCGCGCCACATGTTTTCGAATCTGGTGAACTCCTTGAGGAACGCGAGCTTGACCGTCCCCGTCGGGCCGTTGCGCTGCTTGGAGACGATGATCTCGGCGAGCCCCGCGTTCTCCTCCGTGGTGCGCGCTTCCGGGGCGCGAGAGAGCTGCGAGAGGGCGACGAGCGGCACGTTCAGCTCCTTCGCCAAGCCCTTCAGTTCGCGCGAGATTTGCGACACCTCCTGCTGCCTCGACTCGACTCGGCGCGACGCGCCGGACATCAGTTGGAGGTAATCGACGATGATCAGGTCGAGCCGCTTCTGCTCGGCGGCGAGTCGCCGCGCCTTCGCGCGCATTTCCAGCACCGAGATGCCCGGCGTGTCGTCGATGTAGATTTTCGTCTCGGCGAGCCGGCCGAGCGCTCCCGCCATCCGCCCCCACTCCTCGCGCGACAGAAACCCGTTGCGGAAGCGGTGCGCGTCCACGTGCCCCTCCGAGCAGAGCATCCTCATCACCAGCGACTCCTTCGACATCTCCAAAGAGAAGACGCCGACGACCGCCCCCGCCTGCAAAGCCGCGTTCTGCGCGAGCGTCAGACAGAAACTCGTGTTGTGGACGCAGATGTCGTTGGCGACGAAGTTGTGCGTCTCCGGGATCGTCAGATCGTAAACCTGCTTCGTCCCCGCGGGCTCGATTGACACGATCTCGTCCCAGTAGACATCGCTCGTCGCGAGACGGCGTAGCTCATCGCTATCGAGCGCGCCGGCGAGTGAGAGTAACCTGCCGCGTGACAGGGCGCGCTGGCCTACGTGAATGTTCGTGTGACTCTTCAACTCGGCTCTTCGCGCGAGTGACGACCACGACTCGCCGCCCTTGACGCGCGTCAGTCGTTCCCAAATTTCGACCGGGATCAGATCGCGGTTGGTCTGGCGTCTTCTGCCCGCGAGCGCCGAGGAGACGGCGGAGAGCGCCGCTTCCTTCCCGTGAATGCCGATCTCTTCGGCGAAGGTCTCAATCGAGCGGCGGTCGGTGATGTCGAGTTGCCACGCGGCTCTGCGCCCGTCGCGGTATTTGACCGAGCGACGTTTGAGGGACGCGACAATGCCGAAGCGCAGCAGCAAGTGCTGAACCTGTCGCGCGAGGCGTTCGCTGACGGAGCTGAATCCGAGCTGCGACTGCCCGCTCGCCAGCGCCGCCGCCCAGCCGTCAGTCGCGAACAGGCGGTTGAGGAAGAGGGCGAGCAGATCGCGGCGGAGTCGGAAGACGGGCGCGGGCACGAACTTCGCGTGGCTGTCGAGACCGTAAACGCCGAGGTCTCTGAGCCACGCGGTGAGGGGGTTGGCGCGCCCGCCGACGCCTTTCGACTTCCTGATCCGCAGCGCGAACGTGCGCCCCGCGCTGTTCGCCTGTCTCGCCTCGACGC
Organism: Acidobacteriota bacterium; assembly: GCA_020200235.1. Lineage (GTDB taxonomy): Bacteria > Acidobacteriota > Blastocatellia > Pyrinomonadales > Pyrinomonadaceae > JAIVGV01. The sequence goes on along the minus strand of JAIVJC010000057.1, from coordinate 2,120 downwards.
CGCCGAACCGTGCGAGCGCCGACTCGAAATCTTCGCGCAGCGCGGGCTTGCCGACCGTGAAAATCGGCGAGGTCGAAGTGAGCCCCCCGTCGCCGAGCAGGTACGCCAGCAGCTTCACCTCGCACTCGCGCATCTCGTCGCGCCCGAACACGGCGACGGCGCGGGGCACGGCGACGCGGTCGCCGACTTTGAGGCGTTCGAGCCGCCGCCAGCCGTCGAGCGTCAGGAAGGGGTGCGACAGCGTCGTCTCGACCGAGCGACCGAGTCGCGTCGTCACGCGGAAGACGGGCTTGCGCCCGTCGTCAACGTAAGTCGAGGGCGCGGTCAGCTTGAGCTTGAAGTCGTTGCCGAGCGTCAGGAGCCGCCCCGCGCGACTCCGGTAAATCTCTTCGATGGTGGCGACGCTGCCGTCCGCGAGAACGATCTCGCTGTCGAAGGCGAGGCACTTCCCCATCGAGGGCCTGGCGGCGACGATGATGAGGTCTGAGGGCTGGAGGCCGGAGGTCATCACGTCCATCTCGGTGAAGCCGGTGGTGAGCCCAGTCAGGACGGCGCCGCGCCCGCCCATCTCCTGGACTTTTTCGAGGATCGCGTCGGCGACGGGCTTGACGTGCGAGAAGCCCTGCCGCGTGCGCTCGTCGGCGAGCGCGAAGATCATCTGCTCGGAGTGGTCGAGGATGACCTGCGCCTCGTCCTCCTCCTCCAGCGCCTCGCTCGTGATCTTGTTGGCGACCTTGACGAGCTGGCGCATCAGCGACTTGTCGCGCACGACCTTCGCGTAGGCGGCGACGTTCGTGAAGTGCGGCAGCCCGTAGGTCAGCTCCGAGATGAACGAGATGCCGCCGACCTGCTCCAGCACGCCCTCGCGCCTGAGCTCTTCGCCGAGGAGGATCGGGTTGATCTCCGCCCCGCGCTCGCTCATCGAGATCATGGCGCGGAAGACGTGGTAGTGCGCGCGGACGTAGAAGTCGTCGGCGCGCATCAGCTCGATCGCCTGGTTGACGAGCGCGTTGTCCAGGATGATGGCGCCGAGGATGGCGCGCTCCGCGTCCGCGCTGTGCGGGAGCGGGCGCTCCAACATCTGATCGCGCGTGGGGTCTGCGCCGAAATTTTTTGCCATCGGGAGGTTGGCGATACTTAAACTGTCGAAAGGAAAATTCTGACGGGCGGTCGGGGCGCTCGCGGCAGCCAGGGAGCCGCAGGCAGCGACGCCTCGGGCGGCACTATACTACGAAGAAGAGGGCGCGACAACGCTTAGTCGTCGCGCCCTCTTTTCATGCGGGCTTTACTGATTGTCTTCGGTCGTCGCGGCCGATTCAGCGGCGTCGGTCTCTTCCGTCGCGCCGGTCGCGGCGGTCGCGGGAGCCTCAGCCGAAGTCGCAGCCGCGCTCGCGTCGCCCGCGGTCGTCGCGCCGCCCTCGCCCGTCACCGTGACGGGGACTTCGATGATGATGTCGCGGTGGAGCTTGACGTTGACGGTGAACTCGCCGGTCTCCTTGATCGGCTCGCGCAGCTGGACGCGGCGCCGGTCGATCTCGTAGCCCTGCTCGCGCAGCGCCTCCGTGATGTCCATCGAGGTCACGGAGCCGTAGAGGACGCCGTGCTCGCCGACCTTGCGCGTGAAGTCGAGGCGCACCTTCCGCACCAGCTCCGCCTGCTGCTCGGCGGTGCCGCGCTCACGCGCCTCGCGCTTCATCAGCGCGCCGCGCTCCGCCTCGATCTGTTTGACGTTCCCGGCGGTCGCCTGGACGGCGAGCTTGCGCGGCAGCAAGTAGTTGCGCGCGTAGCCGGCTTTGACGCGCACGATCTCGCCGCGCGCGCCAAGGTTGTCCACGTCTTCCCGCAAGAGGACTTTAGTCTGTGACATTTCTCTCCCCCCTTCAGTCGGCGGCGTAGGGCAGCAGCGCGATGTTGCGCGCGCGCTTGATCGCCTCCGCCAGCATCCGCTGGTGCGGCGCGCACGCGCCCGAAATCCTGCGCGGCATGATCTTGCTGCGCTCCGGGACGTAGCTCGACAAGAGCTTCACGTCCTTGAAGTCGATCAGATCGACCTTGTCGATGCAGAAGCGGCAGATTTTCCTGCGGCGGAAGCGACCCCGCCCGCCGCCGCCCCCGCCGCC
>JAIVJC010000056.1:20570-46444 GCA_020200235.1 Acidobacteriota bacterium | reverse complement strand
CTCCTCAGCCGCTCTTCAACACGCGCGTCCTTACTTTGGCGGAGTTCAGGAATCACTACGTGGTCACCGCCGACGGGCAGCGCTTTCTCATCTGCTCAATTGACGAAGATACGAGTGCGCCGCCGATCAGCGTCGTCGTGAACTGGACCGCAGGCTTGAAACGCTGAACTAACCGTGCCGCAGGCCGCCGCTAACATCTCGCGCCATCAAAGGGTGTGAGGGAACCACGCCGGCTTACGTGTGCTCGGCGGCGGGGCGCAGGTTGGTCTGAGCGGCGGCGTCTTCGTGCGCCTCCCGCGCGTCGGAGAGGGCGGCGGCCGAGGTGAGGACGAGCGCGATCCAGAAGAGGTCTGCGACGAGCAGGTGCGTCAGTTGCATCCAGACGGGCGCGAGCAGCGTGATGTTGAGGATGCCGATGCCGACCTGCGCGACGAACACGCACGTGAGCGCGGATGTGAGTCGCTTGAGCCTCGGATCGCTGCGCACGAAGTTTGAGACGTACGAAGCGACCATCACGGCGTAGCAGCCGACGATGATCGCTATCGCCGGGTGGAAAGTGCGCAGGCGCAGCAGGAAGTGCGACGACGCGGCGAGGTCTTGCCTGATCCCTTCGGCGAGCGTGCGCGCCGGGAAGAGCGTGTCGCCGAGCGCGGTCACGGCGCCGCTCACCGCCACGAGGAGCGCGCCGAGAAGCGCGACGCCGAAGAGCCACCCCGCCTTCCCCCGCCCGCCGAGCCTCACGCGCGCGCCGCCCGCCGCCCACCAAGCCGTGAGCGCGAGCGAGCCCAAGAGCAGGAACGTGTTGACGAGGTGCAGCGACATCACGAGCGCGCGCGCCGCCGAATCGTCCCTCACGACGAGCCGGAACTTTACGAGCGCCGCGCCGATCAGAGCCTCGAAGAGGATGAAGACGAGCGCGGCGATGGAGGCGCGCCGCACGCGGTCGCCGCGCGGTCTCGCGCGCCGCGCCGCGAAGACCAGCCCGACGACGAGCAGCAAAGCCGCGCCGCTCGACAGGCGGTGCGAGAACTCGACGAGCGTCTTGACGACGCCGCCCGCGGGCACGACCTGGCCGTTGCACAGGGGCCAGTGGCTGCCGCAGCCGTCGCCCGAATACGACGCGCGCACGTATGCGCCCCACACGATGACGAGCAGGTTGAACGCCGTGACGAAGCCCGCGTAAACGGCGAGCCTCCGCGCCGAAGCGTCGTCAGTCTCCCCTCCCGGTAAATTTTCTGAAGCGATCATCACTTCGGTCCGCCGCGTGCGCCCCGATTATTAGTCGCCGGCGCTCGCGCAGTCATTTCGGCGCGTCGAGGGCGTGGCGCAGCGCGCCTTCGAGCTGCGGGTGCTTGAACGTGTAGCCCGCGGCGCGCAGCCGTTCCGGCTCGACGCGCGCGCTCGCCAAAAGCAGCGCGTCAGCCATCTCGCCGAAGGCGAGGCGCAAGCCGAAAGCGGGCGCAGGCAGGAAGGTCGGGCGCGAGAGCACGCGGCCGAGCGTCTTGGTGAACTCCGCGTTCGTCACCGCCCCGGGCGCGACGACGTTGACCGCGCCGCTCAGTTGTTCGTTCGCCAGCGCGGAGTGGACGACGTCGATCACGTCGGCGAGCGAGACCCAGCTGTAGAACTGCCTGCCGCTGCCGACGTTGCCGCCGACGCCGAGCTTGAAGGGCGGCAGCATCTTCGCGAGCGCGCCGCCCTCCGCGCTCAGGATCAGCCCGAAACGCAAAAGCACTGTGCGAATCCCCGCCGCACGCGCCGGCTCAGCCGCCTCTTCCCACTCGCGGCAGACCTCGGGCAAGAACCCTGCGCCCGCCGTGCTCTCTTCCGTCAACACTTCGTCGCCGCGGTCGCCGTAGTAGCCGATTGCCGAAGCCGAGACGAGCACGCGTCGCAGCCTTCGAGCGCGCCCGCGTCGATCTCTCCGCGCTCGGGGTGCCACTCCGCCTCGCGCACGCCCGCGACCACGCCCTTCGAAGCGCGACGCACGAGCTGCGTCACCTCGTGCCCGCGCCCGATGAGCGTCGGCACGAGCGACGACCCGACCAGCCCGCTCGCGCCCGTCACGATGATCTTCATTCCCATCCTCCGCGCCCGCCGCGACCCTTCCGCGTCTCGGCGGCGGGTCTCTTTCATTCGTTACGTCGCACGCGACTTTATCAGTTTTCTCACACCCCACACAGCCGCGAACGCGTGCGGGAAGACGGCACCAGAGATTCGCCGTCTCTGTCAGAACCGCCTGCGGTAGCGGGCGGGTGCTCGCGTTACTTATACCCGCCCGCTACCGCAGGCGGTTCTGACCTGTTGCCATCGGCGCGGAAGAAAAGTCTGGACACCGTGCCGGTTCGGCTTTAACTTACCGGGCACCCCAGATTGATCCACACGAAGCGTCGTCCGTCTAATCGTCTAATCATCCAATGCCAGTCTATCCCGTCAGCACGATGCGAATCGCACTCCCTGTTTTCTTACTCTGTCTCGCCCTCGCCGCACAAGTCGCGCCCGCGCAGGAGACTCGCCCGGCTGAGAAGCCGCGCGCGGATGACGACGAAGTCCTGAGCGTCAACACCGTGCTCGTGCAGACGGACGTGCGCGTCTACGACCGCGCGGGCCGGTTCGTCGCAGACCTGCGCCGCGATCAGTTCGAGCTGAGGGTGGACGGCAAAGTCGTGCCCGTCTCATTCTTCGAGCTGGTCGAGGCGGGCGGCGAGGCGGAGCGCGCGCAGCTGCTCGCGGCGGCGCGGGGCGCGGCGGGCGCGGCGGCGGGCGCGGCGGCGGCGACCGCCGCGCCGGAGACGAACGTGCGGGGTCGGTCGTTCTACTTCTTCCTCGACGATCTGCACCTCTCACCGTTGAGTCTCATGCGCGCGCGGAAGGCGATCCTCGATTTCGTCGAGCGCGAGATGACCGAGGGGGATCAGGCGCTCGTCGTCTCGGCGACCAACGCGCCCGGCTTCCTGCAACAGCTCACGGGCAACAAGGCTGTGCTGCGCGCCGCGCTCTCGCGCCTCAGCTTCCGCAACGGCGACGTGACGGACGGGGAGCGCCCGGTGATGAACGACGTGCAGGCTCAAGCCATCGAGCGTGGCGACACGGACGTGATCCAGTATTTCATCTCCGCGACGGCGAGCCTGACGGGGGCTGCGGGCGGGCGCGTGGGCAGCCGCCAGGCGAGCCCCGCGGAGATTCACGTCAGGCGGCGCGCGCGGATGCTCGTCGAGCGGTCGGTCGGGGTCTCGACGATGACCTTCTCGGCGCTGCGCAGTTTCGTCGGCGCGATCTCCGAGGCGCGCGGGCAGAAGCTCGCCTACTTCATCTCCGACGGGTTCGTCCTCGACACCGTGCGCTCCGACACCACCGACTGGCTGCGCCGTCTGACGGACGCGGCGGCGCGCGCGGGCGTCGTCTTCTACACGCTCGACGCGCACGGTCTCGAAGTCGGCTTGCCCGACGCGACGAGCATGGGCGCGGCGGACATCGACGGCTCCCTCGCCCGCTCCGGCCTCAACGAGACGCTCGCGCGGCAGGACGTGCTCCACGCCATCGCCGCCGACACGGGCGGGCGCGCCATCCGCAACACGAACGCGCTCGGCGCGGCGCTCGCCTCGGTCGCCGCCGAGACCTCGCGCTACTACCTGCTCGCGTGGCGACCCGAAGGCGACGAGCAGCACAAGGGCAAGTTCAAGCGGCTACAGGTGCGCGTCATCGACCGACCAGACCTCACCGTGCGCGTGCGCGCGGGCTTCCTCGACTCGCCCGCAGGCATGGCGAAGCGCGCCGACGAGACCGGCAAGCCGTCGAAGGAAGCGACGACAGATAAGCAGCGATCCGGCACGTCGTCCGATCCCGTCGACGCGCTGGCGAAAGCCCTCGGCGCTTCGGAACCGCGCCGCGACGTAAACGTCTCGCTCTCGGTCGGCTACCTGAACGTCGGCGAGCGCGGCGCGGCGGCGGCGCTCGTCTCGCTCCAGGTCGCGCGCGCTCAGTCGGCGGGCGACTCGTCCGCAGAAAAAACGACGACGACCGACGCGGCGTTCGACATCGCGTGCGCAGTGCTCAACGACCGGGGCGCGCGCGTCGGCGGCTTCAGGCAGAAGATAGGCGGCGCGCAACGGGCGCTCGCCGCGCCGGGCGCTCGCGCCGAGCCTCTCGGCTACACGCAGTTGCTCCCGCTCGCGCCCGGTCTCTACCAGATTCGCGTCGCCGCCCGCGACGCGCGCGACGGGCGCACGGGAGCCGCGTTCGACTGGATCGAAGTGCCCGACACCTCGCCCGGACACTTCGCCATCAGCAGCATCTTCGTCGGCGTGAGCGCCGACGAGACGCCGACAGCGGCGGGTCAAGAGCCCTCCCCGCTCGGCATACGCCTCAACGCCGACCGTACCTTCGCGCGCGGCTCGCGCCTGCGCTTCCTGCTCTACGTCTACAATGCCGCGCGCTCAACCGCGGGCTCGCCCGACCTCACGCTCTGGGCGCGCGTCACGCGCGCCGGTCGCGCCGTCATCGATTCCCCGCCCCGCAAACTCCAGACCTCGGCGCTCGCAGACCCCGCGCGCATCCCACACGCGGCGGAAGTCCCGCTCGAAAGGTTGCCGCCCGGCTCCTACACGCTCGAAGTCATCGCCACCGACAACGCGAGGCACGCGAACGCGAGGCAAACCGTCATATTCACGATCAAGTAGAGACGACGGAAGAGAAGTATGAAGTAGGAACGATGAACGATGAAGTGAAGGCGACTTCTTCTTACTTCATCGTTCATCGTTCCTACTTCATCGTTTACTTTGTGTCCTCTGCGGCAGAGTCTCTTTTTCCAACGCACGTTAAGTTTCGATTGACGACTTCGCGGCGTCCGCCTTGCGGAGCGTGAAGCGCGTGCCGCCTTCTTCGCGGCGCTCCCAGGAGACTTCGGCGTCGATGAGGCTGGCGCGGTCGCGTATGCCGGCGAGACCGCGCCCCTTGCGCGCGCGGCGGTCGTGCGGATCGAAGTCGCCGCGCCCGTCGTCTTCGAGCGCGAGCAGCAGTTCGCCCTCGCGCGAGAGGTTGACGGAGAGCGTGACGCGGCGCGCGCCCGAATGGCGGCAGACGTTCGTTACAGCCTCCTGCGCGATGCGGTAGAGCTGCATCCGCACGCCGGGCGCGACCGAGAGGCGTTCGTCCAAATCTTCGTCGGCGTCGAACGAGAACTCGAAGCGTTCGGCGGCGGGGCAGTGCGCGGCTGCGTTCGAGAGCGCCCACTCCAGGGCGGCGGCGAGCCCGACGTTGTCGAGCGCCGAAGGGCTCAGGTCTTCGCAGATGCGTCGTATCTCGGTCGAGATCGATTCGATCTCGCCGCGGAAGGTCGCGGGATCGACCGTGTCGCGCTGACCGTTGGTCTTCATCGGCAGTTGATCGGTGAGGAGCATCAGGCTGCGCAGGTCGGCGAGCGTCTGATCGTGTAGGTCGCGCGCGATGCGGCGGCGCTCGCGCTCGGCTTCGTTGGCGAGGTTCAGGCGCGCGCCCGCGAGCTGGCGGTTCGCCTCGGCGAGCTCACCGGTCGCGCGCGCCATCTTGCGGTTCTGCCACGCGCCCCACGCGAGCGCGACCAGGGCGAGCGCCAGCAGCGACGCGAGCAGCACGGTGGTGCGCGGGAACGGCGCGCGCCCGACCGTGAACTCGAAACGCAGCGGGGCGGAAGCGACCAGGTCTTTCGTGAACGCGCGCGCCTCGACCGAGTAGGCGCCGTGCGGCAGATTCTCCATCAGGAACTGCGCCTCGCCCGAGAGCTTGCGCCTGACCTCGCGCCCCCTCGCGTCGCGCAGGACGAAGGCGTAGATGAACTGTTCGGGGAAGGTGCGGCTGCTGAGAGCCGCCACGTCGAGCGCGAGGCTGTTCTGCGGGTACGCCAGGCTGATGCCCGACTCCAACTCCGACGCCGCGTGCAGGCGTCGGCTGAGGACGCGCACGGCGACGAGCGACGGCGTCACCCTGCCCGGACGATACCGCACGAGCCCGCCCGCCGTCCCGACGAGCAGTGTCTCCGTGCCCGCCGCGCCGCTTCGCGCGTTCACGTTCGCACCCGCGTCCGATCCTTCCTGCTTCGTCTCGTCGCCCGCCCCGCGCTGCTGCGCGCCCGCGCCCTCGCGCACGCGCAGCAGCGCGAAGGCGTAGGGCGACGCGAGCCCCTGCTCCGCGTCGAGTCGCGAGACGAGCACGCCGAGCTGCCTGTCGATCTTCACGCGCAAAAGTCCATCGCCCGCGGTCGCGCACCACGCCTCGGGCTGAGAGTCGTCCGCGCCCACGCGATCCGACGCCCCGACGCCCGCGACGACCGCGCGCGCGTCCACGCCCGCGGCGACCGCCTCGACGCCCGCGCCCGCGCGGTAGTAGAAGAGACCGGCGGCGCTCGCGATCCAGAGACCGCGATCCGTCCCGCCGTCGAACGCCCAGACCGCGCCGCGCCGCAAACGCTCGAAGCCGTGCGCTTCGAGCGCGCGAGCCTGACCGCCTTCGTAAAGAAACGCGCCCGCGCGCGCCGTGCCGATCCAGAGCCGCGCGTCGCCCTCGGCGTGCAGGCTCGTCACCTCGCGCAGCCGCGCGTCCGCTCCGCCCGCGGGGAAGATCAGTGTTCGACGCTCGCCCTCGACGCGCTCGACGCCGCGCCCGTAGCTCGCGACGTAAGTCGCGCCGCGGAAGATTCGGATCGCGCGCACGCTCTCGCCGACGCCCCCATCGCCCTTGCGCGACCGCCCTTCGCCCGCCTCCCGCCCGTCGCCGCGCGCGTCAACTTTTTCCCGCGCGTCGCCCTTCCCGACCGCGCCTTCGTCAAACGCCTCGCCCGCTGAAGAGCCCTGCGGCTCCAACTTCCCCGCCTCGCCGCCGAGCCCGCGCGTGTCGACGCCGGCGAACAGCCCCGCGGAAGTCCCGACCAGCAGGCGACCGCGCGTGTCCTCCGCGACCGAGTAGATCGTGCGGCGCGCCAGTTCCGTGACGGGACCCCACGCGGCGCGCCTCTCGTCGAAGACGAAGAGCCCGCGACTCGTCCCCGCGAGCAGCTCGCCGCGGCGCGTGCGGTAGAGGGCGCGCACGAAACTCGCGTTGGCGTCCGCCCCGAAAGTCTCCGTGCGCGGCGACTGCGGATCGTAGCGGCAGACGCCGCGGTCCGTGCCGAACCAGACGACGCCCTCGCGATCGACGAAGACGTTGAAGACGAGGTTCGAGCGCAAGCCCCCGGCCGTGTTCTCGAACGTGAAGTGATCGACCTGCCGCGAGTCACGGAAGCGGTACGCGCCCAAGCCCTCGGTCGCGACCCACACGTCGCCGCGCGCGTCGCGCCGGACGGCGGTCGCCGTTAAGAGATCGCCGACGCGCCTGAGCGTCGCCGCCTCGCCCTCGGGCAGAGGATCGGCGCCCGCGTAGAGACCGCCGTCCGCGCCCCGCACGCGCACGCCGAGCCAGAGGTTGCCGCCCCCGTCCGCGTCGAGGGCTTCGACGAAGAAGGGTCGCGGTCGGCTCGACACCTCGCGCGCGCGCTCGCCGTCAAACGCGAGGAGACCGCGGCTGAGTGTGCCGACGTAGATGACGCCGCCGCGCCCCTGCGCGAGGCTCGTCAGGCGCAGCGCGCCGGGCTTGTCGGCGTCGGCGCTCTTCAAGGGCTGTTCGGGGAAGGCGCGGGCGCTCACGGTGCCGTCGAGGTTGATCGCGCAGCTGTAGAGCTGACCGGCCGAGGTGGACATCAGCGCGCGCCCACGGCCCTGCGAGATGATGGCGGTGACTGACTTCCCGCGCGTCTCTTCCAGCACGCGCCAAGCCCCGCCGCGCGTCACCGCCGCGCCGTCCTCCGTCCCCGTCCAGAGCGCGCCGCCTTCGTCGAACTTCAAGGCGTTGACGCGCCCCTGCGCGAGCCCTTCGACCGCGACCGTTTGGGTGCGCCGCCCGTCGTAGCGCGCGAGCCCGTTGTCGGTCGCGAACCAGAGCGCGCCCTCCGCGTCCTGCTCGATGGCGCGCACGCGATCCGAGGGCAGCCCGTGGAAGAGCGTCACCGCGCCCCACTGGTGCAGGTTCATCGCGCGCGGGTCGGGCGTCTCGTTCGGGCTCTGTGCGGAAGACTGAGAAGAGTGGAAGGTGGTAAGGATCAGGAAAAGAAAAGATGCGGCGGCGGCGAGTCGGTGACGAGACTTCGCGTGGCGGAGATTAGCCCGACTCACCACAGAGGCATAGAGGGCACGGAGGTTACACAGAGGAAAACTCTGTGCGTCCTCCGTGCCCTCTGTGCCTCTGTGGTGAGTGTCTTGATTCGCTTTCACTCTTTCAACGTCGCGCGCTCAGTGTTTCTTGCGCTCCGCCTTCAGCTCGTCGGCGAAGCGCAGGCGGTCGCGCGCGATCCACGACGCCAGGTCGTGTTCCGCCTTCTCCAGCTCGTCGGCGTTGATGAGCCCGCGGCGCAGCGCCTCGAAGAAGGCGCGCGTGCGGACGTTGTAGGCGAGCTTGTCGTAACTCTCGTGCGGCGTGCCTTCGGGGGTCGAGACGAACAGCTTTTCGTAGAGCGTGGCGAGGCGGCTCTCGACGCCGCGCAGTGACAAACTGCACTTGCGCGCGATGAGCCAGTTCGACAGCCCCAGCGCGAGGTAGTAGAGCGCCTCGGCTTCGAACTCCGTGAGGAGCGGGCGCTTGAACGAGTCTTTGAAGGCGGGGTCGATCATGTCCGCCCCGTCTTCGAGGACGGCGGCGACGAAGCGCAGGAAGCGCGACTCGGGGTTGTTCTTGTGGATGAAGCCGTAGGTCGGCGCGGGCTCGACCGAGCGGATGATCTTCCTGATCTCGTTGATGTAAATCTCGTCCGGGAACTGCGTCCAGAAGATGACGCGCGCCTGCGGGAACTCTCTCCAGATCGCCCGCGCGGCTTTGACGCCAGACAGCTTCGGCATCTGGATGTCGAGCACGGAGAGCCCCGGCTTGTGCTTCACCGCTAGCGCGACCGCCTCCTCGCCGTCCGCCGCCTCGATGACAGGCGCGTGCGAGGCGAACTCGCGCTCCAGCAGCTCGCGCAGGTAGCGCCGCTGCGCCACGTTGTCTTCGGCGATTAAGATCGACATAGGAGACGGAGGACTGACTCTACTGACACTGGGGTTCGGCGTCATTGTATCACCTGCTGACCGCGAGATTACTAACCTCTGACCTCTACCCTCTGACATCCGCCTCGCGCGGTCAATGTGGCATTCCACAGGCGCGGGCGGGTGGGTACGTCCGCGGCTTTGAGGGGAGCCGGAGGGGTCGGTGTTCGAGCCCGCGTCGCGTTGCGTTCCGGCGGGGCGGACACCTGCTGCTGCTCGCGTGCGCCGCGCTCTCGGGCTGCGGCGGCGCGTCCGAGGCGCGCGCGCGAGTGGAGACGCGCCCCGCCGCGACCGGCAAGATCGAGACGGCGACGAAGGGCGCGGTCGTCGTCGGCTCGATTGACGCGGACGCCGACGGCTTGCCGGACGCGGCGGAGCTGACGACCTTCGGCGACCGCGAGAACTTCCGCCGCTGGTTCACCGGCATCGCCGAGCAGCAGTTCTACGAGGCGAGCAAGGAGTGGAACGAGGAGCAGCGCGACTGCGCCGGGCTCGTGCGATTCAGCTGGCGCGAGGCGCTGCGCGCGCACGACCGCAGGTGGCTCGCGCGCATGGGCGCCTCTTACGAAGCCTTCGCGCCGGACGTGCGCGCCTACACGCTCGATCACAGCCCCACGGGCGAGAAGATTTTCCGCACCGCGTTCGGCGCTTTCCGCGAGTCGGACCTGAAGGGCGAGACTTTTTCCGAGTTCGCCGACGCGCGCACGCTCAGGGAGTTCAACTCGGAGTTCGTCAGCCGCGAGCGCGGCGCCGCGCGCGCGGGCGATCTCGTCTTCTTCCACCAGCCGCACGCGCGGAAGTACCCGTACCACGTGATGATCTTCCTGGGCGCGGCGCGCGTCGAGGATGAGGACGCCGCCGACTGGGTGGTCTACCACACGGGCACTTCGCCCCACGACAAGGGCACGGTGAAGAAGGTGCGGCTCGCCGTGCTCGATCACCACCCCGATCCGCGCTGGCGACCTGTCGCGTCGAACAGGAACTTCCTCGGCTTCTACCGTCTGAAGATTTTGCAGTGAGACAAGGAATCGCCGGGACGACAGTCGATAAGTCGCAAGGTTCAAACAGATGAACAAGAGAAAGCTGCTCACGTCCGCCGTCATCTACCTCGTCGTCATCTTCGCGGTCTTCACGTTCTCCTTCTGGCGCCTGCGCGCGCTCGCCGAGGGCTACTCGGCGGGCGAGTGGTTCCCCGAGCAGGAGTACACCGAGCGCGACCCGACGAAGCCGGCGAAACCCTTCTTCTCGCTCATGACGAACCGCAGCTACGGCACGAACGAGCGGCCGCGCCTGTGGCTCAACTACCGCGACATCGACGCGGTGGACTTCCGCGTCTACCGCCTCAACGACCCCTCGAAGTTCTTCCGCCAGCTCGACAACCCGCACCAGTTCGGCGAGGACGAGGAGAACGAGTTCGAGAGCTACTTCCGTAAACGCCGGGCCACATTCCTGGAGAAGCTGCGCGCCTTCAAGCTCGCCTTCTACCGACAGGGGCGCGACTACTTCCGCGCGCAGCTCAAGAACGACTCGCGCCGCGGCTTCAACCAGCGCTTCCGCAACCCCGACGAGGAGTTCGAGGGGCAGCGCTCGCCCCTGAACGTCGCCGACTACGCGCGCGTGCCGCTCGTCAACCCGGATCAGCTCGTCACCAGCTGGCGCGAGAAGTTGCCGCCGCTCACGGAAGAGTACGACCGCCGCCCCGTCCCCATCGGCAAGCGCGAGCCGGGCGTCTACGTCGTCGAGGCGGTCAACAATGATCTGCGCGCCTACGGCATCGTGATGGTCACGGACTTGACGATGATCGAGAAGACCTCCCGCGACGGTCAGCTCATGGTCTACGCCGTCAACCGGCAGACCGGCGCGCCGCGCGCGGGCGTCAAGCTCGACATCTACAAGGGCAAGGACACAGTCACCAACGGCACGACCGACAACCAGGGCATCTACCGCACGACGATCAAGCCGAAGAAGGAGACGGACGTGACGACAGCCGCCAACGACGAGACCGGCGACGGCGAAGCCGGTGGCGACGAAGGAGGCGGCGAGGAGACGACGCCCTCCTACGTCATCATGGCGAACGAGGGCGGCAACTTCGCCATCTCCGATCTCGAGTCCTACTACTTCGGCGGCGGCGAAGACGGCGAGGGCGGCGGCGGCAATTTGCAGAGCTACGTCTACACGGATCGCCCCGTCTACCGCACGAACCAGAAGGTCTACTTCAAAGGCATCCTCCGCAAGCGCAGCGAGAAGGGTTATCAACTCCCGAAGGGCTCGGTCACGCTCAGCGTCCAGGACTCGAACAGCGCGAAGATTTTCGAGAAACAGGTCGCGCTCTCCACGCGCGGCACCTTCAGCGGCGAGGTGGACATCCCCGAAGACGCGCCGCTCGGCAACTACAGCGTCGTCGCCGGCTTCGAGAACGGCGAGGCGCGCGGCTACTTCGAGGTGATGGAGTACAAGAAGCCCGAGTACAAGGTCACGGTCTCCACGCCGCAGAAGTTCATCCCCACGGGCTCCGCGATGAAGTACACCGTCTCGGCGCGCTACTTCTTCGGCTCGCCCGTGACGAAAGCGGACGTGAAATACTACGTCTACCGCTCGCGCTACTTCCCTTACTTCTTCGAGCGCCCCGAAGACCCGCTCGACGACTTCGGCGTCGAAGACTCGGCGGACGAGAGCGAGAGTTACTACGGCTACGGCGGCGACTCGATGGTCACCGAAGGCGACGGAAAGCTCGACGCCAACGGTCAGCTACAGGTCGAGTTCAAAGTGCCGGAGCCCGGCGAGCGGCAGGCTTGGGACTACACCTACCGGCTCGAAGCGCAGGTCACGGACGCCGCGCGCCGCCAGATGACGGGCAACGCGGAGTTCACCGGCGTGCGCGGCTCGACCGTCGCCGACGCCTCGACCGAGCGCTACGTCTATTACCAGAACGACACGGCGAAGATTCTCGTCCACACGCGCGACTACGAGGGGCACCCGAAGCCCGCGAGCGTCACCCTCAGGTTCGTCGAGCACACGTGGGAGAAGATCGAGCGGAACGACTACGGCTACACCTACACCGACTACAAGCTCCGCGAGAAGGAGCTCTCAACTGCTACCGTCCAGACCGACGCGCGGGGCGACGCCGCGGTCGATTACCGCGTCGACCGCCCCGGCAACATCCAGATCAAGACCATCATCAACGAGGGCGGCAAGCAGATCACCTCGCTCGGCGGATCGCTCTGGGTCGCGGATCGCGACAGCCAGTGGAGCGACTACTCCTACCAGGGCGAGGATCAGATCAAGCTCGTGCCCGACAAGAAGTCTTACAAGGTCGGCGAGACGGCGCACGTCCTCGCGCTGCTGCCGAAGGACAAGGCGCACCTTTTAGTGACGACCGAGCTGATGAGCGTGATGTCCGTGCGCCAGATCGACACGGCGGGGCGCGCCGTCGTCATCGACGTGCCCATCGAAGCGCGCTTCGCGCCGCTCCTACACGGTCGTCGCGCGCAACGGCGACGGCTCGCCCGCCCCCGGCGCGGAGGTCAGCCTCGGCGTCGTCGACGAAGCGATCTACTCCATCGCGCCCGACAACGCGGGCGACATCCGACGCGAGTTCTACGGGCGACGCTACAACGAGGTCAACACCGCGTTCTCGACCAACTTCAACTTCACCGGCTACGCGGGCAAGGATCAGATCAAGCTCGCGCAGAATAAGCGCGCCTACCAGCTCGCCGACTTCAAGAACGACGCCACGGCGCTCGTCGAGCCGGTGGTCAGAAAACTCTTCAAGGACACGGCGTTCTGGCAGCCCGCGGTCATCACGGGCGCGGACGGCAAGGCGGTCGTGAAAGTCGATCTGCCGGATAATTTGACGACGTGGCGCGCCACCGCGCGCGCCGTCACCAGTGACACGCGCGTGGGCGTGACGACGAGCAAGGTCGTCGAGCGCAAGGACGTGATCCTGCGCCTCGCCATGCCGCGCTTCCTCACCGCCGGCGACACCGTCACGATCTCCGGCATCGCGCACAACTACCTGAACGCCGACAAGACGACGCAGATTTCCCTGAGCGTCAACGGCGCGCAGATGCTCGACGCGGCGACGCAGACCGTCACGATCCCGAAGAACGGCGAACACCGCATCAACTGGCGCGTCAGCGCGCCGCAGACCGGCGATCTCACGCTGCTCGGCAAGGCTCTCACCGACACCGAGTCGGACGCCGTCGAGCTTTCCATCCCCGTCGTCCCGCGCGGGCTCAAGCAGACCTACGGGCAGTCCGTCACGCTCTCCGGCGACGGCGACGAAGAGAAGACTTTCACCATCAACCTGCCCGCGGGCGCTGACCCGCGCGGGCGCACCCTGCGCGTCGAAGCCGCGCCCTCGGTCGCGAGCACGCTCTTCGGCGCGCTCGATTACCTGACGAGCTACCCCTACGGCTGCACGGAGCAGACGATGTCGAGCTTCCTCCCGACCGTCATCGTCGCAAACACGCTGAAGGAGGTGGAGCAGGCTTCGATCCGCGACACGAACAACATCTCTCGCAAGGTGAAGAAGGGTCTCGACCGGCTCTACAAGTTCCAGCACGAGGACGGCGGCTGGGGCTGGTGGCGCGACGACGCGACCGATCCGTTCATGACGGCTTACGTCCTCGACGGGCTCTTCCTCGCAAGCAAGGCGGGCTACGAGATCGACGACGCGCGCGTCGTGAAGGCGCGCGAAAAACTCGGAGGCTTGATCATCTCGAACAAGACCGACGACGGCAAAGAGATCGACGCCGAGACGCGCGCCTTCATGATCTACTCGCTCAACGAGAGCAACGGCATCGACGCGCGCTACGTCGAAGAGCTCTTCAACAACCGCGGGCGCCTCCAGCCCTACGGGCGCGCGCTGCTCGCGCTGACTTTGAAGCAGCGCGGTGACATGAACCGCGCGCGCGCGGTCGCGACCGAGATCGAGCGCACGGCTTCGCAGACGGGCTTCGACGCGCACTGGGAGTCGAAGCGCAAGCCCATGATCGATTTCACGGAGGAGAACAACACGGAGGCGACCGCGCTCTCCGTCAAGGCGCTCGCGCAAGTCTCCCCGCAGTCGCCCGTCCTGCCGAAAGCGGCGCGCTGGCTCGTCGCCAACCGGCGCAACGGCTATTACTGGCAGTCCACGAAGCAGACCGCGTTCGCGATCTACGGTCTCACCGATTATTTGAAGGTGAGCCAGGAGCTGACGCCCGACTACGCGCTCGAAGTCTACGTCGGCGGCGAGCAGGTCGTCGCGCAGCAGGTCACTTCGGCAGAGGCGAAGGGCGGGAAGAACTTCACCGTCACGCGCAAAGATCAGCAGGTCGGCGGCGCGACGCAGGTGAGGGTCGTCAAGCGCGGTCCCGGCGTCGTGTACCTCTCAGCCTCGCTCAGCTTCGCGACGACCGAGGAGACGACCGCGCCGCAGAGCACCTCCGGGATCAAGATCACGCGCGAGTACTTGCGGCTCGTCCTGGACGACAGCGGCGACAAATTGAAGTGGCGCACGGAAGCGCTCGGCGGCGAGCTGCGTTCGGGCGACACCATCGTCTCGCGCCTGACGATTGAGGGCGGAGCCGCGCCCTACCTCCTGATCGAAGACCCGATCCCCGCCGGGTGCGAGCAGGTCGAGCAGGTGGGCGGGCTCAACCTCAACTACAGCACCGAGGGCGGCTGGACGAACTGGTACAGCAACCGCGAGTTCCGCGACGAGCGCACCGCCATCTTCCTCAACCAGTTCTGGGGGGGCAAAGCCGTGTTCCAATACGCCATGCGCGTGCAGGAGCCGGGCGAGTTCCGCGTCGCCCCGGCGCGCGTCGAGCTGATGTACCAGCCGAGCGTCCAGTCGAACACGGCGAGCGGGAAGTTGACGATCCTCGACCGCAAGTGAGAACTCGGATCAGAATTTAAAGGTGAACCGATGACCAAGAACGTGCTCTCCGCACTCTTCTCCGCCGCGCGGGGCTTGCTGCGCGACTGGCGCGCCCTGCTCGCGCTCGCGTTTCTTTACGCCGCGCTCATCGCGGCCTTCGTCCTCTTCATCACGACGCGCGAGGCGACCACCGCGCAGCTCGCGCTGACCGCGCTCGCGGCGGTGGCCGTGCCCGTGCTGTTCTGCGCGGTCGCCGCGGCGGCGGCGGCTTACGCGGTCGGCGAGACGCGCCCCGCCGGAATCCTCCGGCGCGCGCTCGGGAACTTTTTGAAAGTGCTCACGTTGAGCCTGCCCATCCTCGCGCTCGTCGTCGGCACGGTCTGGGCGATGAACAAGCTGGAGAGCCGCGTCAAACACGATCCGCGCGACGAGGCGAGCGCGCAGTACTCCGCGAACATGGACGGCGAGGGCGACGACTCCGCGCGGGAGCCGCGACCGAAGCCGAAGGTGCGCTGGGCGTACGTCTTCTACTCCGCGCTGCGGCTCCTCCTGCTCGGCGTCCTGCTGCCGCTCATCGCCGTCCACCTCTGGATCGCCGCCACGCGCGACGGGCTCGGCGGCGCGCTCAGGAAGCACCACCGCGTCATCGCCCGCGCACTGTCCGCGCGCTCGGTCTTCACCTACACGGTCGGCATGATCGTCTTCGCGCTCCTGCCCTACTTCCTGATCATCAAGCGCACGCCCGCGAGCGCCGGATCGGTCGAGCTGACGTTGCTCTCCGTCCGGCTCCTCGCCGCCTTCGCGCTGACGCTCTTCGGCTTCGTCGCCACCGCCACCGCGCTCGCGCGCTACGACGCGGGGGCGGACGCCGACGCCGCGCTCGCCCGCCAGCCCGACCCGCAGCCGCGACCGGCTGAGCCCGCGAGCGTGACCAGCTAGGCGGGCAAGGATGAAGTCGGAACTGAGGAAGTGGGAAGCAGGAAGTAAAATAAGGATGAAGGCGTGGCGTTCAATCTTTAACGGCTCTCGTTCGTCGCTCCGCGTTCACCCTTCTTACATGATCCTCTCCGCGCCGGTCTGCGTCTGCGTCGCGATCCTCTTCGCGTGGTCTCCGCCCGCGCCGGTTAAGCATCCCGCCGCGGGTCTCGCGCGCCACAGGGCGAGCGAGGCGGAGCTCGACGCGGCGTTGCAGCGCGCCGCCGCGCTCGCGCTCGACGGGCGCGACGGCACCGTCGTCGTGATGGACGCGCAAGATGGTCGCCTGCGCGCGGTCGTCAACGAAGGGCTCGCCGGACTGGAAGCCTTCCCGCCCGGCTCAGCCGTCAAACCGTTCACCCTGCTCGCCGCGCTGCGCGAAAAGATCGTCAACGCCGACACGCGCCTGCTCTGCCGCAAACATTTCGAGCGGGGCGGGACGGAGTTCACCTGCTCGCACCCCGTCTACAAGACGCTCTTCGATCCCGCCCACGCGCTCGCGCACTCCTGCAACTACTTCTTCGCGAACCTCGGCGAGCGCATCGACCCCGCCGACTTCAACGCGACGCTCGCCTCCTTCGGCTTCGGAGCCGCGCGCGTTGACGGGGGCGAAGCAACCCGCGCGCGACTCACCGACCCGCACGCTCATTCCCGCTCGACCGATGCCGACCCGCGCCCTTCGCGCGCCGCTCGCAATGCGTTCGAGTCCGCGCACCGCGCGACGGATCGGGCGGCGACAGTGAAACTCGCGCCGCGACTCCCTGCGCGCGGCGCGTGGCGCACGGAGACCGCGCTCGGCGAGGGCGGCGCCATCCTCGCCACGCCCTTGCAGATGATCTCTGCTTACAGCGCGCTCGTGAACGGCGGGCGACTCTTCGACGCGCGCCGCGCCGCGCCCGAAAATTTCGACGCGAGGGAGAGCGCCCGCGTCCACGTCTCTCCGGAAGAACGCGCGCTGGTCGTCGGCGGGATGCGCGGCGCGATCAGTTACGGCACGGCTGAGCGCGCGCGGCTCGACGAGCTGCCGCTGAAGATTTTCGGCAAGACCGGCACGGCGACCGAGATCGGCGGCTTCCGCACGCACGGCTGGTTCGTCGGCTTCGCCACAATCGCCCGCGCGTCCGCCGCGGCGCGCGACGCGGGCGCGCTCTACGTCTCGCCCGACGAGGCGCAGGGCGACCAGCCCGCGCCGCGGGACGTGAAGCTCGCCGTCCTCGTCTTCCTCCGCCGCGCGCGGGGCAAACAGTGCGCCGAGATCGCGCGCCCCGTCTTCGAGGAGTTCGCGCGTCTGGCTGCTGATGCTGACGAAGAGACTCCGCAAGCCGGTTCACAGACGAGCGAGCCGGATCGTGAGCCCGCGGGAACGTCAGACGACTCATTCCCGGAAACGGCTGACCAGTTGCAGCCACAAAGTTCCGACACGACGCGCGACGCCGGACGCGGCGACGCGACGATTGTGCGCGTGCGCATCGCGCGCGACGGCGAGACGCGCGCGATGCCGCTCGACGATTACCTCTTCGGCGTCCTCGCCGCCGAAGGGAGCACCGAGGACGAGTTCGCCGCCGTCAAGGCTCTCGCGGTCGCGAGCCGCACCTACGCCCTGCAAAAACTGGGTCGCCACGCGCGCGACGGCTACGACTTCTGCACGACCACGCACTGCCAGCGTTACCTGCGCGTCACGCCGGACAACGCGCGCCCGGATTTTCACGCGCTGCTGCGCCGCGCCGTCTCGGAGACCGCGGGCGAAGTCTTGCGCGACTCGCGCGGCCGGCTAGCCTCCGCCTACTTCAGCGCTTCGTGCGGCGGCGTGACCGCCAACGTCCAGACGCTGTGGGGGACTGCGGCGCGCGAGCCCTACGAGCGCGGCGTGGCGGACGAGTACTGCGCCGCGCTCCCGCACTCGCGCTGGGCGGACGCGATCCCCGCGCGCCAACTCCTGGCGGCGCTCCGCGAAGACCCGCGCAGCGACGTGGGCTCTCGCCTCGACAACGTTTCCGTCGTCAAGCGCGACGCGACGGGGCGCGCCGAGACGATCGAGCTCGGCGGCGAGCGGAGGAAAGTTTTGCGCGGGTGGGACTTCAAGATCATCGTCGGGCGCACGCTCGGCTGGAACTTGATCAAAAGCTCGCGCTTCAACGTCAGCCGCGCGGGCTCGACGTTCATCTTCAGGGGGAGTGGCTTCGGTCACGGGCTCGGTCTCTGCCAGGCGGGCGCGCACGTGATGGCGCGCGGCGGCTCCACGTACACGCAAATCCTCGCGCACTACTTCCCCGGCGCGACGGTCGGCCGCGCGACTTCACCGACGCGCGCGCGCGCCGAAGTACCAACCCGACGCGCGGCGTCTTACGCACACTACCGCGCCGCGCCGCCGCGCGCCGCCGCCACCCCGGCGCGCGCCACGCTTTCGAGCGAGCACTTCCGCATCACCTACCCCGCGCGCGGCTCGCGCAGCGAGGCGGAGTCCGCCCTGCGCACGCTCGAAGCCGCGCGCCGAGACCTCGCGCGCCGTCTCGACGCGGCGTCGCTCTCGATGCCCGCGCTGCCCCCGCTCGACATCCACGTCCACGAGACGACCGCCGACTTCGTCGCCGCGACCGGCTACCCCGCGTGGGTCGCCGCCGCCTCGCGCGGCTCGCGCGTCGAGACGCAGCCGCTCGCGACGCTGGAGCGGCGCGGCGTCGTCGCGCAGACGCTCAGGCACGAGCTCGTCCACCCCGTCATCGAGAAACTGTCGCGCGGGCGCGCGCCCGCCTGGCTCGCCGAAGGGCTCGCGGCGCACTTCGCGGGCGAGGGCGCGATGCTCGCCCGGAGCGCCCCGCTGAAAAAGATTCCGCTCGAAGAGTTGGAGCGCAGGCTCGCCGAGGTCGGCGGCGGCGCCTCCGAGATGCGCTCTCTCTACGCCGCCGCCTACGCAGAGGTGCGCGCGCTCCTCCGCTCCGAGGGCGAGTCGCAGGTCTGGCGTCGCGTCGCGGATCAGTAAGACCAATCGCGTCTAAACTTTTGCGATCCCCGCAGCCCGCACGTCTTTCGCACCTTCACGCCCCGCCGTCCGACTCCGCCGCCCGAAGAATATTCCGAACAACGCCGCGCACAGGATCAGGCACGCGCCGAAGGCGCTCAGCACCCGCGAATAGATCGTCATCGGAGGCTCTGTGAACTCGACGACCACAGTCCTCGCTTGCACAGTCCCCTCTGGCGAAGCGATCGGCGTCGGAAGTTTTACGACGAGCGCGCCGTCGTCAGCCGCCGCGGTCTGGAGCTGTCGGCTCGCGCCTCCGGTCGTCTCGCGCGCGCGCCAGTGCGGGTAGAAGTAAGCGCGCACGCGCAGGCGCTCGCAAACCCCCGGCGCGAGTCGGAACGCCCTGCGCTCCGGCGTCTCCTCGACGACCGAGACCGCGCAGCCTTCCGCCCGCGCCGCGCCCTCCATCCGCTCCATCTGCGACGCGGCGCGCGCGCCCGCCGGCAGCCAGTCTCTGAAGCTCGCGCCGCCGCGCATCTCCGCGAGCAGTTGCCCGAACTTCTGCCGCCCGATGTACTCGGAGTCGCGGACGACTTCCGCGCCGACGTGCCAGAGCGCGAGCGCGAACGCGAGCGCGACGATCAAATGCAGCGGTCTGAGAGAGCGCGCGCGAATGATCGTGAGCCAGCGCGCGAGACCCGCGGCGAGCAGGGGGCAGCCCGCGAGCGACGCCACGGCGAGCCAGCGGTACGGGAACTGAACCTTGTCGAGCTTCGGCACGACGAGCCACAGCGGGCGACTGAGATCGGTCGTCATCAGAAACGAGAAGGCGAAGAGCAGCGCGACCGGGAAGAGCGAGCGGGCGCGACCGAGTGACGAGTCTTTATCAGCGCCCCTCTCATGAACTTTCACCGCGCCCGCTTTTTCGCCGCGCGCCCTGCCGGAGAGCAGCGCGATCCCGACCCAGTAGAACGCGCTCGCCACGAGTCCCAGCACGACCCCCGCCGCGAAGATGGCGAGCGGCTTGATCGAGCGCGCCCTCCGCGCGAGCAGGAGCGCGTAGACTCCGAGCGAGAGAGAGCCGATCACCGTCAGCGGCAGGTGCGACAGCACGAGCGCGGCGTAGGACAAACCGAGGCCGGCGACATCTCGCGCGCGCGAAACACTCCGCCGCGAATCGAAGACGCCCTGCGTGAACGCGAAGCACCACGGCAGCACGGCGCAGGCTGCGTACTCCGCGAGGAACGACGCCTGGTAGAGCTCGTTCAGATGGTAGGGCGCGATTGCGTAGAGCGCGCCCGCGAGCGCGGCTATCCAGCGCGAAGCGCCGAGCCTGCGACCCCAGGCGAAGACGCCGAGCGCGCCGACCGAAGAGAGCAGCGCGAACGTGATGAGGCTCCCCGCGTACCAGTCGCCCGCGACAAAGCGCGTGGCGGAGAGCAGGTAGTAGGTCGCGGGCGGGTAGAAGCGGAAGCGCGCGTCGCCGTAGCCGTCGTTCGACTCGGCGAGCCAGCCCGGATCGAAGTGACCGGCGCGCAGGCTGTCGTAGAGCGGCAGCGCGTGGCGGTAGTGGTTGTTGAAGTCCGCGCCGACGGGCAGACCGCGCAGGAGCGCGGGCACGATGACGGCGACGCCGCAGGCGAGGACGAGCGCGGGCGCGAGGTACCGGAGTTTATTCGGAGAAAGCTGCATCGGGCGCGGGGCTGCCTCGGCGTCGGGAGGGAGTGGTTAGCTTCGGAGAGTCGCGCGCGCGCGCGGCGCGCCGCTGTTGTCGAAGCTTTCGGCGCGCGTTTCAAATTAGCACGCGCGCAGAAAGCCGGTCAAAAATTCACCCCGCGCGCGAACCGCGTGAGTTATTGACGCCCGCGCGGTCGCCGGGTTGATGCGCGCACGGACGCGCCTGTAAACTCGCAGCTCCTTCGACCGATGAGCCAAGCCGCCCTACCAGAGATCGACGACGACGACGCACGCGCACTCGATCACTCGCTCGCGCCGCACTTCGACGCGCTCGCGCGCTTCGACTCCACCCGCGCACTGCGCGCCTCCCCGCTCTACGCGCGCCTGCGACCGGAGATCGAGAGAGTCCTCGCGGGCGTCGTGCGGGAAAACTCCGCTGTCGGGAATCCGGGCGCGCCTCCGCCGAACCACGATTTCGTCCGCGCGACGGCGTGGAACATCGAGCGCGGGAAGCGTCTCGCCGGGATAGTCAGCGCGCTCAGGTCGCACCCCGTCCTGCGCTCGTCGGACGTTTTGCTGCTCACGGAGCTGGACTACGGCATGGCGCGCACGGGGAACCGTTTCGTCGCGAGAGAGATCGCCGAAGAGTTGGGGATGAACTACGCCTTCGCGCCGTGCTACGTCGCGCTCAACAAGGGGAGCGGCTTGGAGTCGCGGGTCGAGGGCGAGAACACGCAGGCGCTGCACGGCAACGCCCTGTTCTCGCGCTTCCCCGTGCGGCGCGCGCACTCGCTGGCGCTGCCGAACGGCAAGGACAAGATGAGCGGCAAGGAGAAGCGTCTGGGGAGTCAGCGCGCCGTCGTCGCCGACGTGGAGCACCCGCTCGGCGCGTTTCGCGCCGTCAGCCTCCACCTCGACGCTCACTCCACGCAGGCGCACCGCGCGCTCCAGATGCGACTCGTGCTCGAACACGTCGCGTCGTTGGGCCCGCAGCTCCCCACGCTCGTCGGCGGCGACTGGAACACGACGACCTACAACTCGCGCCGCGCGACCTACGCCATCCTCGGCTACTTCCGCCGCGTCGCGATGGGCGTGAGCCGCGTCGTCGAGCAACACTACCCGCACCCCGACCGCTGGTTCGAGCGCAGACTCTTCCGCGAGATCGAGCGGCGCGGCTTCAGCTACCGCGAGCTGAACGCGGCGGGCGCGGGCACGCTCCACTACGACGTGACGGACGTCGCCACGAACTCCGGCATGCGCGACTGGGTCCCCGGCTGGTGCTTCCCCTTCATCGACTGGGCGCTCGCGCAACACGGCGGCCGCTGCTCGCTCAAGCTCGACTGGTTCGCCGGCCGCGGCATCGAGCCCGCGTCCGAGCCGCGCGTCGTTAATGATCTGCGCGACGACGCGGGCGCTCTCTCCGATCACGATCCGATCGTGCTCGACTTCGTTCCGAAGGATGAGACCTGAGCCCCTGACAAGGGGCGGAAGATTTTAGCCCACGGCGTGAGCCGTGGGCTAAAATCTTCCGCCCCTTATCAGGGGCTCAGACTCGCCAGATGATTATCCTTACTTCGAGGCGACGGCGCGCGGCTGCGGCTTTTGCGCCTTCGCCTGCGGGCGCGTGAGGCGGAAGACGACGCGCGCGCCGAGGAGCGCGGCGAGCACGGCGGCGAAGGCGATCTGCGTCGAGGTGATCGCCTTGACGATCATCCAGTAGTGGATGACGCCGCCGACGGCGGTGACGTAGACGAGTTTGTGGAGCTTCGCCCAGCGCTTGCCGCCGAGCCGCTTGACGGCGGCGTTCGTCGAGGTCAAGGCGAGCGGGATCATCAGGAGGAAGCTCGTCATCCCGACGAGGATGAAGCGGCGCTGCCAGGTGTCTTTCACGATCTCCGGGAGGTTGAAGAACTTGTCGAACCAGACGTATGTCAAGAGGTGCAGAGCGCCGTAGAAGAAGGCGTAGAGCCCGAGCATCTTGCGGAACTTGATCAGCCAGTTCGCCTTCGTCAGCCTGCGCAGCGGCGTGACGGAGAGCGTCAGGAAGAGGAAGATGAGCGTGAGCACGCCGGTCGAGCGCGTGGCGAACTCCGTCGGGTTCGCGCCGAGGCGGTGGTGGTAGGCGTCCCAGCCGAGCAGCGCGAGCGGCACGAGGCAGTTGACGAAGAGCAGGAATTTGGTGAACTTGATGTCGGGCACGGCGTTAAAAAGCAATTAGCTGTTAGCTCTTAGCTGTTAGCAAAACCTAAAACCATATCTGCCGTTCAACCGCCTGGCTGAAAGCTAACAGCTAACAGCTAACAGCTGCCTTAAAAGTACTTCCGCAAGTCCATCCCGGCGTAGAGCTGCCCGACCTGGTCGGCGTAGCCGTTGAACATCAAAGTGTCGCGCCGCCCGAACTCGCCGATGCGCCGCTCGTCAGCCTGGCTCCAGCGCGGGTGCGCGACCCGCGGGTTCACGTTCGAGTAGAAGCCGTACTCGTTCGGCGCGTTGAGGTTCCAGGTCGTCGGCGGCTCACTTGCCACGAGCCTGATCTTCACGATCGCCTTCGCGCTCTTGTAGCCGTACTTCCACGGCACGACGAGGCGCAACGGCGCGCCGTTCTGCGGCAGCAGGACTTTCCCGTAGATGCCTGTGGCGAGGAGCGTCAGCGGGTGCAGGGCTTCGTCGAGGCGCAAGCCTTCGACGTAGGGGAAGTCGAGAGTGGCGGAGCGCACGCCCGGCATCTCCTTCGGGCGTTTGATGGTCTCGAAGGCGACGTAGGCGGCGTTGCCCATCGGCTCAACTTGATCGAGTAACTTCTTGAGCGGGAAGCCGACCCACGGGATGACCATCGACCAGCCCTCGACGCAGCGGAAGCGGTAGACGCGCTCCTCCTGCGGCGCGAGCCTGACGAGCTCGTCGATGTCGAAGACACGAGGCTTGTGGACTAACCCCTCGACCGAGACCGTCCACGGCCGCGTCGTGAAGTCGCGCGCGAGCCGCGCCACGTCCTCCTTGTCGGTCGTGAACTCGTAATAGTTGTTGTAGTTCGTGATCTTCTCGTAAGGCGTGATCGCCTCGTTCGGCGGCGGCGGCAGCAGCGCGTCCGACGGCTTGACGCCCTCGATCTCAGCGGCGGCGAGCGGGGCGAAGGGCGTGGGGACGGCGAAGCGCCGGTAGAGCCAGCCCGTCCCGGCGGTGGTCGCGGCGAGGGCGGCGGCGCGCACGAAGTTGCGGCGCGTGAGAAACGTGCCCTCGTCCGTGATCTCGCTCGAAAAAATCTCGCCGGGCTTTTTCGTCAGCATACTTCCGTCGCCCCTTTGCGGCTGATTCTATTCCCTCCACCGCCCGACTCAAAATACGCGCGTGACCGGGAGCGCGGTTTGCGTCCATCGCATTGGACGACGATCAAAAGCTGAAGGCGCGCGGCGATTGAGTTCGCCGCGCGCCTTCAGTTTCTCAAGCTGGCTCGCCCCGCCTTACCAGATGACCGGGAGGCGGTCGAGGATGCTGCCGCCGACGCTGCCGCCGCCGCCGCCGCGCCGCGCGCGCAGGATCGATGCCGCGTCCACGACCGAGCGCAGCGGCACTTCGCCCGAAAAGCTCTGGTCGAAGCGCTTCTCGAAGACGTAGAGTGGGAGCGTGAAGCCCGCGTCGAAGTCGTAGCGCACGCGACCGCGGTTGCTGAAGGCGTCGAAGACCACGCCGGGGATCGAGCGCAGGTTGACGGTGACGGGCAGGTCTGTGCGCGAGCCGCGGCGACCGCCGACCTTGAACGTCCCGCCGTAGTTGCCTTCGACGAGATCGCGGTCGAAGAGTCGGAGGCGGTAGTCGAAGTCTTTGAGACTGACGCCGAGCGGGGTGCGCACGTCGAGCGCGAGGTTGAGCCGCGCCGTCTGGTTGCGGAAGTCGATCGATTCGAGCGTGATCTCGTTGAGCTTGATGTCCACCATCTCGCCGCCCATCCGACCGAGGTCGGGGATGCGGCTCAACTGCGCCGACGCGGCGGTGGACAGCAGGAGCAGGAACAGCGCGGGCAGCAGCAAGCGCGCGCCGCGGTTCAGATTCGACCCCGCAAGATTTCTCTTCAACATCTCGACTCACCTCACGTCAGACCAGGATTCGCGCTTCGGACTTCCCACACGAAGCTTCGGCGCACGCAGGTCTAATTACAACCCGCGTGCCATGACAGCGGTCGGGTTAAGTGTTGAAATACTGCGGCTTGGCTGTCAGGGTGGGCGGCGGTTTTTGCACGAAAAGGTGATGGGCAAGACCCTTTCGTGCGCCGCGGTGTTTGACGCCTTCGCGGTCGCGGCGCGAACGCCTCAGCCGGCGAGCGCGCGCTCCAGCTTGTCGAGCGCGCCGTCTAAAACTTCGTCCTCGCGCGCGATGCAGATGCGCATGAAGTCGTCCCAGGTGTCGCTGTCCGTGAACGCGCTGCCGGGGACGGCGGCGACGCCCGCTTCGGCGATGAGTCGTTCGTTGAGCCGCATCGCGTCGCCGTGTCCCGAAGGGATGCGCGCCCAGACGTAGAAGGCGGAGCCGGAGTCGTAGACCCGAAACCCGATGCGCTCCAAGGCGGCGACGGCGCGCGCGCGCTTCCGCGCGAAATTTTCCCGCAGCCGCGCGTAGTGTTCGGGCTCCGCCATCAAGACCTCCGCGAGCGCGTGCTGGAGCGGCGTGGGCGTGCAGACGTAGAAGACGTTGAGCGCGTTGAAGAGCGGCGCGACGAGTCGGGAGTCGCCGTAGGCGTAGCCGAGCCGCCAGCCGGAGATGTTCCACGACTTCGAGAAGGAGTTGCACGTGACGGTGCGCTCGCGCATCCCGGGCAGACTGGCGATCGAGGTGTGCGGGTGCGCGCCGATGACGTGGTGCTCGTAGACCTCGTCGGCGAGGCAGAGCAGATCGAACTCCGCGCAGACTTCCGAGATCGCCGTCAGCTCCTCGCGCGTGAAGACCTTGCCCGTCGGGTTGACGGGCGTGCAGGTGACGACGGCGCGCAGCGGGAACTCAGCGCGCGACTTCAGCTCGCGGCAGCGCGCGCGCAGCTCTTCCCTCTCGAACGTGAGCGAGTCGCGCTCAAGTGCGAACGCCTCAGTCCTGCCGCCCAGCTCTTCGACGATGCGTCGGTGGTAGGGGTAGTAGGGCTCGAAGACGAGAGCGCTTTTCCCGACGAGGTGCGTGCGCGCGACGGTGATGAGCGCGCCTGTCCCGCCGGGCGTGATCAAAAGTTCGAACGGCTTGGCGTCGGCGTCGACCTCGACGCCGTTGAAGGCTCTGATCTTCTCCGCGACGGCGCGGCGCAGATCGGCCGTGCCCTCGGCGGGGC